>JAZDHO010000049.1:0-24461 GCA_043805815.1 Chloroflexota bacterium
GCGCTGCTGGGTTTGAGGGATTTCCGGCTCGTGCCTTTGTAGGGTGCAAACGCCTCGCGCGCCGTGTCCAACTCTGCCAGCCACGTGCGGGCCGCCTCTTCGGCGGTCAGGCCCACGAAGATGCGCGGTAGCGGATACGCATCCAGCTCATTCTGCGCTATCCGAACGGCCTGGTACGCGCTGCCGAGCTCGATCGCCGCCTTTGTCTGGGCTGCCTCCAGCGTCTCGGCATTGGTGCTGTCCAGGCGGGCGAGGAGCTGACCGGCCTCCACCTGTTGGCCCTCAAGAACGGACACCTCGCTCACAAGCCCATCAACACTGGCTGCCAACGTAACGAAGCGCAGAGGCTCGAGCCGCCCCTCGGCGGTCACGCCGGTCAGGTCAGCCACGACCGGCAGCGGCGTGGGCGGCGCATGCCTCGCCGGTGCGGCTCCGCAACTCGCGGCGAGCGATACCGCCAGGCCCAGTAGCAATACAAGTGCCGGGCTGCTTGCTTTCATGCTCATCCTTCCGACGCGTCTCGAGGTCCCAGTCAGGCTCAGCGCGGGAAGTTGACTTGCGCCGTCATGCCCCAGCGCATTCCGGGATTGGCCGTTGTAAGCAGGATGGTCACCTCGTACACGATGTCGCCTTGCTTCTCGGCGAAGCTCTGCGCGATCGTCAGCACGTGGCCGTTGAGTTCCACTTCCGGCATCGAGTCGAGCGTGAGGGTTACCGGTTCGCCCTCCTCGATATGCACGACATCGATCTCCGTCAAGTCCGTGGTCCTCACAGTCCATTTCGAGAGATCCGCGATGGTGACGACCGGGGTCCCCGCGGCGGCGAACTCGCCGATCTTCAGTTCAAGATCCGTGATCGTGCCGGCGAATGGCGCCCGGACCTCGGCATTGGCCAGTGCTGCCCGTACCCCCGCAGTCTCTTCGGCGAAGTCTGCATCATGGAGGCTGTCATAGTCCTTCTGCGCCTGCGCCAGCTGCGCCCTGCCGTTTTCCAGTGCGGACTCCCGGTCCAGCCACGTCACCGCCCTGCGATAGTCCTCCCAGGCGTCATCCAGATCCTTCTTGAGGCGCTTGGGCGTGCTCCGCAGGATCGGATTGCCATCCTCTGCTTCCGTCAACTTCAGCTGCCTCTCATCCAGGTGCTTGTAGGGTTCGAAGGCCTCCCGCGCAGTGTTGAGGCGCTCTTCAGCGATTCGAACTGCCTGGGTGGGGGTTGAGTCGGCGAATTCGGAAGGGACATCGAAGATGTCAAGCTGGTACTGGGCATCGCGCACTGCCTGGTACGCGCTCGTGATGGCCTGCAGTGCGTCAGCCTGCGCGGTTTCAAGGGTCTTGGCCTCGGTGTTCTCGAGCCGCGCGATCACGTCGCCAGCCTGCACCGTGTTGCCCTCCTCTTGGAGCACCTCACTCACCAGCCCGCTCGTATTCAAGGCAAGTTGGGTGTAGCGGATCGGTTCAAGCCTGCCCTCGGCAACAATCACCGCCGGCGCGCTGACCATCGCAGCCGCCTCGGGGGTGGCGGTTCCGGCCGGCGGCGCGGAGCACGAACTGGCCAGAATACCCAGGATCGGAACCGCTGCCAGCAGACTGCGTCGGATATTGATCATTGTGAAACCCTCCTGCTTGATGTTCGTAGCATAAGTCCTGTGCCCGTGCGTGCAGAATCATTGTGGAGCCCGAATCAGAGCTGCCGAGGTGCAGCCCCCTGGAGCATACGAACAGGAACCGCAAACGTCGCGCCGAAATACCGGACAGGCCCGTCGACGAGCTTGCGGTCATTCACACTTTGTGCCAAGAAAATGCGGACTGTCCTCCCCGGCAATCGAATCCCCAGGAGACTGTAACGGCCCGGTCTCGGCCGCGCAACCGTCTCCCGTCTGGCAGACGCAAGTTCTCCGTGAGTCGCCCAGATTATACGGCAGAAGCGGAGTCCTGTCGGCTGGTCGCAGCGGGCGGCCAATCATGGAGGCAAACACGCATCTTGCGGGAAGTGGACAGGACCGCGGCTAACGCGTTCTGAAAGGTGGTTCATACATGATCGTCGTGCGGTGCGCCGTTCATCCAGGTTCTGCCATCGAGCGCCAATAGCGACTCTGCCTCAGGCGGACCCCACGAGCCGGGTTCATACAGCCCCAGGGCGGGTACTGGCTCGGACTCCCACGTCCGAATGATCGGATCGATTAGGCCCCAGGCCGTCTCCACCTCGTCGGCACGTGTGAACAGCGATGCGTCGCCCGTGAGTGTATCCAACAGCAGCCGCTCGTAGGATTCGGGGATCTCTGTGCCTTCGAAGGATTCCGCGTAGTGGAACTCCATATCCACGTCGCGCACATCTGAGACAGTATCGGGCACCTTCGCCTCAAAACGCCAGTGGATGCCTTCGTCCGGTTGCAGGAAAAGAATCAGGACATTTGGCTGCATCTGACCGTGCGCCCGCGGAAAGAGATTGTGCGGCGGGCGCTTGAACTCGATCGCAATGTGCGAGAGCTTGGCCTTGAGTTGCTTGCCGGAACGCAGATAGAACGGTATTCCGTGCCAGCGCCAATTGTCTATCTGGAATCGCACGACCGCGAACGTGGCTGTGCTCGATTCTGGCCTGACGCCCTGCTCCTCACGGTAACCCCGGTACTGAGCCCGGACTGTATTGCGCGCCACGCCGCCACTGTCGAGCGGCTGGATCGAGGCGAGCACCTTGACCTTCTCGTTCCGGAGGGCAGTTGCATCAAACGAGGCCGGAGGCTCCATGGCAACCAACGTGGCAAGCTGCAGCAGGTGGTTCTGAAACATGTCTCGCAGCACGCCGACGCTGTCATAGTACCCGGCGCGGTGTTCGAGGCCGACTTCCTCAGCAACGGTGATTTGCACATGGTCAATGTAGTTGCGATTCCAGAGCGGCTCGAATATCGTGTTGGCGAAGCGGGTTACCAGGATGTTTTGTACGGTCTCTTTGCCCAGGTAGTGATCGATCCGGTATATCTGCCGTTCGCGCAGCGTCTTGTGGATCTGCAGGTTGAGTCGCTGGGCCGATTCAAGGTCCGTTCCGAATGGCTTCTCGATCACCACTCGACGCCAGCCGGCATCTTCGACGAGCTGCCCTGTTTCGCCGAGGAGTTCGATTATGTGCGGAAAGATATCCGGCGGCGTGGCCATGTAGTAGACGCGGTTGCCGGCTCCGTTCTCGGCCGCGCCAAGGGCCCGCGCCAGGCTGCTGAAGTCGTCCGCAACGTCGTATCCGCCCTGGTGATAGGAGACATCGCCCACGAAGGCCTGCCACTCATCGTCCGTGTATTTGAAAGTAGCATGCTCCCGCAATGCATTGCCCAGGTGCGTCCGGAACTGCTCGTTGGTGAAGGCAGTCTTGCTGTGACCGATGATACCGAAAGGACCTCGCAGCCGGCCCTTGCGGAAGAGATTGAATAGCGAGGGGATGAGCTTTCTCTGCGTAAGATCACCCGAGGCTCCGAATATCACCAGCGAAGTGTGGACATCGTCTCCCATCGTGGATCAGCTCCCGTGAGGGAGGTCTCCTTGGTCCGCGGGCTTCACCGCGTGTCCCCCGAACTGGTTTCGCATTGCGGCCAGCAGTCGCGCCGTGTAGTTGCGCTCATCGCGGCTGGCGAACCGGGTCTGCAGCGCCAGGGTGATCACCGGAGCGGGAATCCCCTGGTCGATCGCCTCCTCCACCGCCCAACGCCCTTCGCCAGAGTCCGCCACCCACGGCTTGATTTCGGACAGGGTCGGATCGTCCTGCAATGCCCGCGCGGTCAGGTCCAGCAGCCATGAACGTACAACGCTCCCGTGTCTCCAGATCTCAGCAATTCGTGCCAGATCCAACTTGAATTCCTGCTTGGCCTCCATGATGTTGAAGCCCTCGGCCAGGGCCTGCATCATCCCGTACTCGATACCGTTGTGGATCATCTTGACGAAGTGGCCTGCGCCGTGAGGCCCCACGTGTCCCCAACCGAGCTCTTTGCCTGGCGCGAGGGTTTCGAATATTGGCCGCAGCCGCTCAATCACCTCGGCTTTGCCGCCCAGCATCAAGCTATAGCCCGATTCCAGGCCCCACACACCTCCGCTGGTGCCCGAATCGATGAAATCCATTCCTTTGGACTCGAGCAGCGCGGCGTGCCGGATCGTCTCCCTGTAGTTCGTGTTGCCGCCATCGATCAGGCTGTCGCCCCGTTTCAAGAGCGCGGCAAGGCTGGCAATGGTCTCATCCGTGATCTTCCCCGCCGGTACCATCAGCCATACGACTCGCGGAGACTCCAACTTCTGGATCGCTCCCTCCAGCGAGTTGGCGCCGGTTGCGCCCATCTTGATTGCGAGCTCCACGGATTCCCGAGTGGGGGCGAAACCGACCACGCCGTGTCCACCGCGTACCAAGCGAGTGGCCATGTTCATGCCCATCTTGCCCAGACCAATCATTGCCAGGTCCATGCACTCTCCTCCGAGCTGTTGTGCTACGAATTGGCTGCAGCCCCCGCGTCCAGCATCCAGATCAACTCTCCGGCCTCAGGATGGATGCGCTGCGCGGGCAATCTGTCAGGTTGGGTCGCGCCATACAGGACGCTGGCGACGACCTTGGACTTGCCGGCGCCCAGGACAAGGAAGACGACGCGTCGCCCGGAATTGAAGACCGCAGGGGTCATGGTCACGCGCCAGCTCTGCCGATTTTGGCCCCGCATGTTGACTGCCAGTGTCGCCCGCGTCGTTGCCACGGGGGAGCCGGGGAAAAGGGATGCAGTGTGCCCATCCTCGCCCAGCCCGAGCAGCACCAGATCGAAGCGCGGCCACTCAAGCGGCGGGTCTGCGGACTTTCTGAGAACCAATGCGTAGTCCTCCGCGGCCAGCTCTGGATCAAGTTCGGTACGGACGCGGCGGATGTTCTCGAGCGGCACAGGCACGCGACTGAGCAGGATATCGCGGGTCCGCCGGTAATTGCTGTCCAAGTCCTCGGGCGGCACGCAGCGCTCGTCGCCCCAGAAGGCGTGGAGACGATGCCAATCGATCAGCTCCCTATATGGAGTTTCAGCCAGAAGCGCATAAAGGCGCTCCGGCGTCTTCCCGCCGCTCAAGGCCACCCGGAACTGGCCGCGCTCGGCGATGGCCTGATTCGCAGTCTCGACAAAGACGACTGCTGCCGCCTGGCTGAGGGCTTCCGGATCTTGGAAGACCCGAATGTCTGACCCTACGACTGCCATGCGAGGTGGGACTGGAGCAAGCGTCGGGCGGCCCCCACCACTGCCCGGAGAGGATCCCCCGCATTCTCGCCCGCCGGCCAATCGGTCACTTCTCCGAATGAAACATGGGGCACCAGATCCAGCTTCTTGCCCAGCATCTGCTGGATGATCTGGATCATCATTGCCAGGCGCTGGCGGTCAGGGCGTGCCCGCCGCAGCCATATTAGAGGATGCTTCATGTACGCTGGGTCGATGACATGACTCACAATGCTGGTCACGACTCGCGTCTGCGGTACCCGTTGCAGGAAGATGGCAAGACTGCGCGACCAGCCCGACAATTCCAGATCCGCTTCCGGCATGAAGGAGGGGTCAGGATCGATGCCCCCGCGCGCAAAAAGCAGCAGCACCCCGCCCGCCTTGAGGTGCCGGACGCCCTCGCGCACGGCCAGCATGCGTGCTTGGATGCCCTGGCGCGGCAGGAAGATAAGGTGCTCGCGGATGTGCGTCAGGTTCTCTAGGAATGGGATCGCGCTGGCGATGATCTTCAAGTCTTCGCGGCCGGCGCAGGCGCCAATGGCCATTGAATCGATGGACCCGGGATGGTTGGACGCAATAACTAGCGGTCCCTCTCGCGGCACGTTTTGCAGGCCGCGCGATCTGATATCCTGCACCAGACTCAGAAGCACGAATCGGGCGGCCGCCGGCATGCCCTCATCTGCAATGATGCAGTCCGCTTGGGCCATCAGCTCACTGAAGCGTCTTGTGGCCCGAGACAGCGGCGGCTGAAGGAGCCGTCCTGCCCAGCCCTCCGGATTCAGCCCCATGGCGCGGATCACTTCGTTATTGAGAAGCCTGGTGAGCGTTGACAGGTCTGCAGTCATGCGCCCTCCGGCCAGATTATACGTCCGATTGCGGGGCGAGGCGCATTGCGCTAGAATGCCTCATCGGCTTCAGTGCTCCGCCTTCTGGTGTCCCGACTGCCGGGGGCGTTTTGCACACCAATATGCCAAGAATCGACCTGGATCGAGTCCAAGCGTATCGACGCAAGGCCTTTCACCTGCCGCCTGCAAGGCCATTGGCATCCCAATCCCAGGCGCAGAAGTTCGTGGACCGGCGTGGCTTCATCTTCTTCTGGCCGATCAAGGGCGCGGAGCTCCCCAGTCTGTGGACCGCGGTCGCTGGCGATCGGCCTGTAGCCGACGCGCACGACGATCCTGGGCATGTTACGTGGGGTTGGAAGGACGACGCCCTTCCAAAGCGCATCTGGTACTACGCCAAGGTGTTGCGGCGCAAGGCAACTGTCATATCCTTGGACACCGTGCCGTTCTTCTATGCGCTCTCGGGCAACTTCGGTTCGATTGAGGAGGACCACCTCGTTGCCTACCAGGATGGCCTTCTGACACTTGCGGCCAGGAACATCTACGACGCTGTGCTGACGAGCGGACCCCTTGACTCGATCTCGCTGCGCAAGGCGGCCCGCATGGCCGGGGCCAAGGAGGCCGAATGGAACCGGGCTCTGGAGGACCTCCAAATGGATTTCAAGATCCTGCCTGTGGGCGTGGCGGAGGCTGGGTCCTGGAGGTACGCGTTCACCTACGACATCGTTGAGCGCCACTATCCCTGGCTTCCTCAAGACGCCCGTCGGATCACAGAGTCCCAGGCACGCCGCAGGTTATTGGAGATCTACTTTGAGTCGGTGGGCATAGCCCAGGCGCGCGATGTCACCAAACTGTTCGGGTGGAGTTCGGAGCTCGGCAATCGCGCCGTCATGCCCCTCATTCAAAGCGGCCTTGTGGCCGTCGCCGAGCATCCGAAGCAGACCGGTGAGTGGCTGGCTTTGCGTCGACTCTGCAGCTAATGACGCCCTTCGGCCGCACTTTTTCCCCCGATGAGCTCCGCCTTCGTTGCTGTGCACGAGGCGCCGATCAACAAATGCGCGGCAGGAGTTCTCCCGCTGGCAAATCCACGACCCGCGTGCCCCCGACGGAGGTCCGGGCAACGACCATTCCGGGATGGTCTTTCACAACGTGTCCGATGATCGTGGCCGCGCGCCCATACTGATGCGCGCGCATCGCGGCCAGGGCTCGATCGGCCTGTTCCTCTGGAACGATCGCCACCATCTTGCCCTCGTTGGCTATGAACAGGGGGTCAAGGCCCAGCAGTTCGCAAGCTGCCATGACTTCGCGCCGAACCGGCACCCTGGCTTCTTCGAACTCAATCCCCATTTGGGAGGCCTCGGCCAATTCGTTCAGGACCGCCGCAAGGCCGCCCCTCGTGGCGTCTCGAAGACAGTGGATGTCGCTCGTGGCCTCGATGATGGCCTGAACCATATCGGAAAGAGGCGCGGTATCGCTCTTGATCTCCGTCTCGAACTTCAAGCCCTCCCTCACCGACATCACGGCGATTCCGTGATCCCCGATGGAACCGCTGATCAGGATCGCATCGCCGGGCCGGGCAAGGTTTGGCGCAACGGTCACGCGCTCGGCGATCAGCCCAATACCCGAGGTGTTGATGTAGATGCCATCCCCGTGTCCCTTGTTGACGACCTTGGTGTCACCCGCCGCGATCTGTACTCCTGCCCTTTCACTGGCCTGCGCCATGGATCTTGAAATCCGCGCCAGGGTCTCCATCGGCAGTCCCTCTTCCAGGATGAAACCCACGGAGAGGTACAGAGGTATGGCTCCGGTCGCCGCAAGGTCGTTGATCGTACCGTTGACAGCAAGCTCGCCGATGTCGCCGCCCGGGAAGAATAGGGGGCTGACCACAAACGAGTCGGTCGTGAATGCCAGGCGCATGCCGTCGAGTTGGATCGTGGCCGCGTCGGCAAGCTGTCCCAGCAGCGGATTCTCGAAATCCGCCGCGAACAGGTGGCGGATCAGATCGTTCATCATCTTGCCCCCCGCGCCGTGTCCCATCACGATCGTAGCATAGCGTTGCAGTGGAACGGGACAGGTCCAGCCTTCAATCGAGGGAGTCGCCATTATTGCTCCTATTTGTCATCGAAGGATTATACTGCCGCGCATGTGCGGCCCCGTCCCGGTCTGCGGCGAAAAAGCGTATCCGGTCTGCAACGGATGCCCTCGGACGGCGTAAGTAAGGCGGGACTTGGCTTAAGCCGCGATGTGTTATACACTCACTTCACGCGAAGAAATCGGGAGATCTTCATGAACAAACGTGATCGAACTCAACTCGGGCTGGGGGTGCTGCTGATCCTTCTTGGTGCATGGTTCTTCGCCCTCCGGCAAGTGCCGGCTCTTAGGGCCTGGACCGAGTTCCAATTCGAGTGGCCATTCTATGTGATCGGGGTGGGCGCCGTGATCCTGCTCGTCGGATTGCTCACCGGTGCGCCGGCAATGTCCATCCCCGCGTGCATTGTCGCGGGCATCGGCGGCATCCTGTACTATCAGCATCGTTCTGGCGATTGGGAATCCTGGTCGTTCCTGTGGACCTTGATCCCCGGTTTCGTCGGCGTGGGAACGATCCTCACCGGCTTGTTCGGAGAGGACACGCGCCACAATCTCAGGCACGGGATCAATCTCGTGGTTATCAGCACGGGGCTGTTCCTGGTCTTTGCTGCGGTCATGGAAAGGCTGAGCATTCTGGGGCCCTACGGGCCTGCATTCCTTCTGATCTTGCTTGGACTGTATGTGATCGGCCGCGGGCTCCTGCGTTCCCGCAGTGGGAATGGAGACCAGAATGCGGCGGGGTAAGATCTTCTGGGGGTTCCTGCTCGTCGTCCTTGGCGGCCTGTACTTTCTTAAGACCCCGGGCTACATGGGCGGGGATGTTTTCGGGTGGTCCCGGCCCGTGTTGATTGTCACCGCCGGTGCCTGGATCCTGATGGGTGGATTCCGCGCGCGGCATATGGGCTGTATCAATCCGCCGACTTCGATTCAGCGGCGCGTCGCGCCGATATGGTCATTGACGGCGGCGCCACATCCATCCAGGTAGACTAGGAGCGTACATGAAGCGGCTTGACTTTCGAATCCTGATCGGCGTGGGTTTGATCCTCATGGGGGCGTTGATGCTGCTCGAGCGGTTGGGGCTATTCCGCGGCGCGATTGATTTCTTTTGGGGAGCGGTCTTCCTCGTTGGAGCCGCCTACTTCCTCTATCGGTTTGCGTCGAATCCCCGGATCGAATGGTGGGCAGCCATCCCGGGCTTTGCGCTCGCAGGTCTGGCCTCGGAGAGTCTCTTGCCCAGGTTGTTCGGCGACTGGGGTGGCCTCTTCTTCCTCGGTGCCCTTGGACTTGGCTTCTTCGCCGTGTACCTGAGCGGCCGGCATCGATGGTGGGCCATAATTCCCGGCGGCGTCCTGATCACGCTGGCATTCCTGACGATCCTGGAGGAGAGACTCGGCATCCAGGAGACCCCGGGCTTCCTGTTTCTCGGCCTGGGCTTGACGTTTCTTCTACTGGCCGTGGCGGCATCCCTGCGCTGGGCCTACCTACCTGGCATCATACTGCTTGCCTTTGGAGCTATCCTGGGTACCACCTATGCCGGCGCCCTGGACTTCCTCTGGCCGGCGGTGTTGGTCGTGGGCGGCGTGCTCCTGATCTGGCGATTCGCAAGGACGCAGTAGAGCGCAGTGCCTCAGAAACAAGCTGCCGGCGTTCGAGGAACGCTGCTGCGGCGAGACTCCAAGCTCAACAGCGCGTTGATCACGTCCGTCGCCCGTCACGGGCTTGGGCCGTTTCTGCAATCGACGCGCACGCTGGTTGCACTCGTCGATGCCCATGGCCGGCTCGTCGCTGACAATCCGGCCTTTGAGCTCCTCCTGCAGAGCGATCCTTCAGCCGTGTCATTCCTCGACCTGATCGCGCCGGTCCAGAGGGAGCCGGTCGAGCAGCTGCTGGAATCTGCGCGCCGCGCAAAGAAGCCGATTCAAGGGCAGATCGATTTTGGCACGACCGGCCATTCCATCGGATGCGACTGTCTGCTCGTCCCCGCAGGCAGGGGCGCAACGCTTCTCTTCGCGGAGCCTACGCACGCTGCCTTCGACCTTCTCAAGGCGAACGATCGGCTGGCGGAGGAGCTGACCGCCGCCCGGTCAGCCCTGGACGAAAAAACCGCCGAGTTTCTCGCGGTCGTCGCCCATGCGGACGAACTTGCCCACACAGATAGCCTCACTCTCCTGCCGAATCGGCGTTCCATCATTGCCGACGTTCAGCGCCAGGTAACGTACGCCGAGCGCTATGGCACGCCTCTTGCGATCTCCATGCTGGACCTCGATGGCTTCAAAGCCGTAAATGACAGCTCGGGACATCTTTCCGGTGACAAGATCCTTGGCATCGTTGCGCGCGACCTGCGGGATCGCATCCGTCAGCCAGACGAGATTGGGCGATACGGCGGCGACGAGTTCCTGGTCGTCTTGCCGAACTCCACCGCCGCAGCCGCGAGTGAGCAGGCGTCCCGATTGTGCCAACACGTGCGCTCAACGCGCATTCCCCTGGGGGAGACGTCCATTCAGCTCACGCTCAGCGCCGGCATCGCCCAGTTCAGGCAGGGTGCTGACGATTGGAGTTCGGTGCTCGAGCGCGCCGACCGTGCACTGTACGAGGCCAAGCACCTCGGAGGCGACCGGTGGCTTCTTCTCGAGTCGTAGTGGGACACGGCTTCAGCGAAAGGCAGGTTCCGTGATTTCAAAGATCGATACGCTGGTTGGGGAGTTTCTGGATCAGAAGAAGATCGCCGTCGTTGGCGTCTCAGATCGGCGCGAGACCGGCTGCAACTCGAACTTCCGCAACTTCAAAGCGGCCGGCTACACGGTCTACCCGGTGAATCCGCGCATCCAGGAGTTTGAGGGCGATCGGAGTTACCCGGATCTGGCCTCGCTGCCAGAGAAGCCCGATGGGGTCTTCATCCTCGCAAGCCCTCGGGTGACGGAGGACGTTGTGCGGCAGTGCATTGAGCTTGACATCCAGCACGTCTGGATGCACTGCATACTCGGCACAAAACCCGGCATCGGCGCGAGCATGACGAGTGTGTCGCCGGCCGCCGTCGAGATGTGCGCGAAGAATGGCATCAGGCTCATTCCCGGTTCCTGCCCCAATCAGTTCCTGAATCCCGACTTAGGCCACGCCGTGATGCGCAGGCTTTGGCGCGCCTTCGGTTTCCTCAAGGTGGCCTAGCCGGGTGTCGACCGACGTCGACGCCGACAGTCACGGCAGCACGTTTCTCGGCCACGACTGGGGCGGCCCGATCGCGCTACTGCGCTCCGATAACTGGGGGGTTAGAATTGGCTCATGCCTTCGAATGTGGAGATCAAGGCCCGGGTCCGCGACTTCGCCGCGCTGAACGCTCGGGCCCGGCAGCTGACTGAGAAGCCCGTGCAGGTCATTCCGCAGCTGGACACGTTCTTTGTGACGGCGACGGGGCGCCTCAAACTGCGGGAGTTGGATTCGGGGGTGGCACAGCTGATCTACTATGAGCGCCCGGACCAGGATGGCCCAAAGCGTTCGGACTACAGCATTTTCGAGACCCGCGATCCCTCCGCCCTCCGGTCAGTACTCGAAAAGGCCCTGGGAATCCGAGGAAAAGTGGAGAAGGTCCGGCACCTCTACCTGGTTGGCCAGACTCGCGTGCACCTGGACGAAGTAAAGGGATTGGGGCACTTCCTGGAGCTCGAAGTTGTCCTCCAGCCCGGCCAGTCGGATCGCGAAGGTCACCTCATCGCAGAAGAATTGATCTCGCAATTGGGAATCGAGCGGCGCGATCTGCTGGAATCGGCATACATGGACTTGCTCGAGCAGTCCGACTAGCGGGCCGCGGTCGTCCCCGGGAGAGAACATGCCCTCTGTAAAGTCGATTCATCACATCGCTGTAGTTGTCTCGGACATGCAGGCGTCATTGTCCTTTTGGCGTGACGCGCTTGGCATGCAGCTCCGCGAGCTGCATGAAGTTCCGGCTGAACAGTCACAGGTGGCATTCCTGCCGGCCGAGGCTTCCGAGGTGGAGCTCGTTCTGCCCACGACCGCCGATTCGGGGATCGGCAGGTACCTGGCCAAACGCGGGCCGGGAATGCATCACATCTGCCTTGAGGTGGATGACATTGCCTCCATGCTGGCGCACCTGAAGGCCAAGGGGGTGCGCCTGATCAACGATGATGCGCGCCTCGCTGCTGACGGACGCCGGTACGCATTTGTCCACCCCGAATCGACGGGCGGTGTGCTCGTCGAGCTGTACCAAGCCTGAGGTCACCGCTCGGCGGCCCTGATCGACGTCATCGCATGCTGCACAAGGTTGCACTGGTCCTACGCGAGTATTGCCGTATTGAAGCGCCCGCGCTGATGGTCGTCGGCGTCTCCGGCGGCCCAGACAGCCTATGCCTCATGCACGCCCTGCACGCGCTTGGCCATCGACCGATCATCGCACACCTTGATCATGAGCTGCGCTCCGAGTCTGCCGTTGAGGCCGCCGCGGTGGAAACGGAGGCCGCTTCGCTGGGGCTGCATTTCGTGATGCAGCGCGCCGATGTCCGCGCCCACGCCCGGTCCAGGGCCCTCTCGATCGAGGCGGCGGCGCGTGAGCTCCGTTATGAGTTCCTTTTCACGGAGGCGCGCCGGCACGCGGCCCATGCAGTGGCTGTGGGACATAATGCCGACGATCAGGTTGAGACCGTGCTCATGCGCCTCATCCGGGGCGCGGGAATGACCGGACTCAAAGCGATGTCCTACCGATCCGTGCTGCCTCAGTTCGATACGGACATCCCGCTCATCCGGCCCCTCCTTGGAATATGGCGCAGTGAAACAGTCGACTACTGCGCCTCGAATTCGCTGGCGCCGCACCATGACCGCAGCAACGACTCTCTCGAGTACTTCCGGAACCGCGTGCGCCACGAGTTGCTTCCCGCGTTGGAATCCTATAACCCCCGCGTGCGTCTGGCTCTCTGGCGCACCGCGGAAACTCTGGCCTCGGACCTTGCCTTGGTGGAGGAGCGAGTCACCGGCGCATGGCATCAGACCGTGCTCCGTCAGAGCAGCGACTTCGTTTGCTTTGATGCCTTGGAGCTCGCCAGGCAATCGGTTCCCCTGCAGCGGCGCCTGATTCTCGCGGCTGCCGAACACCTGCGGCCGGCAGTCGAGACCAGCTTTTCGGCCTTGGAGGGCGCTGCAGATTTCGTTGCGGATGCTTCTTCATCACGTCTTGATCTCGGTGGCGGCCTGACCGTGTTCCGCGAGGCAGATGCCATATACGTGAGCCTCGGCCGACAATCGTTGCCCTTCGAACAGTGGCCGCAGATGCGGCCAGACTCGGTTCGCCTCCCGCAGCTCAAGGCTCTGTCGGTGCCGCTGGCGAATGGCTGGCGATTCACCGCGGACTACGTATCCGCGGCGGAGTCGCCCATGCAGCTGATCCCGAGGGGTGGAGACGGACTTCGGGTCTACCTGGACGCGGATACACTGCCGGCGCCTTTGGAGCTGCGCCCACCTCATGCGGGCGATAGATTCCAACCCCTGGGCTTGCAGGGCCATTCCCAGAAGCTCTCGGACTTCTTCGTGAACGCGAAATTGCCAGCGCGCGCCCGGCGCCGTTGGCCGCTCCTGTGTTCTGGTCAGACCCTCATCTGGGTACCCGGCTTTCGCCCGGCCGAAGCATTTCGACTGCGAAAGGAAACGCGACAGGTAGCCTGTTTTGCCGTGACGCCTGCCACCTAGGACGGTTATCGGTTGAGCGGGCCGAGGCTGGCGTGGCTTCACTCGGCGTCAGACAACTGACGCAGCTTGAAGTGGATTTCCCGCCACTGGATCTTCGACACACCCATCTTCTGGCGAACCTTGTCCGGCTCTATTCCGGTCACAAAATCGCGCAGTGCACATGTCCAGCGGCACATGTCGAAGGAGAGATGTTTCTTCAGGCCGGCCTCTTCGCCGATGTCTTCCAGGAGGTACTCGAGACGCCGCGGTGACCACGGGAAGAGCTGGTCCACTGGTTTGTACTGCTCCAGGTACTCGCTGTATGCGGAGATCCAGTCGTCAGGCAGTTCCAGTTTCCTCTCCTTGTACCGATTGGCGGGACTGGCATATCGGACAAAGACCTGGGGTCCGGGTTGTGCATTCAGGTCGATGTGATTCAGGTGGATACCGAGGCACTCGCTCTTCTTGATGCCCGTCGAGAGCAGCAGCGACAGGAGAGTGAATGATCGCGCGTCCGGTTTTGAGCCTCGCCGGTGGCGGTCAGACGCCGCCAGAGCCAGGTTGACCTCATCCTCGCTGAGAACCTGGGGGAGGGGGCTGACCGCCGACCGCTGGACGACTTTCTCGGCCGGATCGGTGGGCAGGACCCCGTATTTCCCCAGCCACCGGAAAAAGGATTTGGTCGCAGTGATCCGGCGCGCGAGCGTCTTGGGGCTGCAAGGAACATGCCGTTCCTTTTCCATCCAACGGAAGAATCGGTCCAGATCGCGGGTCGTGACCGAGCCGACGGTCTGATCGGGAGGCAGGTACTGTGTCAGGATTCGAACGTCCGAAAGAAAAGCCTTGACCGTGTTCGGAGAACGGCCCCGGTCATAAAGATAGGATTCCCATGCCTGCAGGGCGGGCACGAGCGGCGTTTGGGCGGTGATGCGACCTGAGCTCTTCGCAGGCATTTCGCCTCCTGAGTGGCTGCACGGGCCGCATGAACCTGCGCATCGTGTAGCCGTGCGCATAGTCTAATGAGGGTTTCGATTATTGTCAACTAGTGAACGAGGTCTTCCGGCTGAAAGCAAGCCTCGTAGTCGTATCCCAGGATGATGCGGTAGTCAGATCCGGCGTTCGAGTCCGGCGCGGGCATCACGGATGCCGAGTGCAGTCCCAGGATGTCGATCAGTGCCGACCGCCGGCCGGGATCCTGGGTCGTGGTCGCATCGATGACGACCGAGCTGCCGTAATCCTGCCGGTCGGCCGCCGAGATGTGCGTGGCATAGCCCGCGTAGTTCAGGCGGTTGGCAGCCAGCCCGTCCAGACTGGAGACAGATGTACCATTTTGGATCTCCACCGATATCGCCTGCCTCTCGATGGCGGCCGTGGACAGGGTCGTCGCCTGGATCAGCATCTGTTCAAGCGCGGCCTGATCGGGCAGCTGCACGGATGCGCCCGCGGGGGTCGTCCAGGAACTGACGTACGGCGGTCGGATGTAGTAGCTGCGGATGCTGGCGTTTGTAAGCGTCGGCGCATACAGAGCCAGCTTGACAATGTCTCCCAGGCCAACGTCGGTAACGATGGTGGCCGAGAGGTCATTGTAGAGTTGCGGGATGCGCGTCAGCGTGTCGGTCCGCAGCGCCTGCCCAAAGATGGCACGCAGCACCTCCTGCTGCCGCCGGCCGCGATCGAAGTCGCTCGACCTCAGCCGCGAGCGCGCGTACCAAAGCGCCAGGTCGCCGTCCATGTGCGCGACGCCAGGTTGCACGGTGTACAAGGCCCAGTTGTTCTCGTTGTACGGATCGTAGCTGGGATCGATCAGACGCCAATCCGTAAACGGGCACGCTACGGGAACATCGACCCCGCCAAGCGTGTCGACGATCCGGCGGAAGCCGTCGAACTCCACCATTGCCGTGTGGTCGATGCGGATGCCGAGGTTGTACGCAATCGTATCGCGCAGCAGCCCCGGACCTCCGCCGCCATACCCGTATAGCTCGCCGCTCTGGTAGGCCGTGTTGATGCGCTGCATGCCGACGCTGGGAATGTAGATCCACAGATCACGCGGGATAGAGATCATCGAGACCTGTGCCTGACCGGGCCACAGGACCACGACGACCATGGTGTCGGTGCGGTACGACCCTCCCGGGCGCTTGTCGGATCCGATCAGCAGGAAATTGATCGTCTCGGTGTCAGTCAGCAGCGCCGACGGTTCCGGCGCCTCCCCGGCAACCGCCGGAACGGGGGGCGCGGCTGCGGTCGGGAAGAGTGAGTTAAGATCAACCGTTGGGCTTGGCAGCAGCGGCGGGATCTCGGTAGGCGAGGCCGTCGCGGTGGGGAAGAATGGCTCGAGCGTCGGAACCTGGATGTAGTACAACGAGGTCGGAGTTGCCTGTTCGACGAAGGGCGGCTGGAACGGCGTTGGGGTCGGCGATGCGTCCGGGGCTGCAGTGATCAGCACCAGCGGCGCGGATTCTTGCGGCGCCTGAGGGATAGGAAATCTCAGGCTGCCGCATGCGGTGGTCATCCCGAGCAGCGCGAAAGCCAGAACGGGAGCGGACGATTTCATTGCTGGCAGCAAAGCGGTGTTGATCGGCCAGCCGGGAGCATGGTGCCTCGCCCCGGCCTATGGATCCTGACCGTCAGTCGCCGTACTAGTGGGCGTGGGGCTCGCGGTCGGCGTCGCGGGCTCGGTCGGCGTGTCGAAGGTGGGGATGATGGTCAACTGCGTTGGAGGCCGAAGGACGAACGGAACCCACAATCGTTCGCCGGCGTAGATCATCGTGTTGGTTCTGCAGTTGGCTCGTTGAAGTGCGTCTACTTGGATGCCGTGCAGCGGTGCGATCCGGAATAGAGTGTCCCCTGGCTGTACCACGTAGCCCTTCACCCATCCGGCGAACGGACCGCACGCCCTCGCAAAGGTTGACGTGGGCTGCGGTGCCGCCAAGGTGGGATAGAGGTACGTGGAAGTGGGCACGATTTGGGTCGCGACCACCGTCGGACTCGTCGTCGCGGACGCGGATCCTGTGGGTGTCGGCTGCGGTGTCGGGATCCGAGTGCTTGTCCCGGTTGGGAGCGCCCTCGGTGTTGAGGTGGGAGGTCCGGCGGTCCCCCCCTGCGCCAGCGACAAAGAAAGGCTGCCGATCACGAGCAGCAGCGAGACGATGGCATACACGATTCCGCTCGCCATTCGACGAACGGTCTGCCTCAACGGGCCTCCTTGCCTGGCATCCTGCCGATCGTGTCCCCTACCGCAGGAAGCAGCACGCAAAACGTGGCGCCCGATCCAGGTTGACTCTCAACCCAAATGCGGCCGTGCTGTGCCTCGGTAAGCGTCTTGGCGATCGAAAGCCCGACCCCCGTATCGCCCACCCCCTGGATGAGCACATTATCCGCACGGAAAAGGCGCGTGAAGACCCGTGGCAGGTCTTCCTCGGGTATGCCGCCGCCGCTGTCGGTAACCTGGACCATGACGTACGACTTGCCCTCGTCCACCGTCGTGAGCACTTTGAGGGCGATGGTGCCCTCCACGGGTGTGGCCGCGCCGGCGTTCTGCAGCAGGTGGATCAAGATCTGCTGTAAGGCCTCGCGGTCCGCATTGACCGGGGCCACACTCCTGGGCAGATCCAGGTGAATGGCGATCTTCTTCTCTCGCACCTGGCTGCTCGTGTATGCCAGCGCGTTGTCGATGATCAGATTCAAGTCCATCGCCTCGGGCTTGAGTTCAGATAGCCCGACCTCAAGTGTGGTTAGTTGGATCATGTCGTCGATCAGGCCGCCGATGCGCTCTGTCGAGGCTTTGATGCGCTCGACGAACTTGCGCTGCAGTGCCCCCAGGATGCCGACCGATTCGCCCAGCAGCAGATCTGTGTAGCCGATTATGGATGACATCGGCTGACGGAGCTCCTGCGAGATCGACGCAATCACCTCAGCCTGTTCCTTCTTTCGCCGTTCGCCGTCGGCATGGCTTTCAAGCTCCAGCACCTTCTGGTTTGAGGCCGCCAACTCGTTTTGGAGATGGGCAAGGTCGCGTAGCGTGGCCCGCAGTTGTTCCTCCAGCTGCGGATCAGGAACCCGGCCGGCTCCCTTCGCCGACTCCAACTCCGTCTCCAGCTGGCGGATCCGGACCTCAGACCGTTCCTTTGTGGTGAGCAGCGATGCCAACTCCGCCGACTCTGCCGCGACCTTCTCACCCTCCAGGGCCATCGTCTCCAGCTGTTGCGCCAGGTCGTCGTTGCGCCGCCTCAGCCCCAAAACCTCTTCTTCCTTGCTGCGGAGTGCGTCCGGGAGTCCATCTGCCTGGGGCGCGCGCATGCGTGCCTGGCGGCTGCGTTGGATCAACGACACCAGGCCGCCGGCAATGCTAACCAGGAGATTCTGGTCAGCCGCGCTCCATTCACGATGTGAGTACGGAGAAAGCAGGACCAGTGCACCCAGCGGCTCGTTGTCGGGTGTGATGATCGGTGCGCTCAACAGATTACCGGGATCCTTGAGCCCGAGCAGGTCGCCGAGTCCCCTGATGTCGTCGACCGTGCCCGTCGCCGGCAGCCTGAGTGGACGGCCGCGTCGGATGGAATTCGCCAATCTGGGAACCCGGGTGCTATCGAGTCGGGTGCCCTGAAGGTAGTCTTCACGGATCAGGTCGTAGCCGCCCGCGATATCCACCTGGCCCTTGTCCTGGGTCAGGAACATGATGAAACACAGATCAGAGAGCATGGTGCGCGCCACGGCGCGTGCCATCGCCTGATTCAACTTGGCTGTGTCTGTCTCTGCCGCCAGGCTAAGCAGCGCGTGCACGGTTTTGGGATCCGCTCCGTACCGTTTCGGATCTGCTGCTCGGGCCTCTTGAGCAGTGCCGGCAGGCGCGGCCCCAAAACGCTGCGACAGCGTAAGCAGCAGGGGAAAAGCCGCGACGTGCGCAAGCCGCAAGATCCCCGAGTAGTCCCCCGCCTCCCTGGCGACAAGGTGAACCGCGTGCCCAAGGAATGCCAGGCCGAGGAATGCCATCCCATTGACGAAGCCTTCGGTGCGCCGGATATACAACAGCGCAGCACCGACGCCGAGCAGACCAACCGTGGCGATCTGCCAGACGGTGTTCTCCGCCGTTTGGTTGTAGCCGAGCGCTGTCGCCCGGGAGGCCTGCGTGAACACGCTCACGCCGCCTGCCGCAACGGCCAGGCCAGTGAGCAACCAGACCCACAAGTCAGGTTGGCTGCCGGGCTCCGGAAACGCCCAGACCCAGATTGCCCAAGTGAAAAGAATGAATGTGACCGCGCGATCAAGTGGGGGGAGGCTTGCCCGGGCACCCGGGAATGGGGCCGCCACTGCGATCCCGAGCAGGAAGAACGCCGCCAGCGCGGCCAGCATGGCCCCCAAACCCAACAGCGCACGACGGTCCCGAACCGATTCGCCGGCGCGCCATTGAAAAAAAGTAGCCTGCAGCGTCCCCGCGACGGAGAACGCGAGCACGAGCAGGTAGATCAGATTCCCTGGCGGGTCCGCTAACAGTGAACCGATCCGAATGAAGAACGCGCTCATTTAAGGTGATTATAATGCCAGTTCAAGTCAGGGGAACTGCACGGCAGGGGGTGCCGCGGCGCTCTTCTGACCAGGAGGAATTGCCCATGCATGGCGCCGCTCGCCGGGGTCTCCGCGCCGGCGCGTGCACGGCCCGCATGCTGTTGCCGCGATCCCGCCCTCCAATTTGACGGTTTTTCTTCTCCCTGCTACACTCGTTTTTGATGAAGAAGCCGCGAACGCCCGCTAGTGGCCTCGAGAGGATCCGCCGTTGGCTTGTGCCGGGCTTGGGTATCAAACGCTGGATGCTGCTCATCCTTGCCGGCATCACCCTGCTGGCGGTCGGCAGCGGCATCTTCTTGCTGGAGCTCTACCGGACAAACACCAGCAACCCATTGATCTTGAATCTCCTAAGCTTCGCAGCCCTGCGCTTCCTGCCGCGGCTCGTCCGTGTGCTGATCTTCGCGGGCCTGGGCGCCGGCCTTGTTGGCTACGGCATTTGGCGTCTCAATCGCGCCCTGCTCCGCCCGTTTCTGCGGCCCGGCGAGCCTGTTGTGGATCAATTGGCCAGCTACCGCAGGCTGGACCGCGGGCCGCGGGTAGTGGCGATCGGCGGCGGTCACGGCATCTCTGCTCTTCTGCGGGGCCTCAAGGAGCACACGCGCAATATCACTGCGGTCGTCACTGTTGCCGACGATGGTGGATCGTCCGGCCGGCTGCGCGCCAGCCTCGGTATCCTGCCGCCGGGCGACATCCGCAACTGCCTGGCAGCCCTCTCGAACGATGAGGCCCTGCTTACTCAGCTGTTTCAGTATCGCTTCAGCGGGACGCCGGAGTTGCAGGGGCACTCCTTCGGCAACCTGTTCATCACCGCCCTGACGGATCTCACCGGCAGCTTCGAGGAGGCCGTCGCGGAATCGGGCCGGGCTCTCTCCGTGAGCGGGCGCGTCCTGCCTTCCACGCTGCACGTGGTACGCCTGCTGGCGGATATGCGCCTGCCTCACGCGCTAAACGAGGTCCGGGTTGAGGGCGAAAGCAAGATCCCGGAGATGGCCGGTCAGGTTCGCCGCGTCTGGCTTGAACCGAACAATCCGCCCGCCTTCCCTCCCGCGCTGCAAGCCATACTCAAGGCGGAGCTTATTGTTGTCGGGCCCGGCAGCGTTTACACCAGCCTGCTCCCGAATCTGCTGGTCCCCGAACTTCAGGCGGCGATCAGGGCGAGTCGCGGCCTCAAGGTGTATGTGTGCAACATCGCCACGCAAGCCGGGGAAACCGACCTGTACACATGCCATGACCACGTCCGCGCCCTGGAGGACCACGTCGGCGAGGACCTGTTTGACGTTGTTCTGTGCAACTCACGCCACGAGGGCGATCTCGGGGATTCGAACTGGGTGCGCGTCGATGAGCGCAATCGCGGGGACCTGCGCCTGCACAGGGCCGATCTCGCCGACCACGACTTTCCATGGCGCCACGATGCGGAGAGACTGGCTGCGGTCCTCATGGACGTGTACCTCGAACGTACCGGGCCATTAAGCGAATAGGTTGGGTGACAATCGGCAGTAGCCGCCCAAGCCCGCATGTGTTAGACTTCACAAATTGAAAGAACATGGCGCCGCCGTGGATTCTCGGCGGCGTGATGCTGAATACGAACTGGAGGATCAAGTGACAGTCAAAGCTGGAATTAATGGGTTCGGCCGGATCGGCCGGCAGGTTCTCAAAGCGATCCGCGACTATCATGGCAAGGACCTTGAGGTCGTGGCCTTCAATGACATCGGTGATCTGGCGACCATGGCTCATCTTCTCAAGTACGACTCGAACTACGGCCGCTTCGAAGGCAAGGTGGAAGTCGCCGCCGACGCCCTCGTGGTGGACGGGAAGACGATCAAGGCATTCAAGGAGATGGATCCCTCTGCCATTCCCTGGAGCAGCCTGGGGGTGGACATTGTGGTTGAGTCGACTGGCCTGTTCACCATCAAGGAAGACGGCGTAAACAAGAAGGGCAAGACGGTAAAGGGGGCGGTGAACCACATCATCAAGGGCGGAGCTAGGAAGGTGATCATCACAGCTCCGGCTGAGGGTGAGGACCTGACCCTTGTCCTGGGCGTCAACGAAGACAAGTACGACCCCAAGATCCATCACGTGATCTCGAACGCGTCATGCACCACGAACGGTCTTGCGCCGGCTGTCAAGGTGGCACACGACAAGTTCAGGATCAAGCGCGGCCTGATGACCACGATCCATGCCTATACCAACGACCAGAAGATCCTGGATCTGCCGCATTCGGATCTGCGCCGCGCCCGCGCTGCTGCCATGAGCATCATCCCGACGTCGACAGGGGCTGCCAAGGCCCTGAAGCTGGTTATTCCAGACATGGCGGGCAAGCTGGATGGCTACGCCCTGCGCGTGCCCATCTCCACCGTATCGATAATCGACCTCACCGTCCAGTTCGAGGTCGCCACGACCACAGAGGAGCTCCGCCAGGCCTACCGCGATGCAGCCAACACACCGAGGCTCAAGGGCATTCTCCAGGCCGTTGAGGAGCCTCTCGTCAGCATCGACTACAAAGGCGATCCGCACTCGTCCTCTGTCGACCTCGCTTTGACCCTGGTTCTCGGCAAGGAAAGGAACGACTTCGCAAAGATCGTTGCATGGTATGACAATGAATGGGGCTACGCGGTTCGAACTGCCGACCTGGCCGCCATGATGGCCAAGTCACTCTAAGATAGGTTCACACGCCTCCCCCGCCAGCAACCTCCAGCGGGGGAGGATCGAATTGTGGCGGGAGCAGTACCATGCACAAGAAGACAGTGAAAGACATCGGGCTCAAGGGAAAGCGCGTACTGATGCGCGTCGACTTCAATGTGCCGATGGCCGAAGGCAAGGTGACCGATGACAAGCGCATCAAGGCGTCGCTGCCCACCATCCAGTACGTGTTGGACCAGGGTGCCTCGCTGATCCTCATGAGTCATCTGGGTCGGCCCAAGGGCGGCCCCTCGCCCGAATTCAGCCTGCGGGCCGCCTCCGAAACCCTGGCGGGTTTGCTCGGCAGGCCGGTTCAAATGGCCCCGGACTGCACAGGGCCGGAGGTCGCAAGCATGGCGGCGGCGCTCAAGCCCGGCGATGTTCTGATGCTTGAGAACACGCGCTTCCACGTCGGCGAGGAGAAGAATGACCTCGACCTGGCCAAGGCCCTGGCGTCCCTGGGCGAGATCTTCGTGAACGATGCCTTTGGGTCGGCGCACCGCGCCCACTCCTCGACCGAGGGTGTGGCGCGCTTCCTGCCTGCCGTTTCCGGTTTCCTGATGGAACAGGAACTTGAGTATCTCGGCCGCGCCACCTCCAATCCGGAGCACCCCTACATCGCGATCCTTGGCGGCGCCAAGATCAGCGACAAGATCGCCGTGGTGGAGAACCTGTTGGCCAAGTGTGACAAGCTCATCATCGGCGGCGGCATGGCCAATACGTTCCTCGCGGCGAAGGGTTATGCCATGCAGGACAGCCTGGTTGAGGATGGATCGGTGGATACTGCCAGGGCAATCATGGCCAAGGTCGGAGACCGGCTGCTGCTGCCCACCGATGCCGTTATTGCCGACAAGTTCGAGGCCGACGCCAATTCGAAGATCGTCGCCGTGGACGCCGTTCCGGCGGGCTGGCGCATCATGGATATTGGGCCGAAGTCCATCGAGGCCTTCAAGGCCGCGTTGCAGGGCGCCCGTCTCATCGTTTGGAATGGACCCATGGGCGTCTTCGAAATGCCCAAGTTCGCCGAAGGCACTTTCGCCATCGCGAAGTTGCTGGCTGCCTCGGGCGCGACCACGGTCATCGGCGGCGGCGATAGCGCCAGTGCTGTGAAGAAAGCCGGCGTGTCCAGGCAAATGACTCACGTCTCCACTGGCGGCGGAGCCTCGCTGGAGTACCTTGAGGGCAAAGAACTTCCCGGCGTTGCCGCGCTGCAGGACAAATAGTGCCGATCTGCGACGGCCAGGGCGGGTGCCGCTTCCGGCCACCCACCCTGTTCCTTGTCTGAAGAATCATCTTGGCTGATGCCCGGGTCGGACCTGAAGACTCAGCATGAGGCAGTCCCCAAGTCCGGTAGGCGCCGGCTCTGGTTCATCTTGGGAGTCATCGTCCTCGCGCTATCCATCATGGGCGTTGCGGTGGCACTGGCCTTGGTACCCGCCATCCGTTCGGCCGTTCGGGGTACCGGCGGCGTTGGGAGCGTCGTTTCGCTTGTTGGAAGCCCGACTGCCGCAGTTGGTCGCAAGCCGGCCGACACCGCCCTGCCCGCGGCCGATCCTGTCGCCCGTCCGGCGCTTGGTGGTTTGGGCGATCCAGATCTCAAGTCCGATGTGTGGGACACCGTCCCCAGCTTCTACAGGAATGTCAGAGATTGCCCGGATGTCTCGGGCGTGGCCATCTAGGTGATCCAGGGTCCGGATGCGACCGGTGGCTGGCAGGAGGCGTGGAGCGTGTCGGCGTGCGGAGAGATCGCTGTCTTGACGATTACATTCGCGCCCAGTCCGGGGGGCGGAATTGTCTACATTATTTCGGAGTGAAGGTACTCCGCCAGCCAGCAGAATCCGAAAGGATGGAAGCGATCATGCGTACCCCACTTGTTGCCGGCAACTGGAAAATGAACATGACGGTCGAGGCTGCCCGGTCTCTGGTCTACGCGATGTCCGCGAGTTTGCGCGACATAAAGGGTGTGGAAAAGGTCCTGTGTCCTCCATTCACCGCCCTGCAGGCCGTCCAGGCGCTCCTCGAAGGCAGTGACATCGGCCTGGGCGCCCAGAACATGCATTGGGAGGGGAAGGGCGCCTTCACAGGCGAGGTCTCGCCGGCCATGGTGCGGGAATTGTGCCTCTACGTCATCCTTGGTCACTCAGAACGCCGCACCCTGTTCGGCGAGACTGACGAGACGGTGAATCGCCGGGTTCGGGCTGCAGAAAAGGCTGACCTGACCCCGATCTTCTGTGTCGGCGAGACTCTGCAGGAACACGAAGCTCAGCGGACGTCAGAAGTTGTCGGACGACAGATCCAGTTTGGACTTGCCGGACTGCAGGCCACTTTTGCGCCGCGAATTGTGGTGGCTTACGAGCCTGTCTGGGCAATTGGCACGGGCAAGGCCTCGTCCGCGCAGGCTGCCA
>JAZDHO010000050.1:0-4295 GCA_043805815.1 Chloroflexota bacterium
AAAGGTGGTTCTGTTACAGAACGACTCGACCACTTATCTCTCTTTCAACCCGGCGGAACATTCTTCTGCCGAACTGAGATAAATCCCTCTGTTGAGAAGCAGAGCGGCGAAGTTAGAGTAGTTCACTGGTTCTTGCGTATCCTGTAAGTAAGAGGAAGTGCACTGATGGCATGGCTAAGTTCCAATGTATCCTCGCTCGATAACATCACATCTCAGGACTATAACAATCTCAGAGCAGATGCTATTTCGGCATTCGATGTTGGAAGTGGACACGACCACGACGGTGTAGACAGTGCTCAAGTAGATCATGCCAATCTGCTAAACAAAGGTACTACCACTCACGCAAATTTGGACACTCATTATGGAGCTACCTCTAACCAACATGGACTTGGCTCCGGCAACTACTTCCTTGGTACTAAGTCCGGGGCTGCAAGAAGGATAGAGTTCAAGAGGCAAGAGCAGTCTGTAGATGCAGAATCCCTTGCTAATGTTAGCATCACTTGGACAAATGCTTTCTCTACCATCGAAGCAGTAACACTAGGCGTTGAGCAAGCTAGTGGAATTCAAGTCCTGAGCGGCACCAGTTTGCAGACAACGGGAATGCTCGTGTCAATCAGTACAAGTGGGTGCGTGGTGCAAGTGTTTAATGCAATGAATGTATCTCGAACCTTCTACATCAATGTGATTGCGATAGGGACTTAAGAGATGCAGGTTCCTGGAATCTGAGAGTGAGTAGAGGTTGCCAATGGAAGCGACGCTGCTGGAATTTACGAAGCAGTTCGGCCTCGCGGCCGGCCTCGCCGCCGTCCTGCTCTGGTTCGTGCTCAAGGACCTGCGCGATGCGCTCGCCAAAATGGTCGCCCTGCAGAGCGAAATCGCCGTGACAATGGCGCTAATCTGTGACCGGCTCGACATTGACGCTCAGGATCGGCGATTTGGAGGCCCGCGATGAATGACGCGCTTTTGGCCGGCACCGTCGAGCTCGCAGCGCTGATCGGCGTGGGGTGCGTAATACGCGTGGTAGTGCGACGCATGTTGCGCTCGATCAACGGACAGATGGAGGCAAACCTGAAACTACTGGAGGACGTGCGCCGTGGATATGGTAGTCGTGACGAGGCAGGCGCTGTACGTAACCGAAATCATACAGTTGCTGATTCTCGGCATGGTGTATCTTAATATCGCCCCGGGCAGCCCGACCCGGCATGTGCGGCGTCTGCGCCTGAGTCTGGCCTGGTTTTTGTTCAGCTTTGCCGCCTTCCTGGGCTGGGCGCTGTATGGCGCGTCATTCGGCTGGTCGGCGGCCAACCGGGAGTGGTCGTTTGTGTTTATGTTGATCGCGCTGCTGCTCAACGTCACAACGCTCAACTGGCTGATCCGGCTTTTGCGCTATCAGAGTACGTGGGGGAAGTGACCCGACGCGGCGAATGGAGGATGTAATGGATACCGGCGGCAGGACAGCAACAGAGGAGTGGGGACGCGACGGCACACACGGCATAAAGCCGCCGACTTTCACGGCGTCATGTTCCGTGCATTCCACCACCTGCCCGTGGTGCGGCAGGGCGTTTGATGCGAGCAAGAAGTTCTGCCTGATATGTACGAGCGAGTTGGAGGCGGATGGGAAGTGCGCCAGGTGTCAACGGATTATGGGGAGAGAGGTGAAGGGTGAGACTGGCTGACTGTCCGCGACCGAGTGACGACACCGGCATCAGCGCCCACCTCGGCAACGAGACCATCTCACGCGGGGATGTAGACCTCGCGTGGCGCATGGGTGCGCGCTGGTTTATCTATCTCCACATCGCCAATGACGTGTGGGGCATCACTCGCTACATCGTAGAGCGCGGCGGCATCCCCGTGATGCGCCTATTCGCGCTGTTCCCACGCGGGCCGGAGGGCACGACACTTGCGGACATGCTGCGCAACTATCGCGCGGCGGGCGGCTACTATGTCAAGCTTTGGAACGAGACAAACAACAATTACGAGTGCGACGACGGCACGCCGGACGCCACGAAGTACGCCCAAGTGCTGATGGGCGCAATCGAGGAGACACTGGCGGCAGGCTGCATCCCCGTCGTCGGCAACCTGTCCCCGGGCGGCAACTGGCCGGATTACCGTTACTGGTGCACCGTGCTCGATTACTGGCGGCTGGTCGGATTCGACCCGTTCAATCGGGTGCGCGGGGCCGTGGTGGGGGTGCATAACTATTGCGACAACAAGTTCCTCGCCTGGGGCGCGGGCGGGCCGGCCGCGTGGCCCCCGGGGAGCGCGCAGGACAACATCGGATTTCGCAACTGGGAGTGGTATCACGACGCGGTACGGGAGCGCTTCGGCCTCGACGTGGCCGTGATGTGCACCGAGGGTGGGCCGCGCCTGGGGGATGCGGGACTGGAGGACAGGCCGCGCACCGGCCCGGCGGAACACCGGCAGATTACGCTCGACATCGTGGACTTTATCCAGAACGGCCACGCGCCCGACTACCTGCTCAACGTGACCGGCTTTTGGACATTCGGTTGGCAGTCGAATTTCGACGCCGACAACTATTTCGGCGGGCCGCTGGAAGCGAGCAAACAGGCGCTGGAGGCATACCCGTGGCGCCCGCGCCCGCAATCGGGCACAATTCCGCCTCCGCCCGGCCCCATAGATCCGCCCATCGTGACGCCGCCGGTGATATCGCCCGCAACGCCGGGACGCTGGTCGCTGGTGTCGGTGCGCCGTCTCACGCCCGAGCAGAATCACATGCGCAACCTGATCATATTCGAGCCTGCGGACGTGCCGATGCTCGTGAAGTGGCGGGATGGCGAGACGGTGCAGACAAAAGACATGTGGTACGGCCGGGGCGAGTACACCGTGCAGGTCGCGAATGCGGTGAGTGACGTGGCGACCCTGCCCGGAACCAACTTCCCGGACGATCCGCCTTATTGGAATGGCACGGAGCTGGTGCCAGGCAATTCCAACGGGCATTTCAGCGACGTGGTGACATTCGAGCAGGAGGAGGCCATGAGCATCCCGCAGCTTCGCAAGCCATTCGAGGGCGCCTACCCGCAGAGCCAGGGCTGGGGCGAGAATCCAGCCGTCTATGCCCAGTTCGGGTTACCCGGCCACAACGGCATTGACTGGGCCGTGCCGACCGGGACGCCGATACGGGCGGCGCATGACGGGACGCTTTACCACGCCACCGATCCGCACCCGACGGGGGGCTTCGGCTTCTACGCCCGAGTTGACGCGCCGTGGGGCAGCACGTTCTACGCCCACCTCGACCCGACCGGGCCGCATATCAGCGGAGATGCGGTGCGCGCCGGCGACGTGATCGGCTACAGCGACAACACCGGCTTTTCGACCGGGCCGCACCTGCATTTTGGCGTAAAGGTTGCAGGGCAGGGCGCGCCGGGGTATGGCGATTGGGTAGACCCAACGCCGCTTTTGCAGGAGGAGAGTATGCCGGAACCGATATCATGGGCGGACGCGCTTACCTATGAGCAGTGCAAGGGGCGCCTGCTGGAATGGGACGGCGTAATCAAGCACTACCGGAATGTGCTGGAACCCGCGCTGCGCCAGGAGATCGCGGAGTTGCGCGGCAAGGTGCGGGCGGCGCGGGCGACCCTGCGGAATCTGGTAGCGGCATTGGAGGGCTAGGTATGGACATCAATTTCACCCTCGGCGGTGTCGGGCTAATCGGCTTTCTGGTGGCGCTCGGCCAGCTGTACAAATCGTGGGGGCTGGAATCGAAATGGGTGCCGGGGCCGAACCTGATCGTGGCGCTGGCGGTCGTCTGCGGCGTGCAGTACTCGCGGGGCGGCGGCGATATTGAGGTGTGGATAACCGCCGTGGTGGTGGCCATGACTATTGCGCTGGCCGCCAGCGGGCTGTATTCGGAGACCAAGGCGCTGCGCGCCCCCTGACCGCATACTGACGGCCCGGCCATTATGCCGGGCCGCTCCCAATTCTCATTCCCCAGGTTCTTTTCCGACATGGAAGGTGGTAGTATGGAACTAGCGAAGTGGCTGAAAGAGGAAACCTGGAAGGCTTACGGCATCCCACAAGACCAATGGGAATTCGCATTTCCCCAATTCGCCCTCTTTCACTCTCTCGGCTCACCTCTTAGCGGCGAAATTCGCTCAGTAGTGGACGGGCGCTCAATGGTAATGCAAGTCTACTCACTTGACACCATCTACTGTCGGGAAGGAGATTATGGTAACATAAAGAGAATGAGCGAGTTGAACAAGCCTTAATCCCACATCCCACGGCGCATCTCACTCAACTCAGTAGATAGCAAGGAAGGAGGAACAACTCAAATGGCA
>JAZDHO010000051.1:0-32442 GCA_043805815.1 Chloroflexota bacterium
GGAATGGCCCGGCTGGTCACCGGCCTGGTCCGCCGCTGCAGACAGATCATCTATCTCTGCATCAGCCAGCTTGGCGAATCAGGCTTCGAGCAGCGCGGCAGGCTGCTGCTTCCCGTCAATCAGGTGTTACATGAAACAGACGCGCTCCCATCGTCGTAGTTCCTCCGCCGCCCGCCAGAGCACCCGGCCGTCGACTTGGAGCCGATGGCGCCCCTATGTTCCGCTGGTACTCGCCGGCATCTTGGTTCTCGTCTCGCTCTATGTGCGCTACGTCACCCGGTCCATGACCAACAGCGACATGGAGGCCAAGATCTTGGTCTGGTACGCAAAACTGCAGCGGCATGGCCCCCTCGTCGGCCTGGGCAAGGATTTCTACAACTACACACCTCCCTATCTCTATTTGTTGGCACTTGCGACACTGACCTCATCCTTCATTGCTCCCCTGACGTCGGTCAAGATAATCGCCATGGTCTTCGACATATTCACCGCGATCATGGTCTTCACGATCGTTCGACTTCATCGTCCGCGGGGGTACCTGCCTGTGCTTGCGGCCGCGGTTTTCTTTGCCGGCCCCACGATGTTGGTGAACAGTGCGGTCTGGGGTCAAGCCGATAGTGTATTCGCCTCCTTTCTCCTCGCTTGTCTCTACTTCCTCCTAATTGGTCGTCCGCTGCTTGCCGTGGTTTCCTTCTCAGTCGCCTTGGCGTTCAAACCCCAGGGCATCTTCTTCGTGCCGTTGCTCCTGCTTATGATGCTTTGGGGCAGGATCCGCTGGTACCACTTCCTCGCGGTTCCCCTGGTGTACGCCATTTGCATGACACCAGCCGTGGCCTTCGGGCGCACGTGGAACGAGGTTCTCACAGCATATGCGGGCCAGGCGGACGCGGGAAAAGCCCTCACTCACAACGCCGCAACGATATACGTCTTTTTCCCCAGATCGGCATACTCCTGGCTCTTGTGGCCTTCCGTCGTGGTCGCCACGCTGATATTCTTGGGGTGGGTCTACTACAGCTGGCGCACTACCCGGAGGAAGAATGTACCGGCCATCGTCTTGCTGGCATTGGTTTGCGTCACACTGGTCCCATTCCTGCTGCCAAACATGCGTGAGCGCTACTACTATCTGGGCGATGTGCTTTCCTTGATCCTCGCGTTCATGACGCCTGCGGTCTGGTACCTGCCGATCTTGTTTCAGGTTCTCTCTCTGCTTTCCTATTCGATGTTCCTATGGGCTGCCCCGCAGGCGAATCTTCAGGCGGCCACCCTCATTAGTCTCTTCACTCTGGTTGTCCTGTTGCGCCAGCAAGCCTTCTTGCGGAAGCCCACTGAGGACACGGCGCCGCCAACTCGCCGACCCAGGGCGGGGGCCAACAGACGGACGTAGTCTCGGTATTTTTCCGATTGACCCTTTCGCAGCCTGGCAACTGAGAGCCCCGCATTCATGAGCCACCCCTTCAGCCCGCGCCCTTCACAGCGCAAGATCCTGGAGTACGCGGGCGGTATGCTTGGTATCTCCGCCGTGCCTGGTTCAGGCAAGACCCACACTCTCTCCGCGCTGGCGGCCCAGCTCATCGCCGCGGGACGGCTCGGTCCGGAACAGGAGATCCTGATTGTCACGCTGGTGAACTCCGCCGTGGAAAACTTTTCCGCGCGCCTTGCAGCCTTCGCAAAGTCCCGCTACCTCATCCCGCACCTCGGCTACCGGGTCAGGACCCTGCACGGGCTTGCCCATGACATCGTTCGGGAAAATCCTCCTATGGCAGGTTTGGACAAGAAATTCACCATTGTCGACGAGATCGCCGCCGCCGCCATGGTCCGCGACGCGGCCCGCGCCTGGGTGCACCTGCATCGTGATGTCGGCGCGGCTTACCTGCGCCAGGATCTTGGAGATGGGCAGGTTCGACAGGTGGAAAGCAAGCACTGGCCGGAGCTGATCGAGTCGGTCGCCACCAGTTTCATCAAGGCTGCCAAGGATCGTCGCCTCACGCCCGAGTCGCTCCTCCGGGCGCTGGATCGCCAGCCCGCTCCCCTCTTGCTGGCCCGGATGGGCGCCGAGATCTACGCGACGTATCAAAGCGGCCTCGTCTATCGCGGCGCAGTGGATTTTGATGACCTCATCCGCCTGGCGGCCGACATGCTCGCGACCTCACCCGAGCTCGTCGAGCGCCTGCGTTATCGCTGGCCTTTCATACTCGAGGACGAGGCGCAGGATTCCAGCGAACTCCAGCAGCTAATCCTCTCCACTCTGGCCGGGCCTGACGGCAACTGGGTGCGGGTCGGGGACCCCAACCAGGCCATTTTTGAGACCTTCACCACAGCAGGTCCAGAGCTATTGCGTTCGTTTATTCGGGAACACGCGAGCGTCCCCATGCCGGAATCCGGTCGCTGCCAGCCATCGATTAGGGCACTCGCGAATTCCCTGGTCAAGTGGACAATGAACGACCATCCCATCCGAGAGATCCGGAACGCCTTGTCAGAACCCTTCATCGAGCCGGCGCCAGCCGGCGACCCGCAGCCCAATCCGCCGGATGATCCGGCCGGAATTGCGCTCGCAAGCGACCAGCTGACGCCTCAGGAAGAGGTAAGTGCGGTGGCAAGATCGCTGCAGGAGTGGCTGCCAACCCACCTTGAATCCACGGTCGCAGTCCTTTCTTCCACCAACGACCACGCCGCCAACATGGTCAAAGCTCTGCAGTCGCGCGGCATTCGGCACCTCGAGCTGCTCCGCAGTACGTCTCCAACTCGGGCGGTCGCCGGCGCCTTGAGTCACGTCCTCGCATATCTTGCTGACCCCGCCGCCTCGGTCAAACTCGCTCAAGCGTATAAGGTGTGGCGCCGTGAATGGCGCGGCGACAAAGTGCGCGAACTCCTGTCGGGGCGCGCAGGGGGTATCCTCGGGAAATTCAAGGCCCTGGAGGATTACGTTGCACCCCTGGTGCCTTCCTCCGCCTTGGAGAGTATCGAGGCCGCAATGCCGCTTGCCGGCGGTGCCCTTGATGGCGCGTCGGACGACGCGAAACTGGAGCTGCGGACCGAGCTGAAGGCCTTTCGCGAGGTCGTTTCCCGCTGGCACGGTGCGACGGTCCTGCCGATTGATCAGCTGGTGCTCACTCTCGCCCAGGACATCTTCAAATCGGCCGCGGACCTTGCCCTTGCCCACAAGCTTGCCCTCGTCCTGGGTCAATTGGCGGATGAGAACCCCCAATGGCGTCTGCCTGAACTAACGCCGCATCTCAACGAAATCGCGCGAAATGAGCGCAAGTTCATCGGCTTTTCGGGGGATGACGCGGGCTTCGAGCCCGATGCTCACAGGGGTGTGGTGGTCGTCGCAACCATGCACAAGGCCAAGGGTCTGGAATGGGATCGGGTCTATCTCCTGTCGGTCAATGACTACGACTTCCCCTCCGCCCAGCCCACGGACCGCTTCGTTTCTGAGAAATGGTTCCTGCGCGACGACCTCAACTTGGAGGCCGAGGCGCTCGCGCAGCTGAACTCGACGCTCTCTGAATCGGACTTCGAGTACTACAGAGAAGGCGCACAAACGCGGCGCGCCCGCCTGGACTACGCTCGGGAACGCCTTCGGCTTCTGTACGTGGGCATTACACGGGCGCGAAAGGAACTGATCGTGACCTGGAACACTGGCAGGCGGGGCAAAGCGGTTCCAGCCCTTGCGCTGGCAGCCCTCCAAGGTTGGGGGGCTGGCAAGCACCCTGTAGCGCGCGTTCAGGCTGACTAGAGCCGAGTCCCGATGCAGACACCGCCGCCGGAATCCAAGTCAGACAACGGGCAGCCCTTGACGTTCAGCCAGTCGTCACTGCAGGACTATGCCGACTGCCCGCGCCGCTATCAGCTGCGCTACCTGGATCGCTTGATGTGGCCCGCCGTGGAGGCCGAGCCGGTTTCCGAGACTGAGGCTCGACAACGCGAGGCACTCCTCTTCCACCGTTTGGTGCAGCAGCACTTGATGGGTTTGCAGGTCAGCAAGCTGGCCGCCATGGCAACCTCGCCCGACCTGGCACGCTGGTGGCACAACTATGCGTCCGCGGGCCCGGACCTGAGCGGTCACACGCTCCACACCGAAAGGACACTTGCCGCTCGCGTCGGGGAACACCGATTGGTCTCCAAGTACGACCTGCTAGCCGTCGGTGACGGGCGGGCCATGATCTATGACTGGAAGACCTACGCGCGGCGCCCGCGGGACGAATGGCTCGCTGCCCGGTGGCAGACGCGGGTCTACCGCGCCATGCTGGTGACAGCAGGTGCTGACCTGAACGGTGGTGAAATGTTCGAGCCCGGTGCCATCTCCATGTTCTACTGGTTCGCGGAATTCCCGTCTGAGCCAGCGCAGTTCGTCTACGATCCGCAGCAATTCAAGCGTGATTGGTCGGCAATCGAGAACCTCGTCAAGGAGATAACCCACGCGCAGGTGTTCCCGCTTACAGAAGATCGCACGCGCTGCCGCTTCTGTGTCTACCGGTCCCTGTGTGACCGCGGTGGCGAGGCTGGCGCCTGGCAAGAAGCCGAGGCTGGCGCATCCGAGAGTACGGAATTCGAACTGGATTTCGAGCAGATAGGGGAGATCGAAATATAGTTCGGCCCAGGATGCCCCCTATCGTCGCACGGAGATGCCCAGATGATTGGCAACCGGGCGCTCGCGGCCAGGAATGTAGTTGTCGATGGGTGAGTTCAGGATCCGCGGTTCCCCGTTGTCACCCTCCACGACCAGCGTCGAAGAGCCGCCCCCGTCAAGGTTCATAGCGTATTGCGCGCCCAGCGAGATCATAAGGCCCGCCAGTTCGGCTAGGGTGATGCCGTCGCTGTACAAAGGTTGCCGGCCGTCCACTACAACCAGGAACAGGTACCGCCCGTTTCGCGAATACCCGATCGCCGTCCGAGGATGGAGCTCGGCGCTATCGAGATCAGGCAGGGCTTCGCCTCCCATCACAAGCATGCTTTCCCCGGAGACAGCGTTGTAGGGCTTGGCCGGCGCGTCAAAACTCAGTCGGTTGCGCGAGTTGAGGTAGAGCGTCGGCAGGGCTTCACTCGTCCACCAGTAGACTCTGCCGCGGGAGGCCGCGCGACCGCGCGGCCGGACCGGATCCCCGGCATGGGGATAGTAGTCAGCCGGACTGCGAGACCACCACGGCGAGAATCCGTCGCCGTTGATCGCGATCTGCACATCGAATTCGTCGAGGAACTCCGTCGTCGGCCGCGCCCGCAAAGGCAGATCACTCCCCCTGTCATCGGCCGGCGTGACGAGGAACCGCAGGCCGGGCGTGCGCATGTCGATACTAACGACGTGCGTGACCATGGGGCGTGGCCGGACTTGGACCTTGCGCACGTACTCAACGCCCGGAAAAAGCTGTTCGCGCGCCGGCAGTGGCAGGGCTCTGCCGCGAGCATGGAGCCACACGCCGAGGACGCAAAGGACGATGAGCACCGAGACGGCGAACGCGGCGGCAATCCACTGGGATCTCCGCATTGACAATACCTGCATCATTTCGGGCAGGCTCTAGAAATACAAGATGTGCTCGCCTGGGCCCGCGAAACAGAACCATGCACTCACAGGGTGAATTCGCGCTCCCCCTGCCGCATCGTCTTGAACGCCTCGATCGCGATCTCCAGCATGGATGTATCGGGCTCACGCGTCGTGAGCGACTGAAGTGCGAGATTCGGCTTGATCAGCCAGCGCACGATCGCACTGCTGAGGTGGCTGGCGGTCCATCGGATGTATTCGACAGAGACGCCTGCCAGAACGGGAATCAGCACGATGCGGCTCACCAGGCGCCACGCCAGCGGCAACGGACCCAGGGCAGTGAAAAGCAGCACCGAGAAGAGAACCAGGGTAAGAAGAAAGGCCGTACCACAGCGCGGATGTTCCAACGAGAAAGCGGCAACCGATTCTGGTGTCAGTTCGGCTCCCGCCTCATAGGCATTGATGGTCTTGTGCTCCGCGCCGTGATAGGCGAACACGCGCTGGATATCCGGCAGGAAGCCTATCGCCCAGACGTAGCCAACCAGCAGCACCAGCCGCACCGCGCCCTCGAGCAGGTTGCTCCACCAGGCCCCCAAGCCCCAATAATGCTCGGCCAGGTAACCCACACCGGCAGGCAGGAGGAAAAACAACCCGATCCCGAAGAGCAAGGCCGTCCCAAGCGTCAGATACAGCGCCGGACCCTCGAGCTTCTCGTCCTCGCCTGTCTGTGTATTCGCTGCGATCGTGAGCGCCCGCATGCCAAGGCCGAGAGCATCCCACAGCATCACCACGCCGCGCACAAACGGGATCCTGGTAAGGCGGGATCGATAGATCTTGCCCAGCCTCTCTCTATGCAGCACGATGCGTCCATCCGGAGCGCGCATGGCGACCGCCATGGCCGTGCGCCCACGCATCATTACTCCCTCGATCACGGCCTGTCCGCCGTACGCGATAATGCGATCGTCCATACTACCTCAAGTGATAGAAGAACCGAACGAGGGTCTCGATGCCGCGATACCAGGTTGGCAGATGCAATTTCTCGTTGGGCGAGTGCGCATCGCAGTCCGGAAGCGCGAATCCGGAGAGCACTGAATCGACGTTGAGATGTCGCTGCAATTGGACGACCACACCGATGGAGCCGCCTTCACGTAAGAAGTGAGGATCCTTTCCCCAGACCTCTTTCATGGCCTGCCTCATCGCCTGGACCCCCGCATTGTCCGTGCTGGTCAACGCCGCGCCCGCGCCGTGCAGATACGTGAGCTCCCAGCGAATGTCCTTCGGTGCCCGCTGCTTCAGGTACGCCCGCAGTTGCCGGGTCGTGTCTGCCTCCGTCTGATCCGGGACAAGCCGGCACGAGATCTTGGCCATCGCCCAGGCAGGCAGAACGGTCTTGGAACCTGTGCCGGTGAAGCCGGATAGCAGTCCGTTCACCTCCAGAGTGGGCCTGGCGCCAAGGCGTTCCGGCGGCGTGAAATTTGGCTCACCCCACAGGGCCGGAACTCCCGTCTGCTCCAGGAATAGCTTCTTCTTGAGCGGAAGCCTGGCGTAGCCCTGGCGTTCCTTCTTGCTGAGCTTGCGGACTTTATCGTAGAAGCCCGGCAGTGTCACCCGTCCTTTTGAATCGTGCATGCCGGCGATCAGTTCTGCGAGCGCCTGCGCCGGATTATGAACGATGCCGCCGTAGAGTCCCGAGTGCAGGTCTTTGCGGGGACCATGGATCCGCAGTTCATAGTACGCCAGGCCGCGCAGACCCGTGGTGATGGAGGGTTCGTCGGCAGCCAGAATCCCGGCGTCAGCATTCAGGCAGAAATCGCACGCCAGGAGCCCCTTATGCTCCTTGATGAACACATCCAGGTGTTCCGAACCGATCTCCTCCTCCCCTTCGATGAGCCACTTGATATTCACCGGGAGGTGGCCCGTCCGCACGATCGACTCCACGGCCTTGAGGCACGCCAGCACCTGGCCCTTCATGTCGGCGGAGCCGCGGGCGTACAGGTGTTCACCCCGCACATCGGGCTCGAATGGCGGACTCACCCACAGCTCCAGTGGATCGGGGGGCTGAACATCATAGTGCCCGTATAGCATGACCGTGGGAGCCGATTCGCCGGCGCCCAGCCACTCGCCGTACACCACCGGGTGGCCCGCGGTCGGCATGATCTGGACATTGTTCATGCCCATGGAACGAAGCTGGGAGCTCATCCACTCGGCGGCGTGCTGCATGTCCGGCTTGTGATCAGGATCCGTCGAAATGGAGGGAATCGTCAGGACCTCGCGCAACTCGGCAAGAAAGCGTTCGCGGTTCTGGCCAACGTAGGACAGGGCAGAATTCATCTTTGTTGCTCCTGAGACAAGACCTGGCAAGAAAAGGACGTACGCCGCAGTCGGCTTCGCACGCGCTACGGCGCGAGTGTGGTTTCCGGTGTTTGCTGCAGCATGCGGCGCGTCACCAGATACCAGTTTCCGATCAGCATGAATCTATCGCTGCGATCGTAAAGCGAGGCGATCTGGACGCCGCGCACCTGCGCGTCCACGCCATAGCTGTATACGGGGTAGTAGAGCGGCAGTGACGGAAGTTCCTTTTCGAATATCACCTGGAAGTTGCGGTAATGACGCGTGCGGACCGTGAAATCGGTCTCGGTGCGCGCCTGCTCAAGGTATTCGCTCGCGGCGCGGTTATCCCACTGCGAGTAGTTTTGGCCGCCGGTGGCCTCGGCTTGGTGCCAGAATGGGTAGGGATCCGGGTCCGGCGTCCGGGCTATGTTGAGATCCACCAGGGCTGCTTCGTAGGCCCGCGGCCCGAGGTAGGTGGGAACCAACGCGTCGTAGGGCACGGCCTGCAGGTTCACCTGCACGCCAATTTGAGCCCACTGTTGCTGGATCGCCTGTGCGATTTGCGTGTGAAGCGCGCCGTCGGGATGCACCAGGACGAAGTCCAGGGCGGCGTTGTCCTTGGCCCGGATCGTTCCCCCGCTCGCCGGGATCACGTAGCCCTCGTCCTTAAGCAACTGGATGGCATTCTCCGGGTCGTAGCTGAGACGCTCAATACCATCGTAGTACGCCCACGATCCCGGGAGGATTGGTCCGTTTGCCACGATGGCCTCCCCCTGCAGGAAGGATGAGATGATGAAATTGCGATTCAATCCAAGCAGGAGTGCACGCCGCACATTGGGATTGTCCAGGAACGACGCCTCCTGGCTCTTGGTGTTCAACAGGACCATACTGATTTGCGGCAACTGGCTCGTGTATAGTGAGAGCTCAGGATCCGCAAGAGCCTCCGCAAGCACTTCGTGCGAGACCTCGCTTACGCCCAGCACCTCTCCCTGCTCGTAGGCGTCGAAGGCACTTCGCGAATCAGGGTAGTAGCGGAAGACGACCTGCTGCATGAATGGCGGTGCACCGTAGTACCGATCATTCACGCTGAGCACGAGCCCCGCAATCCTCCCCGCCTCCACAATCAGATGATCGAACTTGTACGGTCCCGTTCCAACCGGACTGATGTTGAATGCGGCGCTATCGAGCTGCTGCGGCGATGTGGCTCCGAGAATGTGCCTTGGCAGGACTCCGAAGGTGGCATAATCCAGGAATGGCGCAAACGGTTCGGGCAACGTGAACTTCATGTTCTTGTTGTCCAACTGCTTCACGTCGATCTGGTCCCAAAGGTTCCTGACGTCCTCGGGAAACAGCGAGCTTGACCTTATCAGCTCGATGGTGAAGAGCACATCGTCGCTGGTCACCGGCACTCCGTCGTGCCACTCTGCGTTGGGCCGAAGCGTGAAATTGTAGATCGTCCCATCTGCCGAAACGCCCCAGGATTCGGCGAGGTCAGGCTGGGGCAGGCCCCGCGAATCGAACTTCACCAATCCGCTGAAGATTAGGCGGTCCGCATCGCGATCGGCAGGGTTGTTCCAATCCAGGAGTGGATTCAGCCGACCCAGCGCGCCCACCAGCGCCTCAGTATAGACGCCCCCGGGCGCGGCCTCGGGCAGGATGGGCGTCAGGACCGGCTGTTGGCTCAAGAGAAGCACCGCCACAACTACCAGCGTTGCCAGGACAACCAGGATCTGTCCGCGGAGTCTTTTCATGAGGGGCTATGCAATTGGGAATCGACGATCTGGCGTGCGGCCCGGACCTCGTCTCGCTCCCCGGACGTCGTGCCGAGGTCGCCGCAGGTGATGGGGCAGCTCAACGCCTGGCGATGATCTCGGCGACGGCCAGCCCGAAGAAGAGGATGCTCAGGACAATCGTGACCCAGAACAGAACGCGTTCGATCCCGCGCCGCGCCGTGAACACGCTGCTTGCATCCGATCCGGTCAGACCGCCAAGTCCCGCGCCCTTGCTTTGCAGGATGACGCTGAGGATCAGCCCCACGGCAACTATAATCAAAGCGGTATCAAGAAAGGTCGTCATTCACTTGCCTCCAGAAAACCAGCGGGCTAATTATACCTGCGATGGAGGAAAGTCGTCAACGAAGGCCTTCGATGGACGAGATAGTCGTCAATCTGCACATGCACACCCGCTATTCGGATGGCTCCGGCAGCCACGGCGACATTGCCAGGGCCGCCCTGAGTTGCGGATTGGATGCCGTTATCGTCACCGACCACAATGCATGGATGGGGGGCATGGACCGCTATGTGGAGGCGAACGGCCGGAGGCTGCTTGTCCTCCTGGGCGAGGAGATCCATGACCGGAACCGCCTCCCCCAGAAGGATCACTTGATTGTCATCGGGGCCGGCCAGGAGCTGGCGTCGCATGGCGAAGACACCTCGGCTCTCCTGGCGGCGGTCAGGCGCAGTGGCGGTCTTGCTTTTGTCGCCCATCCAATCGACCCGGCGGCCCCGGCCTTCCGCGAACCCGATATTTCCTGGGAGGACTGGTCGGTCAGCGGCCTTACCGGAATCGAGCTGTGGAACGGCTTCAGCGAGCTCAAGGCATTGATTCCCACGCGGGTCCATGGGATTTTCTATGCATTCTTTCCGGCCCTGATCGCGCACGGCCCCCTGCCGGCGGCCATCGACCGCTGGGATCGACTTCTCGCCAATGGCCCCTCTGTGGCGATCGGCGGCTCAGATGCGCACGCCCTGCACATGCGCTCAGGACCGCTGAGGCGCACGGTCTTTCCATACGAATATCACTTCCGGTCGGTCAACACGCATGTCCTGCTCGAGAAGCCGTTGACTGGAAACGTGGAGCATGACGCCCGGGCGATCTATGCCGGCCTGGCGGCCGGTAGGTGCTTCATCGGCTATGACCTGCCGCGGCCGACGCGTGGTTTCCGTTTTTCGGCCTACGGTGCCGACGCCCAGGCCGTCATGGGTGAGCAGATCGCGCCCCGCGCGGGTGTCGCCCTGCACGCCAAGGTGCCCGACTTCGCCGAAATCAGGTTGCTGAAGGACGGCCGGCCAGTTCAGACCGTCAAGTATGGACAGGCACTCACTCACCGTGCCCTGGAGCCCGGGGTGTACAGGATCGAGGCTTATCGCCGCTATCTGGGTCGCCGTCGGGCATGGATACTCAGCAACCCCATCTATGTGCGCTAGATCACAGCGGGCTACCGCGCATCCGGCCGACTAGCGGTTCTGTGGTAGACTTGGCACGCTTTTCAAGGTGCGTCTCTTCACGTGCCTTTCCGCTCCGTCGTGGCCCACGGCCTTGAACGGAGCAAACCCATGGAAAGGAGGTATTCCCATGCGAAATTACGAATTGGTGTGTTTGATCCAGCCGGATCTGGACGAGACGGCCGTCAACGGCGTCATCGAACGGGTCAAGGGTTGGGTCGCCGACGGCGGCGGAAGCGTGGATAAGGTCGATATGTGGGGTAAACGACGTATGGCCTACAGCATCCGCAAGCAGCGCGAGGGCAACTACGTGCTGTTCAATCTCACTATCTCGCCTGCAACGACGTCTGGATTGGAGCAGAACTTGCGCTACACCGAGACCGTCATGCGGCACATGCTCACGCTCGTGGCGTAATCGCTCGGATGGTGGGCAGCGGGTGCTTTCGGCAGCGTACGACCGGTTGGAAAACGACCGGATGATGCAGCCAGCTGACGCCCTAGCCCGGGCAAGGAGGACGTGATGAGTCGAGGCCTCAACAAAGTAATGGTGATCGGTCACCTTGGACGAGATCCAGAGATGCGCTACACACCCTCTGGGCGGCCGGTGACGACATTCACGCTGGCCGTCAGCCGCGCCTGGACCAGTGCAGATGGCGAACGCCACAGCGAGACCGAGTGGTTCAATATCGTGGCGTGGGGGAACCTGGCCGAGATCTGTAAGCAGTACCTGGCGAAGGGCCAACAGGTCTACATTGAAGGCCGCCTTCAGACCCGACGCTGGGATGATAAGGAAGGCCAGAAGCACACCAGCATCGAGGTCGTCACCAATGAGATGATGATGCTCGGTGAGCGGCGTGACTCTGGGCAGGGAACAGAAGAACAGGCCGCGCCCTCCGAGGGCGAACCGGCCGGTGGAGAAGACGAGTTTCCGTTCTAGTACATTTGGAGAAATCGAATGGCTGTAGAAAGAACATTTGAAACAGGAGGGGAGAGCTCAGGCCCCGGGGAGCGAAGGTACTACTCACGGCCCAAGACCTGCCAGTTCTGCGCAGACAAGAGCATCAGCATCGACTACAAGAAAGCTGACATGCTACGGCGCTTCATCTCTGACGATGGGAAGATCCGTCCGCGCCGGCAGACGGGCACGTGCGCCCGTCATCAGCGCGTGCTCGCGGGAGCGATCAAGCGCGCCCGGCACATCGCGCTCCTTCCATTCACAGGGGCGCGCTGGGAGGACAATCAGCGCTGATACTCTGCGGCGGCCACGCCCCTAGCGCGGGCGCGGCCGTCATGAGGCTGGATGGCATATGGCAAATCCGCGGGATCAAAGGCCTATACCTCACACAAAGAAGCACATCGCCCGGCTTGAGCGCGAGCGACGGCAGACTCGGTACATCCTCGCTGCCTTCATCGGCATGCTCATCATCGTGGTGGGCCTGCTAGTATATGGCTACATGGACATCAGGTACCTGCAGCCACGTCGTCCTGTGGCCCAGGTAGCGGGTGTCGTAATCCCCGTTGAGGACTGGCAGGCGCGTGTCCGCATGGAGCGGCGCCGCCTGATCGGTGATCTGCAGTTGTATCAGCAGTATCAGGAATACCTGGGGGTCGACCTGAGCGCCCAACAACAGCAGCTCATTTCGCAGTTGAATGCAGGCGTCTCCATCGGTCAAACCGTCCTTGACGAGATGATCGATGAGGAGGTGATCCGGCAGGAATCTGCGGTGCGAGGGATGTCTGCCGCGTCCGGGGAGGTCGAGCAGGCAATCCAAGCATCCTTCCAATACTATCCATCGGGGACTCCCACGCCATCGCTCACTCCAGCTCCGGTCGCATCACCTACGCTCTCTCGCGACACGTTGGCGCTGGTAACGATCACTCCCACACCCACGGAGTTCCTAGCGCCAACGTCCTCGCCCACATCGACACTCGAACCGCTGGCATCCCCCGCGGTGACCATCCAGGCGGCAACGGCTGGACCCAGCCCCACTGCACTTCCAACGTCCACCCCGCTGCCAACCTCAACGCCGATGACGGAGCAGGGATATGAAGCGGCCTACCGCAACAGCGTCGACCAGTTGTCGGGGGATGGGCTTACGGAGGCAGGGCTGCGCCGCCTCTACGAAATCGACATCCTTCGCAAGCAGCTTCTGAATGAGGTCGCTGCAGATGTGCCGCATGCGCAGGAACAGGTCTGGGCTCGGCACATCCTGGTGGCGAACGAGGCGGTTGCCTTGGTCGTGCGCGGCCGCCTGGAGCAAGGTGAGGACTTCGCCAAGCTGGCCGCTGAGGTTTCGACCGACACCAGTAACAAGGACTCGGGCGGCGACCTCGGATGGTTCGGCAAGGGTGCGATGGTTGCCGAGTTCGAATCGGCGGCCTTTAACCTGAAGACCGGAGAGATAGGCCAGCCGGTGAAGACCCAGTTTGGCTATCACATCATTCAGGTACTCGCCCACGGCGAGGTCCCACTCGATGCGGACGCCTACGAGAGGGCGCGTCAAGCGGCATTCGACGAATGGCTGAGCGAAGCTCGCACAACGTATGGCGTCGTTACCTATGACAATTGGCGCGGCATTGTTCCCACTGATCCTGCAGCGCGGGTCCTGCCGCAGTAGAAAGAGAGACCCGCCGCCTCATGGGCGGCGGTTCTCTCTTGTCCTCCAGCCATCATGCACGACTCGTCCCCAGCATCTCCTCGCTCACTTCGTCCAGCCGCAGACTGATGATCTGGCTGGTGGAGTCGCGACCCATTGTGACTCCATAGATGAAATCTGCAGCCTGCACCGTGTTTCGATTGTGCGTGATCACGATGAACTGAGTATCCTGGCTGAGCTCGGCCAGAAGGTCACGGAAGCGTCCGACATTGGCCTCGTCCAGCATGGCGTCCACTTCATCCAGGACGCACACAGGCGTTGGCGATACCTTCAGCAGCGCGAACACCAGTGCGATGGCCGTCAGACTTCGCTCACCGCCGGACAGGAGCGAAAGCCCCTGCTCGCGGCGGCCGGGCAGCCGCGCCTCGATGTCGATGCCGGTCTCGACGAGATTATCGGGATCGGTGAGCAAGAGGCGCGCCGATCCGCCTCCGAATCGCCGGGTGAAGATTGACCTGAATTGTTTGTCGACAGCCGCATAGGTCCTCGAGAACTCCTGGCGCGTCAGTTCATCCAATTCAGCGATCACCTGACGAAGATCCGCCTCGGCCTGGCGCAGATCCTGCACCTGCGCGCTCAGGAAGGAGTAGCGATCCGATTCAGCCTCATAGTCACGGGCGGCTTCGGGATTGATAAGCCCCAGGCGCCGCAAACGGGCACGTCGTTGGTTTAGCTGATCCTCAAGATCCGGCGCCAAGTCGGGAACCGCGCGCAGCTCTTCCACCAAGCCCTCGAAGGGCAGCGGGACCGGCCCCTCCACGCTGGCGGCATACTCAAACGACACCAATCCGAAATCGTCGACGATGCGCGCGCGCAAGGATTCAAGCGCCTCTTGTCGCCGCACGAGGTCAATCTCATACTGCGTCAGAACTCGATCGGCACTGGTCGAACTCCGCTGCGCGGTTGCCTCAGCCTCTTCCAGACCGGTTTCCTCGCGCTGCCAGCCCTCCAGCTCCTCCTCAGCCGGCCCGATCTGTGCCTGGAGCGATGCCGTTTCTTGCTGCAGGTTGCGTTCGCGCTTTACCAGAACGGCTCGTTCGTCATCCAGCTGCCGCAACGCGGCGTTCTCCTGCTCCATCCGTGTTTTCAATTCCGCAGTGAGTCCCGACAGCTTCTCGTGAACAAGCGCATGTTCATTCCTTCGCAGGCGCGCGCTTTCAACCGCCTGCTGGGTAACGGCCGCCCGCATGGTCCAATAGGCTGCATGTTCCTGGGCCTCATCAAGGCTGAGTTGCCCGAGGTCATGGCTGAGCTTATCGTGTGCGCTTCGGGCCGCCTCGGCCATCAGTTCGTGCTCGGCGATCGCGGCCGCAAGCCTCTGCTTCTCAGTGTCGGCCGTCATCTTCTCGAGCGCGAACTCGTCGAGCCTGCCCGTGTGCCAATCCAGCAGCCGTCTTTGCCGTTCCACCTCCAATTCTGATTGATGCTGGGCAGCCTGGTGCTCCAGCAGAAGCCGGCGCGATTGCTCCAACTCGGTTTCACGGCCGGCCATGTCCTCCTTCGCTGTCTGAAGTTCGGCCGTCGATCTCTCGACCCTTGCATTCAATCGCTGGAGCCGCTCTGATATCTCGGAAAGCGATGCCGCCAGCTCGCGCTTCTGACGGGGCCGGCTCAGCGTGGACGAAAGCGGCGTCCTGCCCGCTGTGACCAGGCCATCGCCGCGGAACACTTCGCCTCGCAGCGTGACGATGCGTCCGTGCACCGGAAGGCTACCGAGCATTCGCCGCGCCGCAGCTCGCGTGCGCACAATCAGTGTTCCGCCCAACAGCGCATCCACGGCCTTGCGGAGCTCAACGGGCGCCCGCACGAGTTGGGATGCCACGCCGAGAACATCTGCATCCCTTGAGCGGGTGATGCCCGGGGCCACGCGACCCTCGAGCGGCATCAGAACTGCCCGTCCCGCATCTTCGGCCTCCAGCAGGTCTAGTGCCTGGTCGATCTCATTCCCGTCAATCAGCACGCTGTCAACGGCGTCGCCCAGTGCCGCAGCGATCGCAGTTTCCAGCTCGGCAGGCAGGTCCAGCAGACCGCTCAAGGTGCCGCGTATCCTCAAGCGTGATTGTCTGGCCGGGTCCAGAAGGAATCTGGCGCCCTCCGCGTATCCGGTCAACATCTGTTCTGCCTGCTCAAGGACATCGAGCTGTGCCTGCACTTTGGACTGACTTGAAGCAAGAGCGGTCTGCTCAGTCATTGCCTGGCGGACTTGGGCCTCTCTCGCGCTTACAGCACCCTTGGCTGCATCGATCCGAACCAGGCTCGCCTGCACGAGCCCTTCGGAGTCGGTCGTCTGGCCCACAAGATCGCGGAGGGTGCTCTCGGCGGCGGCCAACCCGGCCTTTGCCCCCTGCGCGGCCTCAGCCGCAGCCCCGATACTGGAATTCTGGTATTCCAATTGAGAGGTAAGCGCGTCCAGCCGCGCTTGGGTCTCGGCCCGCTGCGCGCTCAGGCCAGCCACCCGGTCGCGGGCCTCCTGCAGTTCGCTCTCGAGGGCGCCCCTGCCCGATTGACGCGCCTGCAGCGCATCCTGCGCGGACTTCAGCTGAAGGGCTGCGTCCTGTGCGTCAGCCTCGCCGCGATCCAGCTCCTTGCCCAGTTCCTGGAGGCGCTCGGCGGCAAGCAGGTGCTCGCTGGCTACCATCTGCTGCTCTGCCGCCAGGACTGCAATGGCGTTTGCCAATGTGCGCCGGCGTTCGTCCAGGACCGCCAGGGACAGGCTGACTGACTCGCGTTCCTGGTGGAAAGCGGCAGACTCCCTGTGCCAGGTGCCGAGCTGCCCACGCACTTCGGCCAGTCTTCCGCGCAGGCGGCCGTGATCCACCTGAGATCTCTCAAGAGACGCGTGTGCTGCCTCTGCCTGGATCTGATGGGTATGGACATTCTCCCGCGCCTGCTGCAGCTCCTCCTGGGCCGTGTGCCAATGATAGCCGTACCACTCGCGCAGCACTTCGCGAAGATCCGCCTGCGCGGCCGCGTATTCTTTTGCCCGGCGGGCCTGGCGCTCCAGGGTCTTCAGCCGCGGCTCTATCTCCGACATGATGTCTTGCACCCGTTCGAGATTGCGAAGGGTGCCATCGAGTCTCTTAAGGGCTTCTTCACGCCGGACGCGATAGAGACCCACCCCCGCCGCCTCTTCGAACAGCCGACGCCGTTCGTCCGCCTTCAGGGCCAGCGACGCATCCACGAGGCCCTGCCCCACCATCGTGTAGGTACGCTCAGACAGGCCCGCGGCTGCGAGAAGTTCGTTCATGTCGCGGAGCCGTACATGTTGGCCGTTCAGAAGGTAATCGTTGTGCCCGTCCCGGTAGGCGCGCCTGGTCATCGCGACCTCGGAGTAATCCACGGGCAGCCAGTGCGCGCTGTTGTCAAACATGATCTCAGCGGAGGCCATGCCGGCCCGCGGGCGGTGCTCCGAGCCGGAGAAGATCATGTCCTCGGTCTTCTTGCCGCGCAACAGGCTGTAAGACTGCTCTCCCAACACCCAGCGCAGAGCGTCGGCAACGTTCGATTTGCCCGCGCCATTCGGTCCAACGATCGCGGTGATGCCGGCGGCAAACTCAAAAAACGTTCGCGTGGCGAACGTCTTGTAGCCGTGAAGCTCAAGGGACTTAAGACGCAGGGGCATTCTTTGTGTATCGACAGCGCGCCGGGAATCCGACGGTCAGACTTTGCTCAGTGCAGATCCAGTGCTTCCAGCGCCGTCTGGGCCGCTATTTGCGCCGCGATCTGTTTGCTTGGCCCGCTCCCCTTCCCATAGGTCTGTTCCTTAATGCGGACCTCCACTTCGAATACCTTGGCGTGATCCGGGCCGCTTGCAGCAACGGTCACGTAGCGCGGTGTGCCGAGCTTCGTGGATTGCGCCCACTCCTGGAAACGGCTCTTGGGGTCATAGATCTCCGCGCGCATCATCACCCGCTCGCGGACGCTTTCAAGGAGCGGCTCCATGAAGTCCTCGACTGTGCGTAATCCCGAGTCCAGATACATCGCCCCAACCAGCGCCTCAAACGCAGAGCCCAAAACCCCATCGCGTTCGCGGCCACCCGAGGCGGCCTCGCCGCGTCCCATGCGCAGTGCGCGGCCCAGGTCCAGCTGACGCCCGAACTCGGCGAGTTGCTCGTTGCGCACCAGAGCCGATCGCAGCCGGGTTAGGTCGCCCTCCGCCATCTCCGGGCACCGATGATACACCCACGCTCCGACGACGAAGTCCAGGACGGCATCGCCCAGAAACTCGAGTCGTTCGTTGTCCTCCATCGCACTCGTGTTCTCATTGAGATACGAACGATGAGTGAGGGCGCGAGTGAGAAGTGATGGATTTGCGAAACTGAGCCCAAGCCGTCGCGCCAAGCCTGCCGGCGGCTCCGGGACGACGCGGTCATTCGGAAGAGTCACAGGGGCCTCCCCGGAACTCAGGGAGCGCCAAGCACCGTCTCTCATGCTCTCGTCGCGCTCTCAGCGGCAGCGAGAGCGATGGAGCCTGGCGGTCCATTAGTTCCAGATGGATTCAAGCGTCCCCATTATCTCACAAGTACGCCCGCGGGGGCCATCCGCGATAGAATACCCCCCTCCACATGGTTTCACCTTGAATACGCCTCACGACACGGAGAAGAACATCCTTGATGACATCGAGTTGGGCCTGGGCGCCTGGGCCTGGGGCGACCGCGTCGTGTGGCAGTACGGCCGCGGCTACGGCGCCGAGGATGTTCGGGGGGCCTTTGAGACCTCCGTGGCCGAAGGAATCCGCCTGATCGACACTGCCGAAGTCTACGGCTCAGGACGATCGGAACGATTCCTCGGGGAATTCGCGCAGGGTCGTGGCAACGAAGTGCTGGTGGCGACCAAGTTCTTCCCGTGGCCGTGGCGATTGAGCCGGAAATCCATACCCTCGGCCCTGAAGGCCGGCCTGGCGCGCCTCGGCTTGGAAAAGGTGGACTTGTACCAGATCCATTCTCCGACATCGCCGCTAAAACCCGAGACCATGGCGGAGGCCCTGGTAGACTGTGTCGACGCAGGCTTGACGCGGGCAGTGGGCGTCTCGAATTTCGACGAAGGCCAGATGCTGCGCGCGTATTCGACGCTGGCGCGGCACAATATCGGCCTCGCCTCGAATCAAGTGCACTTCAGTCTGCTACAGCGAGAAGTGGAAAAGAACGGCTTGCTCGCGCGCTGCAAAGAGCTGGGCATACGGTTGATGGCCTACTCGCCTCTTGAGATGGGCCTGCTCACAGGCAAGTACGGACGGGCGCACTTGCCGCCGGGCAGCCGCGCTCTGCGTTATGCTTCCCTCGTTGCGAGGCTGCCATCTCTGCTCAAGCTCATGACTGAGATCGGCCAGGATCTGGGCGGCAAATCCAACGCCCAGGTTGCGCTGAATTGGGTGATTGCCAAGGGGGCGCTTCCCATCCCTGGCGCCAAGAACGCCGAGCAGGCGCTTGAGAACGCGGGCGCTCTGGGCTGGTCGCTCCATGCGGACGAGGTCGCCGCGCTTGACGCGGTCAGTGACGAAATCGCGTGAGGCAGCGCACCGAGCGCGAGGGAGCCTTGTCGGACTCCCTTCTGATTGCAGCGGCCGCGATTCATGGTGGCTCGTCGCGGCAAGAAAAAACGGGCGCCCGGGATGTCGGGCTCCGACTGCGTATACCCTTGATGCCGCTATTCCCTGGGTCCCCCGAACTGGAAGTAGGCGTACCCGGCGGCCGACAGCAGGAACAGCGCCACCAGCACCCATGCGCCACCCGCGCGTGTGACCTGAGCCATGACGCCCAGAAGCGTCACAACAAAACCTATGGCGCTGAAACTGATCAAGGCAGCCATGGTCCCCTGGATGCCGTTGAGATCGACAGCCTCCCTGCCGAACCACGCGAGGGCTGCGAAGCCGACCAGCGCCGCCCCCAGGATCTGGGCCAGCATCACCTCGCTCTTCCCCGTCGACAGGCCAAAGAACTTCAGCAGCGTTGCCGGTCCCAGCAGGAATCCGAGTGCCAGGAGAACGGAAACAATCGCATCCAGCGCGAACAGACTACGAAGCTTCATGTATCACTCCTTATGATCTCGGTCATGTGTTGATGGCCCGCGCCCAGTATACAGGGCCTGACCCAAGGAGGCCCCTCCCCCATTCGGGCTACCGCTCGCCTGGTGGGGTGAGATCTCGCGCCAGCGGGGCGCGAAGCTCGATCTTCCCGGCCGCCCGTAAGTGACACCTGTGCTATAATCGGTCGCAGCATGCCACGCCTCGCCCGCAACACGAACAACAATAGCGACGGGGGTTTCTCGGCCTTTGGGCGAAGCGCGGTCAGCTGACGGAGACACTCCCGGCTCACACAGTCGCCCAACGCCAAACGCGAAGGGCGATTGTTTTTTGTACGCGTAGGGCGTCTGGATGCGCAAACGAGGATGAATTAGAGGACCGTCAATGCCGCGGTCTGATCACCGTCATATGGCAAAATTCTCCGTGGAGGTTGGGCATGCTTCGGACACATACCTGTGGGGAGCTTCGGACAAGCCACGTCGGCCAGGCGATCACCCTGGCCGGATGGGTACACCGTCGGAGGGATCATGGGGGCGTCGTTTTTCTTGATCTGCGCGACCGGTACGGCCTGGTGCAGGTGACCGTGAATCCAGACCTGGCCCCACAGGTTCTGGAAGCGGTCTCGAGGGTGCGCTTTGAGTGGGTGTTGCAGGTCTCCGGCAAGGTGCAGAAGCGCCCGCAGGGCATGGAGAATCCAAGGATGGCCACCGGCGAGATCGAGGTCGTCGCCAGTGCGGTGGACGTCATCAGCTCCGCCAAGCCGCTGCCGTTCATGGTGAGCGGCGAAGAGCAGGAGGCCGACGAGAACACGCGACTTCACTACCGGTATCTCGACTTGCGACGCGAGCGCATGACGCGCAACATGCTGCTGCGCCATCGCGTCATCAAGTTCATGCGCGACTACCTGGATCAGAAGGATTTCATCGAGGTCGAAACCCCGATCCTCTTCAAGGCGACGCCCGAAGGCGCCCGCGACTACCTGGTGCCGTCGCGCCTCTATCCCGGTCAGTTCTATGCGCTGCCTCAGTCGCCCCAGCAGCTCAAGCAGCTACTCATGGTCGCCGGGATGGATCGCTACTTCCAGATCGCGCGCTGCTTTAGGGATGAGGACCAGCGGGGAGACAGGCAGCCTGAGTTCACCCAGCTCGATCTGGAAATGTCCTTCGTTCAGCGCGATGACGTACTTGATATGGTAGAGGGTTTGTACACGGCCATGATTCCCGCGGTCTCGCCCAACAAGAAGCTGGCGGCGGCACCGTGGCCCAAGATTGCTCATGCAGACGCCATTGAGCGCTTTGGAACGGACAAGCCGGACCTGCGATTTGGCCTGGAACTCAAGGACGTCACCGCTGTCTTTGCCAATACGCAGTTCGGTGTACTCAGATCCGCCCTGGAGGCCGGCGGAATCGCCAAGTGCATCGTCGCCCCGGGCTGCGCCGAATACTCCCGCCGCCAGATCGAGGAGCTGACCGAATCTGCCAGGGCCCTGGGCGCCAAGGGCCTCGTGGCCCTTCCCCTGGCTGCCGAGGGATTCAAAGGCAGCGCGGCCAAGTTCATCTCGGAAGCAGAGGGTAAGTCGCTCGCCTCAACCGCCGAGGCGAAGCCCGGCGACCTGTTACTCATGGTCGCCGATGCACGACCGCTCGTCAACTCCGTGCTCGGCGCCATGCGGCTCTTGCTTCGCGATCGCATGGGCCTGGCAGACAAAGACCTGATGGCGTTTGCGTGGATCATCGATTTCCCCATGTTCGCCTGGGACGCGACCGCCGGCAAATGGGATGCTGAGCATCATCCCTTCACCATGCCGAAATTCGAGGACCTGCCGAAGTTCGAGACGGATCCCGGTGCCATCCTTTCCGAGGCCTACGACATGGTGTGCAATGGCTACGAACTGGCTTCGGGCTCGATCAGGATCCATCGCAGCGACGTGCAGCGCAGGGTCTTCCAACTGCTGGGGCTTGCGGCCGAGGAGATCGAGCGCAAGTTCGGCCATATGCTGGAGGCCTTTGAGTACGGTGCTCCGCCCCACGGTGGGATGGCGCCCGGAATCGATCGACTGATGATGCTTCTGGCCGATGAGGCCAACATTCGGGAGGTGATCGCCTTTCCGAAGAATCAGGCGGCGCGCGACGTGATGGCCGATGCGCCCTCGCAGGTCGATCCCACCCAACTCAAGGAGCTCCACTTAAAGGTGACCGACTAGAACCGGGCGCGCACGTGGTCGCGGCACACGCATGTGCATGCCTATCTGGATCACGCACCTTGGAGGGTGACATGCAAGTTACGCGTATTGAAAACATCGCCGGGCATATTGGCCAGGAGGTGACGATCCAGGGCTGGGTGTACAACCGCACCGACAAAGGCAAGCTCTGCTTCCTGCGGATAAGAGACGGAAGCGGTTTCATTCAGTGCGTGGCATTCAAGGGTGACCTGGATGAGGCGCTTTTCGACCAGGTCATGCACCTGCCTCAGGAGTCGTCCGTCGTTGTCACGGGCGCTGTCCGCCAGGATGCGCGCGCCCCGGGCATCCCCGGCGGATTCGAGATCGCCATACGGCAAGTGCAGGTCATTCAGGCCGCGGCTCCGGACTACCCCATGGCACTCAAGGATCACGGCGTGGATTTTGCCCTGGACCACCGCCACCTGTGGATCCGAATGCCCAGCCAGTGGGCTATCTTGCGCGTGCGGGTGAAGGTCATGTCAGCCGTTCGCAACTACCTTGACGGCAACGGATTCTTCAACCTGGATACCCCCATCCTCACGCCGGCTGCCGCGGAAGGCACAACGACCCTTTTCGAGACGCCGTACTTTGATGAGGGCTCTGCCTACCTCGCACAGACGGGACAGCTGTACAACGAGGCCAACATCTTTGCTTTCGGCAAGGTCTACTGTTTTGGTCCGACTTTTCGCGCGGAGAAGTCCAAGACCCGCCGACACCTCACGGAGTTTTGGATGCTGGAGCCGGAGATCGCGTTCTGCGACCTTGATCAGCTGATGGAGATCGAGGAGGGACTCATCACCCACATCATCCGAACGGTGCTGAGCGAGTGCTCACCTGAACTCAAATCCCTCGGCCGCGACACATCGAGCCTGGAACGCATTGCAGCGCCGTTCCCGCGCCTCTCATACGATGAGGCCGCCCGCATCCTTGTCGAAATGGCCGAGGCGGATTCCGATCCGGAACGAAGGGAGTTGCTCAAATTCGAATGGGGAATGGATTTCGGTGCCCCGCACGAGACCGCTCTGACAAGTCGCTTCGACCGGCCTGTGTTCGTCTACGGCTACCCCACCGCGGTTAAGGCATTCTACATGGAACCCTGGCCCGGCCGACCGGAGGTGTGCAAGTCAGTGGACCTACTCGCGCCGGAGGGCTACGGCGAGATCTGCGGTGGTTCTGAGCGCGTTAGCGATCACGACCTTCTGCTCAGCCGCATCCACGAGCAGAGGCTGCCCGAGGAGGCGTTCAAGTGGTACCTGGAACTCAGAAAGTACGGCTCTGTGCCTCACTCCGGATTCGGTATGGGCGTCGAGCGCGTCGTCGCGTGGCTCTGCGGGATAGAGCACATTCGGGAAGCGATTCCATTCCCTCGAACCATCAAGCGCGTCTATCCTTGATCGGGCGTGCGTTCCGGCCGACTCCGCGGCCCATTCCGGCTCCCAGGATCCCAAACGCGGGAATGCCGGCCGGGCCTGCCGCCAGGTCCCAAGCACTGAACATCCGCCCCGCAATGTAGCGCTGCGAGATTTCCTCAATGGCAGCAGCGGCGCCAAGCAGCAAGCTGGAGCCCGAGGCCACGTGCGCGCTTGCCGGGGCTGGCCCGTTTTCGTGCACGGCCAGGACTACCAGGAGATTCAACAGGCCGTAGAGCAGGAAGTGCGTCAGCTTGTCCGCGATCGGGACGTCGTGCATTCTTCGAACAAAATCCAGCAGACCAAAGTCAGCCGCGACGATGATCGCGCATACCAGCAGGCCGAAGGAAACGGCCAGGGCTGTCATGGGATTCTTCAATCTGAGTTCAGCCAAACAGTGCAGACTTATCAGCCGCTGCCGCTGGGCCCGGCGTCGCATCGCGCGAACGCCAGACCTGGACGTCAGCGGACGTGGGGCGCCTCGGGCGCGGGTTGCTTCGACTCGCGCCGCGCCTTTAGGGCCTCAATGGCCATCGGCAGAACCGAAATCAGGATGATGGCGATCACAACAAGCGTGAAGTTATCTCGCACGAACGGGATGTTCCCGAACAAGTAGCCTGCAACCGTGAAGACTCCCACCCACACAATACCGCCAAAGACGTTGTACGAGATGAAGTAGCTGTAGGACATGCGGCCGATGCCGGCCACGAACGGGGCGAACGTCCGGACGATGGGGACGAAACGCGCCAGGAAGATCGTCTTGCCGCCGTGCTTCTCAAAAAAGGCATGCGTTCTCTCAAGGTATTCCTTCTTGACCCATCTGACCCTGTAGGCGCGATCCCCCAGGTAGTGCCCTATCCAGTAGTTCACCGTGTCCCCGAGAACCGCCGCGACGCTGAGCAGCACGAGGAGCAGCCACAGGTTCAACGAACCGAGACCCGCGAATGTCCCGGCGGCAAAAAGCAGCGAATCACCGGGGAGGAATGGGGTCACCACGAATCCCGTTTCCATGAAGATCACTAAGAACAGGAGCGCATACGTCCACACGCCGTATTGGGCGATGACGGCGCTCAAATGGTCGTCCAGGTGCAGGAAGAGATCGATCAGGAATTCCACTACGTTCATCTTGACTACCCTCAGGTGCAGAATCGGAAGCGCCGAATTATAACGTGTCGTTGTGATCCGCCGACTGTTTGTTCACCTTGCTCAGCCAGTGTCCCAAGATCAGAACGATCAGGCTGCCGAGGACGGCGGCGCCCAATTGGAGAGGGCCAATCGGCAGCAAGGTCCAGTCTTGCGAGCTGGCAATCCACTGTCCCGCGGCAAATCCTCCAGCGCTCAGCATCATGTACAACAGCAGCCGCGCGGGTCCCCCGTCGACGGCAAGATGGAACAGGGCACCAATCAGGAGGGAGCAGATCAAACTTAAGGCCACGGATGGAGGCGTCATTGTGCTCCTTCGGATGCTCTACTGAATGATCCCGCCTCCAAGAACAGCTTGCTCGACATAGAAGACGGCGGCTTGTCCTGGAGTGATATCGCGCTGCTTCTCGTCGAAAGCAATTCGCACAGAGCGGCCAGCCCCAAGCGGCGTAACGAGGGCCGACTGCTCCGCGGCGGTGTAGCGCGTTTTGACCTGCGCACGGAACGGTACTAGCATCGGCTCGCCGGAAAGCCAGTTGACGTCCCCTGCAGTCAACGAGTCGGTGCCGAGATCCATCTGCGTCCCCACAAGCAGTCGATTGCCCTGCACATCCTTGCGGATCACATACATCGGCACCGGCGAGTGCACGTGGAGCGCTTTTCGCTGCCCGATCGTGTAGTTGGCTAGTCCGTTGTGCTCACCGAGCACGCTGCCCTTGACGTCGACGATCTCGCCGGGGACGAGCATCTCGGGTCGATGGCGGCGCAAGAAGTCGCGGTAGTCGCCGCCAGCCAGAAAGCACAGGTCCTGGCTGTCGTGCCGCCTGGCCATCGGGAGGGAGAGTGCCTCGGCCAGCGTGCGCACCTCGGTTTTTTGGTACTCACCGACAGGAAACATCGCCCGCCGCAGCTGCTCCTGGGTCAGGACGTGCAGGACGTATGACTGGTCCTTGGACGAATCAACGGCGCGCAGCAGTCTGACCCGTCCGGTCCGGTCAGGCTGAAGGCGCGCGTAATGGCCGGTCGCCATCAAGTCCGCGCCCAGCGCACGCGCATGCTCCAATAGGAACGTCCAGCGGATCATGCGGTTGCATTCGAGGCATGGATTCGGCGTCTCGCCCCGGCCGTAGCCTTCCAGAAACACCTGCACCACGGTGGCCCGAAACGCATCCTTCGCATCCACAACGTAGAACGGAATATCCAGTTGCGCAGCAGCCCGCCCCGCCAGCGACATGGACTCCGGCGTGCAGCAACGGTTCGAGTCCTCCTTGCCTGGCTCGGACCACAGGCGCAGCATCATGCCGATCACCTCGTAGCCTTGTTGCTTGAGCAATGCCGCGGCCACCGAGGAATCCACGCCGCCAGACATGGCAACCACCACCTTGCTTCGCTTGGTCATCTGAGCAGTGCAATCACATTGGAGCTTGCTTGAGGGCGCGAGCCTTCTCCACCAGTCGTGGCAGAGCCTTCAGAAACGCCTCCACCTCCGCGGCGGTGCTGTCCTTTCCCACCGTCACCCGCAGTGATCCCAGCCCCCATTCCCGCGGCAGGCCGATGGCCGTGAGCACCTCACTCGGCTCGGGATCGCCGGTCTTGCACGCGGACCCCGAAGAGCAGGCGAAACCGGCTGTGTCCAGCAGGATAAGCAGCAGATTGCCGTCCACATCCTTAAACGCGAAAGATGCATGGTTTGGAAGGCGTGCGCCAGGGCTGCCTGTCAGGCGCGAGTCCGGGATCAGCTCGAGAACAGTGCCGATGATGTGGTCGCGCAGTAAGGTGGCATGCTCCGTGCGCTGCCCGCGCTCCTGCTGCGCCAGTTCCAGCGCCTTCGCGAAACCCACGATCAGCGGCACATTCTGGGTTCCGGCTCGCAGGCCGAATTCCTGCGAACCGCCCGTCTGCGAGGAGAGAAGCCGCGTCCCGGACCGGACGTACAGCGCCCCCACGCCTTTCGGTCCATGGAACTTGTGCCCGCCGAGGGACAACAGGTCCGTGCCCAGTGCCTTCACATCCAGGGGCAAGTATGCGGCCGCTTGAACAGCATCCGCGTGCATCAGGGTGCCGCGCTCGCGGCATGCTGCTGCGATTTCACCGATGGGATTGATCGTCCCGATCTCGTTGTTGGCATACATCACGGAAACCACTGCGCTGTGAGGGCCAAGTTCGCGTCTAACGGCCCCGGGGTGCGTGCTGCCATGCTCGTCGATCTCAAGCCAGTCGAGGGAGAATCCGTGGTGCTGTGCGAGCTGCTCGGCGGTCCTGCTCACCGCGTGATGCTCCACCCTGGATGTCAGGATCCGGTCGGCGCCGGACCTCTCTCGGGCCGAGAACGCGGCTCCCCGGATGGCGAGATTATCAGATTCCGTCCCGCACGAAGTGAAGATGATCTCCTGCGGCATGCAATTCAGAATCCCGGCCACGGTTTCTCGCGCCGAATCCACTGCCCTCTCAGCCTGTTGGCCATATCGATGCACAGAGGAGGGATTCCCAAAGGCTTCGGTGAAGTACGGCTGCATCGCCGCCAGGACGCGTTCGTCAACTGGCGTTGTTGCCGCATGATCCAGATAGATGATTCGTGCCATTGTTGGAGGGTTCGGATTATAGCATGCGCGCATCTTGAGGTCTCGGCTTTCGATTCATGATGATCCATGACCTGTTCTCTCTGGCGACCCGACCTGCAGTCCCAGACCCCGGGCGCTGGAATGATTCATGGCGAGAAGGCACCCCTGATGATTGGCGCGGATAACCGGGAGCAGCAGCGAGGCATGGCCCGCATGCGCGTGCTTGGCTGTTGGGTCATCGTCCCAGCAGTCTTCGTTCGCACGCTCTGTCTCTGGTTCATGGCTGCGGGCCGGTGGACCTCGCCACCTTATTGGTTTTCTTCTTCGCGACCGAGCGCTACCTGGCTGATGTGGTGAATGCGCTGACGCTGCTGTCAGTGACTGGCATCTGGCTCGGCTGCGCGGACCTGCACTCAGCGTCCTTCGCCCGTGCGGCCCTCGGTACGTTCGCCGCCCTTCTCAGCTCCTGTTCCAACGCTGGGACGGCGCCGCCATCAGGGTAACCGTTATAATCCGCATGCTTTCCATCAGACGCCCGGAGGTTTAATGGCTCATACAATCAAGTTCGGAACCGATGGCTGGCGCGGCGTGATCGCTGAGGACTACACTTTTGAAAACGTGCGCCGCGCAGCCCAGGGATTCGCGTCCTTCATGAATGAGAAGGGAAAACAGGCCTCGTGGATCGTGGTCGGGTATGACAAGCGCTTCGGCAGCGAGTTCTTCGCGGCGGCGGTTGCCGAGGTGCTGGCAGGCAACGGTTTCTACGTGCACCTGACGAACGGCCCTACCCCAACCCCCGTGATCGCCTACTCGGTCATCTTGATGCAGGCGGCGGGGGCAGTGAACATCACCGCCTCGCACAACCCGGCGACAGACAACGGGTTCAAAGTGCGCGACGAGTTCGGCGGCGCGATCGATCCCGAGGGATTGGCACGCATTGAGGCCCTTATCCCGGACTCAATCGACGCGGTGAGGAGGCAGAATCCCACCGACGCGGTCGCCAAAGATCTCATCGTCGAATTCGACCCCGCTCCGGCCTACCGCGAACACATCGCGAAGTTGGTCAACCTCGCGCCCATTCGGGACTCCGGATTGACGGTGATGGTGGATTCGATGTGGGGCAATGGTGAAGGGTGGTTTGCCGGCCTGCTATCCGGAGGAACCACACGCGTCATCGAGATCCACAAGGAGCGCAATCCCTTGTTCCCGGGGATGAAGCGGCCGGAACCGATCTCGCCGAATATCGATGTCGGCCTCGCTGCCACTATCGCAAATCAGGCTGATGTACTGCTGGTGACCGATGGCGACGCCGACCGCCTGGGCGTCGGTGATGAAAACGGCCAGTTCATCAATCAGCTGCGTGTCTACGCCCTGTTGGCTTTCTACCTGCTCGAGATTCGGGGCGAGCGGGGTGCAATTGTCAAAACCCTCTCGACCACAGCGATGCTCAACAAGCTGGGCAAGCTCTACAACGTGTCCGTCCATGAGACTGGCGTGGGATTCAAGTACGTGGCCCCCAAAATGCTTGAGACTGATGCCTTGATCGGCGGTGAGGAAAGCGGTGGCTATGCGTTTCGCGGCAATGTGCCCGAACGCGATGGCATCCTGGCGGGTCTGTACATGCTGGATTTCATGGTGCGCACCGGGAAGAAGCCGTCCCAGTTGGTCGAAATGCTCTTCCAGAAGGTCGGCGCCCACTACTATGATCGCATCGACACGCTGTTTGACGGCGACCGCAAGGATCGTGAGGCCAGGATCCTGGCTGCGAAACCGGCGAAGATCGGCGGCCTAAAGGTCACTGAACTGGTGACGCTGGATGGCTTTCAGTTCAAACTCGAAGACGGGGGATGGATGCTCATCCGCTTCAGCGGCACCGAACCCATCATGCGCGTGTACTGCGAGACGACGCACGCGGACAAGGTGCAGGCGATCCTAAAGGATGGGCTAAAGATCGCCGGCCTGAGCTGAGGGTCACGGGCCGACTTCTTACGAGCACTACGTGGCGCGCGTGACACTGACCGACACTCATTGTCATCTGAACATGCAGCGCTTCGACGCCGACCGCGAGTCGGTGATCGAGCGCGCATCCGGCGCGGGCGTCAGTCACATGGTCGTTCCCGCCCTGGATCTTGATTCTGCCCGGCGAATCCTCGATCTGACGGCAAAGTATTCATGCTTGTATGCCGCTGTGGGCTTTCACCCCACGGAGATTCAGAGTCTGACGGCCTCGAGCATGGCTGCGGTCCAGCGCCTCACCGCGGAAGGCAGGGTCGTTGCTATCGGTGAGATCGGCCTTGATTACTACTGGGTCACTGAGAAGGCGCGGCGCCTCGAGCAGCAGGCTGGATTGCGCTCACAGCTGGACCTTGCCGAGCAGTGTGCGCTGCCTGTCGTATTGCATATGCGCGAGCAGGCCGACGCCGATCGGGGCGCGTGCGCGGACGATATGCTAATCATCCTGGAAGAGTGGAGTCGACGATTGCGCGCGGCCGGCTCGCCCGTCGCAAGCCGGCCCGGAGTCTTGCATTCCTTCGCCGGTACACTTGAGACTGCCGCAATGGCGATCGACCTCGGTTTCTACATCGGAGTAACCGGTCCCATCACCTACCCGAGCGCCGAGTCGCGCCGGGAGCTTGTGCGCCAGTTGCCGCTCGAACGCCTGCTAATCGAAACGGATTCGCCGTTCCTGGCACCCCAGCAACAACGCGGCCGACGCAATGAGCCCGCCTTTGTTGCATACATTGCTGATAAAATTGCACAAGTCCGGTCGCGGACGCCGAGCGAGGTAGCCCACGCCACAAGCAGCAATGCCGCGCGGTTGTTTGCCTGGGGAAAGCCTGATTGAACACGGTCGCGTTTCTATCACCCGTTCAGGCGCAGCTTCAACTCGTTGAGGCCCGCCTGCACGCACAGGCAGACGAGCGGCATCCTGACCTGCGCGCAGCTCTGGAGCAGATCCTGGCCGCAGGCGGTAAGCGCATCCGGCCCACGCTCGGATTGCTCGTCGGTGACATGCTCGGAGCGCCTGAGGACCCCCTGGTCACGCTGGGTGCGGCCGTGGAACTGCTGCACACCGCCACCCTCGTGCACGATGACTTGATCGATGGTTCGCTTCTCCGGCGAGGTACTCCGACACTAAACGCCCGCTGGTCTCCTGCCGCAACGGTCCTGACCGGCGACTTCCTGTTCGCTCGGGCGGCAAAGCTGGCCGCCGAAACGGGCCATCTCCCCCTCATGGAGCTGTTCGCCGAGACGCTCGCCGTAATCGTCAATGGCGAGCTCAATCAGATGTTCTCGGCGCGCGGCGTGATCAGCCGGGAAAGCTACTTCACGCGCATCTATGCCAAGACCGCATCTCTCTTTGAAATGACCAGCCGCGCGGCGGCGATGATCAGTCCGGCTGGCGAAGGCGCTGTGGAATCCATGCGACGGTTTGGATACGAAACCGGCATGGCCTTCCAAATCGTGGACGATATCCTGGATTACAGCGGTGAGCAGGACGCCATGGGCAAGCCGATCGGATCGGATCTGCTGAACGGACTGGTTACATTGCCGGCCATCTACTACGCGGAGATGGCGCCGGACGATCCTGATGTGCGCTCGCTCTCCGAAGGTGGTTGGGCCAATCAGGAGAAGATGGTCCGCCTGGTGGAGTCAATCCGCAGCACTGATTCAGTACGACTCGCCATGCAGGAGGCTGCGCGCCACGTTGAACGAGCACTGGGCCTACTCAACGATGTGCAGCCGAGCGCGGAACGCGAAGCTCTCGAGAACCTGGCGAAATTCATTGTTGACCGCAAGGTCTGAGCCTTCGCCGCAAGGCAGACGCATGGCCGCGCTGACCGGGTGGTCCGCCGCGGCCCTCGACCGGCAGGTAACCATCGGTACCAGACAATGAGCAATCCACGCCGTCCCTTGCGCCTAAATGTCGGCTTCGTGCTCCATCAAGAGGTCGGCTACACCCACGAGTTCTCGTTCGATCTGCCCCAGCTCAAGATGGGCGAGGATCTGGAGCTGCGACAGCTCGTCGGTACGCTTACCATTGGCCGCACCGCGCAGGGTTTGCTTTTCACAGGTGAATTCAAGGCGGAAACAGGACTTGCCTGCGTCCGTTGCCTGAAGCCGTTCGATCAGGAGCTTGCCTGGACTCTGACGGAGCACTACGCATCAAGTGAGAAATCCGTAAGTGACTCAGGGCTCATCGTGCCCGAAGACGCACAGATCGATGTGCAGCCTCTGCTGCGCGAGTATGCGCTATTGGAATTGCCCATCAATCCGCTGTGCCGCGCAGACTGCAAAGGCCTGTGCGCCGTATGCGGCCAGGACCTGAACCTTCGGGACTGCGGGCACCGGCCGGACGCCGGCGCATCGCCTTTCGCGGCCCTGGAGGATTTTCTCAAACAGTAAGCTGGGGCCACGAAGATAGGTCTCGGACGCCTTGCCACAGGAAGGTGGGCATTCACGAACCATGCTCGGAGAGCGCCGCTCTGTACTCCGCCTGGCTATCTCCATCGTCACGCTTCTCGTTCTGGCTACCGCCTTCTACCAGCGCGCGGCCAACAACCTCAGCCGCATTGACTATGGGAATTCCAATTTCGTGTTCTTCTGGATCGCGGGCCGCATGGTCCTTTCGGGCGAGAATCCGCATGATTCCGCGCAGTGGCTCGAGCAGCACGACGCGAACAATGTGACCTGGCGTCCCAATCAGATCTTTCCCTATCCCCTGCCATTGGCGTTTCGCCTGGCGCCGCTTGGATTGGTGTCGTTGGGCATGCTTACCTGGCGTGGCAGCTCATCTCTGAGATCTTGATGGCTGTGAGCATCTGGAGTCTGCTGGGCCGCGGACACGATGAACGCCATCAGCGGCTGCTCATCCCTCTGGTGCTCTTCCTGCTCTTCTTCGGGCCCGTCTTCCTGAGCCTGCAAATAGGCGCTCTGGTGCCTTCACCCTTGCGGCTGTCACCGTGACCATCGCGGCCCTGGAGCGGGAGCGCCCTCTATTTGCCGGCATGGTGCTCTCGCTCACGCTCCTGAAGCCTCCGCAGGGGCTTCCAATACTGATCCTTGCTGCCGCGTGGTTCCTGGCGCGGCGGGACTGGAAGGCATTCGTCGGCCTTGGCCTCGGCGCCGCGAGCTTGATCCTAATCGGGATGCTGGGTGATCCGCTCTGGCCCCTCAGATTCGCCGCCGCTGGCCAGGACGTGGTGGACAGGACCCTGGGCGTTCAGTCAAACGCCCTCAGCCTGGCATACCTCGCGTGCGCCGGCAGTGTGTCATGCATGTGGCTGCTCGGAGGAGGCGTGGCCATCGGCATCCTCGCGTTGACCGGCCTGTACCTGTGGCGGCACGGGGCCGACCTTAGGCCGTGGCAGGCCTTCAATCTCATCATCCCCACGGCGTT
>JAZDHO010000052.1:0-2699 GCA_043805815.1 Chloroflexota bacterium
CGCAGCGTATGCCAGCGAAGCCAGGCCGATCTGCTTCAGATTGTTCTGGCACTGCACCTGCTGCGCCAATCCCCGCACCTTCGAGAGCGCCGGCAGAAGTATGGCGGCAAGAACGGAGATGATTACGATGACGGCCAGGAATTCGACCAACGTGAAGCCTGGGCAGCAACGCCGCTGCGGCTTCAGCCAACCGATCAACCTGTGCCTGAAGTTCTTCCTCATTTCAGATTTCCTGATCTCGGCGGAAAATAGTTTAGCGCTTTTCGACATCAGGCGAGCTGGTAGATCATGCGCATTCCGGTCTCGGGGTGGTGGAAGGCGGCCTGGGTCAGTTCGACCAGCAAGGCGCTGATCGCCTTGTCATGGGCCGGGCAGGCCATGCGATGGATCCGGATGGTCAGCGTCTTCTCTTGCTCATTGGGTTCGATGTCGGCAGAGGAGACGAAGAGTTCGCGGATCATGGCTCGCGCCTCATCTTCCTTGGCCAAGTGCAGGCGCAGAATTCCGACCAGAGCAGTTTCGGCGCGATAGGCGATCATCTTGATCGTGTCGGTCAGCATCTTGGCCAAGGGCACGAGCTGACGCGGGCGCTGTGCTTCCGGCAAAGAGGCAATCGGCACTTTGCGTGGCGTCGCCCGTCTCTGGGCGCGCAACTCGCCCGCGTCGGCCTCCAGGCGCTGGATGTCTTGCAGCCGTTCGGCGCTCACCTGAATGGTATTCCCGTCGTTGTTCAGGACCATCGCGCCCAATTCGGCGCGCAGTTTACGCAAGCGCCGGCGGTTGTCTGCCACCGCTTGGTCGAGGGTGCGCCAAGCCGGGTTGACGACCTCCACGGTGCCTGGAATATCCTCGCCGCCATACTGGACAAGGCCATCGATGTCATAGTGTTCCATCAGGTAGGCGAAGTAGTTTTCCTGGCACCACCTGGAGAACATGCGCCCAGCGATGACCGGATGGAGCAGGCGCTGCGCCGTGGTGATGATGGCCGTCTGATGCTTGGTCTGGGTCAACCGGCGAACCTCCAGCACGGGAATCGACGCCGCACCAGCCGATAGCACCGTTTCCCTGAAAGCCAACGGCATGCGCGTCGTCCCGCCGCCGGGCACGGGCACCTCGACCTCGGAGAACTCGTTCTCGGGCCAGAGGTCTTTGATCGCTTTGCGATAGGTGATGGCACCGATGCGCTGCTCCCAGAGTTGTGAGAGCAGGCTGTGCGAGGCACCCTCCCGGTCGAACACCACGACGAACCGGTGCAGGAGAGGATCCGCGGCAAGCGCCGCCGCGGACGGCTGCCCGGGGACGCTCGCCAGCAGTTCGGGGACGATCTCGTCGAGCAAAGTGGCGGCCAGACCGTCGGTGACCGCCTTGGAGACGACGAAGAATGGGCGCCCCACGGCGTCATTGACCCAGTAATCTGTGGTGCCCCGCAAGCAAAGCTTCTCCCGCGAGACATACCGCCGCGGCAAAAGCGTGCCCGAGCCGTGATAGACCCGCACATGACCGTCCACGTACAGATATCCGGCCTCCTCCGGATCCGCCTCCATCCAGGTGCGAGAGAGTTCTTTCATCCACGCCGCCGGCGTGCCGTTCTCCGCCAGCAGCGCGATCTTCGCGCGCAGGGTCCGCACCTCCGGCACCCGGTCGAGCCCCACCGCCTTGCCCAGTTCTCCCGGCGGAACATGCCGCAGTCCTTCTGGGCGCCGGATCCGGCCCAAGGCCATGAAGCCCAACGTGATCAGAATGTGCAGCGCGCTGTAGAATCCTCTTGGCAGCGATAGCTGCTTGCCCAAACCGCTCAAGAGACCGTTGGCGCACAGTGCGGGCAGCCCCGCCAGCACACCGCCCAGGGCCACGTCCCGGCAGCACTCGTGGCGCGCTGCCGCGCCGTGCAGCAGGCCGATGGCCGCCGCTATCCGCTCATCGGCTCGCGTGCAGGCCGTACCCATACCCGCGGCCGCCGCCGCATCCTGCCGGCCGCGCTCCGACTTGGTCGTCCCTTCCGCATCGCTTGGGGAGGAAGTCAGGCCCGTCGGTTCAGCCACCGCAACGCTTCCCCGCTTGATCGCTTTGCGCAGGGCCGATTCGCCCACACCCACCCGGCGCGCAACCTCGGACGCCTTGAGTCCCTCGGCCAGCAGACGCGTGCTCGCGGCGGAGACCTCTGGCGTCATGACGGCCGCACCCCGACGTCGCTGCGGCGCAAAGAATGAGTCGGCCCCTTTCTCGGCCAATTGCTTGAGCCAATTCAGCAGCGTCCGGCGCGGGATCCCCAGCGCCGAGGCTTCCACCTCGCAAAGGCGCATGTGCCGATTAGCAATGAGGGTCGCGAGGGCAAACCGCTCGCTCGCCTGGTCGCCTTCAGCGTGCGAAAAGTAGTTATCGGAGCCCACGAAATACGTGACGCGACCGTCCTTCTTCAGCACGCTGACAACCGCGCCAATACGGATGGCTCCGGCGGGAAACCCAGGCAACAGAAGCTGCGCCATGACAAACCTCCCAGGAGTTATCCCCTGAGGTTCGCCGCAGCGGCTCTTCTGTCACGCACGAAAATGCGCCAATACGGTTTCCGGAAAATGCGCCCAATTCCCGGTCGAGATCAGGAAATCTGCATTTGTACAGGGCATTGGCGCTTACGCCCACGAGCCCGCCAAAGTCATTCGCCGGCAGACCGCTGCGCTTCCACAGATCCAGCACCAAGA
>JAZDHO010000053.1:0-21918 GCA_043805815.1 Chloroflexota bacterium
GGCTCACGCCCTGGGCCTCAAGAACCCCGATCAACTGCTGGGCAGAAGCTTCATGGACTTCGTTGCGCCCCCCATGGTGAGCGAGGTGGCCGCGAACTTCAAGACCGCTGTTGAGACCGGGCGCACGCGTGAAGCAAACGTCGTCGACATCGTGCGCGCCGATGGAACAGGCGGCGTGGTCGAGGTCAAGTCTGTACCCATCCTTGTGGATGGGAAGGTAACAGGGATGCGCGGTGTCCTGCGCGACATCACGGAGCGAAGGCTGGCTGAAGAAGCCATCCGGGAAAGTGAAACCAGATTCAGGACCTTGTTTGAGACAGCCCACGATGCCATCTTCATCATGAATGCCCAGGTGTTCCTGGACTGTAACCCGCAGGCCGAGGTGCTGTTGGGATGCCGGAAGGCAGATATCGTTGGGCGTTCTCCGCTCGCGTTCTCGCCGCCGATACAACCAGATGGACGCCCTTCGCCTGAGAAGGCAGGCGAGAAGATTGCCGCTGCGCTGGCCGGCTCACCTCAGTTCTTTGAATGGAAACACGTTCAACTGGACGGATCCCCAATCGATGTGGAAGTAAGCTTGAATCGTTTCGCGATCGGCGACGCCTCCTACCTGCAGGCAATCGTCCGCAACGTCGCCGAGCACAGGCAGGCGCAAGTCCTTCAGGAGGCGGTCTACCGGATTGCCGCAGCTACCGGGGCCACCGCCTCGCTGGCTGACCTCTATCGTGAGATCCATCAGACGATCTCATCGGTGATGCCGGCGGAGAATTTCTATATCACGATCTACGATGTAGCCCAGGATATCCTGCGATTTCCCTATTTCAAGGATATCGCAGATGAACCCTTCGTTGGCGAAATCCAGACTGGGAAGGGGTTGAGCGCCTATGTCCTGAGAACCGGCAAATCTTTGCTGTGCACGCAGGCGGTGCACAACGAACTGGAGCGCCGCGGTGAGATCAAACTGCTGGGAGCCCCATCTGCGATCTGGCTGGGCGTGCCGCTGATCGTTGAGGGCACGACCATCGGCGTGATGGTGGTGCAGCACTATTCCGATCCTAAGGCCTACGGCGTCCGCGAGCAGCAGATGCTGGAATTCGTCTCTACGCAAATTGCCGCCGCGATTCACCGCAAACAGGCCGAGCAGCAAGTGCTGGAGAGCGAGGCACAATACCGCAATCTGGTCACGGATATGAGCGACGGCGTTTTCGTCACCGATGAGCATGGAGTCTTGACCTATGGCAACCCTGCCCTGGCCCGGGCGATGGGCCTTGAGAACCCCTATCAACTGCTCGGCAGAAGCTTTATGGAATTTGTCGCGCCCTCCAACCCTGGCGACGTGTCTCAGTTCTTCCAGGATGCCGTGGAGACCGGCCGGGCGCGTCAGGAAACGGTCGTCGACGTCGTGCGGGCGGATGGGACCAGCGGTGTCGTCGAGGTCAAGCCCACACCCATTATGCTCGATGGAAAGATGACGGGGATGCGGGGCGTCCTGCGCGACATCACCCAGCGCCGGCAGGCGGACCGGGAGAACATGGCACAGCTCGAGGAACTGCGGCGCTGGCAGACCGTGATGCTGGGCCGGGAGAAGCGCATCCGGGATCTCAAGCGCGAAGCCAACGAACTCCTCGGCAAAGCCGGCCTACCGCCGCGCTATGCGAGCGTTGATGCCCAGGACCAATCGGAGGAATAGGCCATGCCACCTGGGAGAAGACAACTGGCCAAATCGCCGACCGGCATTCAGGGTCTGGACGAGATCACCGGCGGCGGATTGCCCAAAGGCAGGCCCACGCTGGTCTGCGGCGGCGCGGGTTGCGGCAAGACGCTCCTGGCCATGGAATTCCTGGGCGCGGAGCCACCCAGTTCGGCGAGCCGGGCGTTTTCATGGCCCGTCCCGACGCATCATCAGCGACATGTCGAAGATCGACCGCGTCCCGGTGGGGCTGGATCTCCGAAAGGAAGAATGAGGGCGCATGTTTTCTCTCGCCATGATCACACCGGCCTTGCCCTGGAATCGATCGGGGCACGGGTAGGCTGACATGCCCAGGAAAGCTGCTGGCACAGCGCAGGCACGGCTGGTTGCGGAAAACGCAGACCTGCGCGCGCGGCTGGACGAAGCCGAAGAGACCCTTGGCGCCATTCGCAGCGGCGGGGCGGACGCCCTCATCGTCTCGGGCAACGGCGGCGATCAAGTCTTTGCGCTCGAGGGGGCTGATCGTTCCTACCGGCTGCTGATCGAGGCAATGAACGAGGGCGCGTTGATCGTGACGCCGGAGGGCTTGATTTCATACGCCAACCGCCGCCTGGCGGAGATGCTTAAGACGCCGCTCGAAAAGGTGATCGCTTCCGATCTCCGCACCTGGATCGCACCCGACGGCCACGGAGATCTTCAAGCCTTGCTGAAAGACGATGGAGCGGAATACTACGGTCAGGAACTGGCTCTCAGGGCAAGTGATGGAACACAGGTGCCGGTCTACCTTTCAGCGAGCAAGCTTCCCGGAAATGGGTCGCCCCATAGCTTCGGCCTGGTGGCCGCCGACCTGACGGACCAGCACAAACGCAAAGTCGAGCTCTCCGCCGCGGCCGCGGCGGCAAGGGAGACGCTCGCGGCTTCAAACCAATCGCGCCTTGCCTTGCTCAGCGTCGCCGAAGACCAGAAGGAGGCGGAAGAATCGCTTGTCGCCCGCACCCTTGAGGTCTCAAAACTCTACGAACTCTCACGCGCACTGGCTTCTGCCGACAGCATGGCAGAGGCGCTGGATATCGTCAATCTCCACGCCGTGGACGCGCTGGACGTGACGTTCGCCCGCATCGCCCTCGTGGACGGGCACGAGTTGGTGACCCGCGCGGCCTATCCGATCCGCGTCCTGGAACATGACCTTGCCGTTGGCGACCGCACGCCGACTGCGGCGCTGCCGCATTGCCAGCGTGCCTTGAAGGATCATGAGCCGGTTCTCCTGCGCGCCGGCGACCCGGGAATCGAGGGTGGCGAGCGCCAAAGCCTGCTGCTTGATTTCACGCAGTCGCTCTGCCTCATCCCGCTCTGGGTCGGCGAGGCCACGCAGGAGTCCAGGGAGACCCTGGGTCTGTTGATGCTCGGAGAGGCTCGCGGCGAAGAGCGCGCCCCGTTCACGCCGGAGAAGATCCGCACGGCCCAGAACATCGGCGCCCAGGCGGCCACCACCATCCGCCGCATGCTGCTTCGGGAACAGACCGATCGGCGCCTGAGGCATGTTGCCGCCCTGCATGCCGTTGACAATGCCATCAGCGGCAGCTTCGATCTGCGCACGGTCCTCGGCGTTGCGCTGGAGCAGATTACCACCCACCTGGGCGTGGACGCGGCGGCTTTTCTGCTTCTCGATCCGCACACCCTTTCGCTCGACCACGTTGCGGCGCGCGGCTTCCGCAGCGACGCGATCACCAGGGCGCACGTGCGCCTGGGTGAGAGCTATGCCGGTCGCTCCGCTCTGGAACGTCAACTCATCCAGATCCTGGATGTACGCGACAAACCGGCTGACCTGTCGATGAGGGCCCTCCTGACCGGCGATGATTTTGTCTCTTACTTCTGCGTGCCTCTCATTGCCAAGGGGCAGGTGCGGGGCGTGCTGGAACTGTTCCACCGCGCGGTCCTTCAGCCGGATGCAGAATGGTTGGACTTCCTCAACGCCCTGGCCGGACAGGCCGCCATCGCCCTCGAGAACTCCGAGCTGTTCGAGGGCCTGCAGCGCTCCAACGTGGAACTTACGCTCGCGTATGATGCCACCATCGAAGGCTGGTCGCACGCCCTCGACCTGCGCGACCAGGAGACCGAGGGGCACACTCAACGGGTGGCAGAACTGACGCTCAAGCTTGCGCGCGACTTCGGCTTCAGCGGCGCGGACCTGATGCAGATCCGCTGGGGCGCGCTGTTGCACGACATCGGCAAGATGGGGGTTCCGGATGGCATTCTGCTCAAGCCCGGCCCTCTCACGGACGAGGAATGGGTGACCATGAAGAAGCACCCGACCTTTGCCCACGACATGCTGGCTCCTATCGGCTACCTGCGGCTCGCCCTGGACATTCCCTACTGCCATCATGAAAAATGGGACGGTACGGGCTACCCGCGCGGCTTGAAGGGCGAGCAAATACCCATGCCGGCAAGAGCCTTCGCCGTCGTTGATGTGTGGGACGCGCTGACCAGCGACCGTCCTTACCGCAAGGCCTGGAGCCGGCCGGATGCGCTGGAATACATCCGCGCACAGAGCGGCAAGCACTTCGATCCGAGAGTGGTGGACGCGTTCATCAATCTGGACCGCACGTAGCCGGAACTGCAGGCTGCTCGTCCATGCGTGGCCTTTTCCCGGCAGCAGGAGCTTCCTGCTCCTGCGGAAGAGGTGATCCATGCCGGCCTTCGTCCACCCCTGAAACCTCGTTGGACCATGTCGATAATGACCTGTCGCTCCCTCGGGGTTTCAGAGCCTCTCATCAGGGCGCGGCCGCGCAATATCGGATCCGCTCCGGGTTGAAAATACCAGTGCCGCTATGAGGGGGTTGCGGAATCCTCTGCACCGGCTGAGGCGCAGACTGCCCAAAGGAACCGTCCGTCAGGCTGTCGATTTCCGGTGCTGCTGGTCATCCACGCACACGCGATTACGGCCCGATTCCTTTGCCCGGTACAGGGCGCGGTCAGCGCGCCTGAAGATATCTTCCACGCTCGCATCCATTGGCTCGCGGCACAACTCGGCAATACCGATGCTCAGTGAGATCGAAAGGGGGGCATTCCCTCCGACGCGCAGCGTGCCTGCCCGGGCGCGGATGCGCTCCGCGAGCGGCAGCGCCTGCTGCGCCGTCGTTTCCGGGAGCAGCAGCACCAGCTCATCGCCCCCCATGCGCGCCAGGAGATCGGCGCCCCGAGTGTCGGCCGCAACAGACTGTGCGATCAGCACCAGGGTTCTATCTCCTGTGACGTGCCCGAAGGTATCGTTGATGTGCTTGAAATGATCGACGTCGACGATCATGATGGTGAGCGGCCGGCCATACCGCGCCGCGGCCTGGAATTCCTGGGCTGCCCGTTCGTCAAAGTGCAGCCGATTCGCCAGGCCGGTCAGGCCGTCTGTACGCGACAGGGTTTCTTCCCGTGTCAAGGACTGCTGCAGATCACGATTCATCGTTTCGAGAGCGACTTGGGCGTCCCGCAGTTGCTCGTCTGCGCGTCGGCGCTCCGTGATGTCGATCACGAAGCCCTCGTAATACAGGAGGCTGCCATCCGGGGAGGTGACAGCGCGGGCGTCTTCCTGGGTCCAGATGGTCGTCCCGTCCTTGCGCTTCGCCCGACACCGGAACTCCCGCAAGCTGCCCTGCTCTTCGATCTTGCGCCGGAACTCCCGGCGCTGCGCCGGATCCACGTTTACTTGTTCCTCAATATTCTTGATGCACTCGATCATCTCTGCAGGTGAACCGTAGCCGAAGATCCGCGCCATGGCCTGATTGACATTCAAGAAACGTCCCTGGGGCGTGGATTGATAGATCCCCACGGGCGAGTTTTCAAAGAGGGAACGGTAGTTGGCCTCGGCGGCTCGCAGGGCTTCTTCCACCCGCTTGCGGGCCGTAACATCCACGAGCGTGCCTTCGTAGTGAACCGCACCACCCCGGTCATGCACGACGCGGGCATTCTCAGAGATCCAGATCTTCCCGCCATCTTTGCCGTACACCTGGGACTCGGCGTTCCGGATCTCTCCGTCGTCGGTCAACCGCCGCAGCAGCTCGGCGCGGCGCCCGGCCTGCACGTAGAACCCGAGGTTGAGATCCTTCACACCGGCGAATAGCTCTTCCGGCGAGTCATACCCGAGTATCCGCGCCAGCGCCGGATTTGCGGTGAAGAAATCGCCTGCCGGCGTTGACTGGTATATGCCCTCCGTCGCGTTATCCACGATGTTGCGGTACTTCGCCTCGGCCTCCCGCAGCGCGTCTTCGTTCTGCCTGCGCCGCGTGATGTCATGCGCCACCCACAGTGTGCTGTCGGCGTCCAGCGGCGAGATGGATGTTGCGAACCAGGTCGGGCGCCCGCCTATGGCAAGTTGGTATTCGATTCCCAGGGTTTGCCGGGTGTCGAGGACCCGCCCGATGACGTCAAGGAACGCCGCCGCCGCTTCAGGGGGGAATACGTCGCGTAGATTCTTCCCCAGCAGCTCGTGCGGCGGACTGGAGAGCAGGCCCGGCTGGGTGGGAGCGATCTTGCGGTAAACACCCTGGCGGTCAAGCACGAGCACCGCGTCCTGCATCGCGGCGAAAAGGGCGCGCAGCGCGACCTCGGGCGCCGGAAGCGATTCATCCTTCTGCGTCCATGCGGCAGTGTCCCGGATGTGGCACTGGATGAGTTTTTGATTTCCCGCCTCAAATACATTGCACTCGAATTCCACCTCGACCTGGTTGCCGCCCTTTGCCCTTAGCGTCAGGCCTTGGCGGTGCACCTGATCACCCGCCTGCAATGCTTCCAGGCCCGGCCGACCGGCCTCAATATCACTCAGGGCCTCTACGTCCCAGAACTTCTGGCCCACAAAGTCTGCGCGCGTGTATCCACACATCTTGATCAGATAGCGGTTCGCATCCTGCACGATCCCGGTTCGCGCGTCCAGGATGAGTACGCCGTGTGCGGCGCCCTCGAAAATGCGGCGATAAAGAAGTGCGGAGTCCTTCGGCGCCTGAGCGCGCAGAGGCGCGGTTATCACCCCCTCCGGCAACGGTCCCGGGGGAACACGCGGTATCTGTTTCAAGCGTCCTGTGTTGGTCATCCTACTCTTTGATTCCTTCGTTCCCAACGCACTCGGGGACCGGTCTCGGCCGCCAGGATGGAACTTTCTGCACTATTGTAGCCTTTGCCGCAGCCCGCCACGCATCAACTTGGCCACCTTGCGGATCTGTCGTTTTGCCTGCGACACACCTCCCTGGTCCGCCTTGACAACAAGTGGCACTGCCTTGCAAGATCTTGCGCGCCCGGGGCATGAGATCCACGATCATGCCGGTCCGAGCATCCACCAGGAGTATGCCGTATCGGCCACCCTCAAACAGGCGGCGTGGCCCCGCGGGGTGTCAACGGATAGCGGGACTGCCGGGTGCACGGTCATCGTGGGGTCATTGGGGTCAAGCCGGACGGCTGGCTGCATGGGTCAGATGGGCGCCTTGCACTCGGGCAGAGGCGCCCTGACGATATCCTAGCCGGACCGCTCCCAAAACGCATCCGTCAGATGGGGCAGGTTCGTCTAGCCCACTTGGGGGAGATGCGCAGGGCTGGGCCGCCTAGGTCGCGCAGGGAGATCCTGCAACCGGCGTCTTTCCCCGGATTCTCGGTCCGAAAATGCCTCCGATTCTGCGCCGCGTCAACACTATGATGCTTGACGCCAGAACATTTGTTCTGTACAATGCCTATCATGCCCGCAGCATCCCATTACCCCCGTCGCATTTCCTCCAGGCCCTCGCCGAGATGCAACCCGACGATCTCTTGCGCCGCCGACGGATAGGCCAGTGCCTCCCGGCGCCGGCAAATCCCCCAGCCTGCTGCCCCCTCGCACGGTTCACGCCCGCGCCCAACCGCTGGCAGCCACCTGCCTGTGGCGCCCGTACTCATTCGTTTCTATTCGATCCGCGAAACGAATATCCGGGCCGCCGCGCCATGCATCTTCGCTGCTCCCTGGCGCCCGTCGTGTTGCCCATGGCGTTTGCGCTGAACTGTTCGGCCCGTTTGCCATCCCTGAGGTGGATCACGCAGTTGCCGCCGTGAGTTTGGACAATGTTTGTCTGAATTGGTGATAGTTGTCACCCCGGCAGCAGGAAGTCCTGCCTTTCCTGCTGCCCGCACCTGGCATATACTGCCTCTGCTCATGAGCCCTCGAACTGCACTATTCGGTTGGCTTCGTCGCGGCACGCGCAGGCGCCGCTTGCCGCCATCTCAGGACTCGGCCCCGGTGAATGAGGGGACCGCTGCCGGGTTTGAGAGCCTGACGCTGGCCGACCTGGACGCCAACGAGCGCGCGCACGTGCTGGGGCTCTCGTGCGGACGCCTGGCTGCGAATCGCCTGGTGTCGCTGGGATTCACGCCGGGCGCCGAGGTGGACATGGCGCAGAACTACGGCCACGGGCCAATCATCGTCACCGTCCGCGGCGGGCGCGTGGCACTGGGCCGCCGCGAGGCGCGGCACATATACGTGGAGCGCAACCCGGCATGAGCGATTGTCATCAGATCCCGGACGCGCCGATCGAGATCACGACCGCCGAGAGGCTGCCGCTCATCGCGCTGGCGGGGCAGCCGAACCTCGGCAAGTCCACGCTCTTCAACCTGCTCACCGGCCTCAATCAACATGTGGGCAATTGGCCCGGCAAGACTGTCGAGCGGCGCGAAGGCCGCGTGGGGATCGGCGATCAGCCATGCCGTCTGGTCGACCTTCCGGGCACGTACAGCCTGACAGCGAATTCGCCCGAGGAGGTCATCGCCCGCGAGTTCATTGTGCGGGAGCGGCCGGACGTCGTGATCGCCGTGGTGACTGCTGCCAACCTGGAGCGAAGTTTGTACCTGGTGGCCGAGTTGCTTGCGCTGCATGCTCCGATGGTCGTTGCGCTCAACATGATGGACGTTGCGGCGCAGGAGGGCATCCAGATCGAAGCCGATGTGCTCCAGGCAGCCCTCGGCGTTCCGGTTGTGCCCATGGTGGCAGTGCGCGCTTCCGGCGCCCAGGAACTGCTGCGCGTGGTGCAGGATACGCTGGAGGAGCGCCGCGCCGACAGGCCGCGTTCGCCCGGGATCCGCGAGGATCATCGACAGGCGCTGGAGGAGATCTCGCAGGCCATCGCCGGGCACGTCCCGGCGCCCTACCCCCTCGACTGGGTGGCGCTCAAGCTGCTTGAGGGCGATGCGGAGATCACGCGCCGAATGCAGTCGGAGGTTCCGGAGCAGGTATGGTCGGCGGTGGAAGGCGTGCTGCGCCGACATGACGATGCCATGCTGGCGGTCGCCTCCGGGCGATACGAATGGATCGGCCGCATGGTGCGCGCCGCGGTAGTGCGTCCCCGCATCGGGCAGGTGAGCCTCACCAACCAGATCGACAGGTGGGCCACACATCCGTTCTGGGGTTTGGCGATCCTGACGGGCATACTGGGCCTCGTGTTTTGGCTGACCTTCACCATCGGCTCACCCATCCAGGCCTGGCTGGATACGCGCCTCATCGCCGGGCTGGCGAAGCTGGCGGCCGCCACCCTTGCCCCGGCGCCAGCCTGGATCCAGGGATTGGTGGTGCAGGGAATCCTTGGCGGAGCCGGGGCGGTACTGACCTTTCTGCCCATCATGGCCATCTTCTTCCTCGCCTTCGGCCTGCTCGAAGACACCGGCTACATGGCGCGAGCGGGCTTTGTGATGGATAACTTGATGCACGTGATGGGCCTGCATGGGAAATCCTTCCTGCCGCTGTTTCTGGGATTCGGCTGCAACGTGCCCGCCATCATGGGAGCGCGCGTCATCGATTCACCCGCAGCGCGGCTGCTGACGATCCTGATCACGCCGCTGGTGCCGTGCTCGGCGCGCATGGCCATCATCGCGTTCCTGGCGCCGGCATTCTTTGGGCCCAAGGCGGTCCTCGTTTCATGGGGGCTGATTCTCTTCTCCATGCTGCTGCTGCTCGGCCTGGGCTGGGTATTGAACCTGGCCATCTTCCGCGGCCGGCGATCGGCGTTCATCATGGAGATGCCCCTGTATCACCTGCCCAACGCGCGCAGCATCGGGCTGCTGGTCTGGCAGCGCCTGTGGTCATTCGTTTCGAGGGCGGGCACGAGCATCCTCGCAATGGCCGTTGCGGTTTGGGCGCTGTCGGTCCTGCCACACGGGCAGTTCTCCTCCAGCTACCTGATGCAATTCGGAAGATTCGTGTCACCCGTGGGCGAATGGATGGGTCTGGACTGGCGGCTGGCAGTCGCCCTCATCGCCAGCTTCCCGGCCAAGGAGAACGCCATCGCCGCCCTGGGCGTGATGTTCGGGGGAGCATCGGACGCCGGTCTTGCGCAAACCCTGGCATCAACCTACTCGGCAGCCACGGCACTGGCATTCATGGTTGCCTCGATGCTCTTCATACCCTGCGCGCCCACCGTCGCGGCGATGCGCCAGGAGACCGGCTCTTGGAGATGGACTCTCCTCGGCGTCGGGCTGCTGCTGGTGCTGTCGATCCTCGCTTCCGGAGTTGTATACCGGCTGGCGCTTGGGGCGGGGCTGCAATGATGCTTGAACAACTGGTTGCGAAGGTGAGGCAAGGCGGCACGCTCGAGACCGGCAGGCTGGCCGCCGAACTCGGCGCCCCGATCGAACTCGTCGAGGCCATGCTGGAACACCTGCAGCGGCAGGGCCTGATCCAGGACTTCGTGCGCTGCACGGACGGCTGCCAGGCATGCAGTCTGCGCGGCGCATGCGTCGGCGAGGCCGGGTCACAGCTGCGTTTGTGGAGCAGCAGCGGGCCGTCCGAGTAGTGCGGTGTTCATGAATGCCTCCTGGGTACGTCTAATACCAAGTGTTGGGTAGGGACTTCAGCTTTCGCATGTTGCCGGGTCGTGTGGGGCAAATACCTGTCTCTCACTCCGGCTGTGCTGCAACAACACGATGATCGGCAAGAGCATACACGTCTTCCGGCAAGGCATCATCACTGCGGCAGCGCGTCGGTGAGGAAGCACGGATCGTGATCGAGCCGCTCTCACTTCTCGCGTATCCGTCTGCAACGATCGGCTGGCTGGCCATCGCCGCAGGCGTGGCTGGGTTTGCTGCACTGACCCTGGCAATCCTGTCCTTCCTGTTCGGCAAACCGTTCGCCCTCTTCGACGACGTGCTGATCGGGCTGACTGCGCTCCTCAGCGCGGGCCTGGGCATGCTGCTATTTCCCGAGCACCGCCCGCAAGATGAGCAGCTGGCTCAGGTCGGCTTGGCGCTTTCGGTCTTGGGCGGCTGCGTCGCTGCATTTGGCTCCGTGCTCGCCGCTACTGGCGTGGCAAATTGGTTCCTGGCACAACTCTACGTGGCTGCGGGAAATGCCCTGAGCGGCATCTGGCTCATCATTCTCAACCGCTCCGCGGGCGCGGTCGCTGCATTTCCGAACGGCGTTGTGACCGTCGGTATCTTTGCCGGCGCCGTGATGGCGCAGGGCATCGCCGCGATTCCCGGAATCCTCGCGGGCAGCGAGTCCGAACGGGCCGCTCCGTGGATCAGCAGAACCGTGGGGCGAGCTGGCAAACTTGGCTCGCTGGTGCTCTTTCCCCTGTGGTGCATCTGGCTCGGACGCGCGCTTCTACGGTTATGATCCCGTCGAGGGCGGCGCGCTGGGGGCAGCGCGCGTAACGCGCTGGCTATCCGGCGCGAGCAAACTTGCACTAACCAGGAAATGGATATGAAAGGCCAGCCAGCTCCGCCGTGCCTGAGACGCGCCACACCCCAGATCGCTGCAGTCGCGTCCCAGCTGCTCTACCTAACCCTGGGCAGACTGGCCGACTACTGGATGGGCGTGGACAACTCGCAGATTGCCCGGCATGTGCTGTTTCGCCTGTTCCGAGCCAGGCAGAATCTCTTCAGCCATCAGTTTGCCGAATATGCGCACGTCTCCGGCCAGCCAGCAGGCCTGGAATTGTCATACCCTGCGCGCGCCATGAAGGCCCTCGAGATCCGCACAGTGCTCCGATTCTTGGGAGTCGCGGGCATCGCGGCATCCGTCCGCATGGTGGTGCGGTCATACCCGTTGCAGAGCATCACGGAGGCGGCCCCGGATGAGTACTTCCTGGCGCACATTGCGGTGCTGCCGGAATTCGAGGGCCGCGGCCTTGGGCAGCAATTGCTGCGCCGCGCCGAGGACCAGGCAAGGGAGGCGGGGCTCCCAAAGATCACGTTGATGGTTGACGCGGACAACGCCAGGGCAATCTCGTTGTATTCCCGGGCGGGTTTCCAGATCACATCCACGATCGCCTTGGAGTCGCTGAGGCGCCGCTTTCAGTACCGTGGCTATCATCACATGGCCAAGATGCTGCCATGAGGTGTGCCGGGTTGCGCCGCATGGACGCCGGCGCGCAAAAGCAAGAAGCCTGGAAGGCAGTACGCCTTCCAGGCTTCTTGTTCCAGACAGTCTATGGCGCTACGGAGTCGACTGTTGGAAGCGCCAGCCGCCCATCCCAACACCGAGACGCTGAGCGGTGCCGTCGCAGTTGCCGTATCCCATACCGGACGGCCGCGACTTCATCCAATCTGCCTGTTCCTGCGAGACAACACCATCCGCGGCTGCGGCGGCCCATGCCTTGAGGCGGGCGTCGCGCAGCAGGGCGTGGATCTCATCGGCGGTGAAGTCCAGATCCAGGGCAATCTGGTACGCCGTCTCACCGGCCTCGTGCCGCGACTCGACCTCGTCGGCAGTGATGCCCAGGGCATCGGCGATGGCACTGACCATGTACTCGTCCAGCGGGCCTTCCTCGCCGTTGGCTCCAATGAAACCCATATCCCCGCGTCCACCGCCGGGGCCCATGCCCCCGCCCCCGCCAGGCGCAGGCGGCTGTGGCGACTGGGCGAAGACTACACCGGTGGTGAAGACTGCCAGGGTGGCCGCAACCATCAAACCAACCACTACGATTCTGTTCATTCTGACTGCTCCTCTTGTTCAGATCTGCCAGTGGCCGAACGCCATCTGGTCTTGCGTACCAAGAGTAGCGCACGGTGGCAAAGCCGACGCAAAGGCAATATGAAGATTTCGAGAAGATGCGCCCACAGGGGAAGATCGGTCTAGGTCAACAAAATGCTTGTGTTATCGCGCCAGCGAGCCCGCGGGGGTGGAGTGGTGGCGCAGTAGTGTGGAGGAATCCCATGCCAAGAGCGGCAGTGGTGACAGATAGCACGGTGAGACTGCCGGAGACGATCCTCAGGAGCCTGAACATCAGAACCGTCGCGTACTGCGTGCATCGGGGACAGGAGGTACTGCGCGATCTGATCACCATCCAACGAAATGAGTTCCTGCGCTGGCTTCCGACTGCGCGCGTGGCGCCGACGACTGCAGCGCCGGGACCCGGCGACTACCTGGAGGCGTGCGAGGAGCTGATCCGCGGGGGCGCAGAAGAGATCATCAGCATCCGCATGAGCGCGAAGGTCAGCGCGGCCTACGAATCAGCAGCGACGGCGACTGCCATGCTGAAGGAGACGTGCCCCAAGATCCGGGTCGAGGTGATCGATAGCCGCAATGCAGCCTTGTGCCAGGGCTGGATGGTGGTGGAGGCGGCGCGGCTGTCCCTGGCCGACGCCAACCTGCAGGCGATCGCGACCGCCGTGAGAAGGCTCGTTCCCGTCTCACACATGATCCAGACGGCCTACACCCTGCGCTACTTGCAGCTGGGCGGGCGCATCGGCAAAGCCCAGTCCCTGCTGGGAAGCATGCTGCACATTAGACCATTGATCGGCATTGAGGACAGTGAGATCGTGCCGCTGGGCGGGTCCCATAGTCGCCGGCAGGCATATGCGGCAATGGCGGACTTGGTGGCGGCAGTAATCGGGAAGGGCAAGGCGCGCTGCAGGAGGCACAGAAAGTCAAGGAACTTGTGGAGGCGAAGGTGCAGGTCGCCGAGTCCATGGTTGGCGAACTGTCACCGGCCCTCGCCGTGCACACGGGTCCCGGCTCGGCATGGTTGCGTTACCACCCGGTGGAGGACTGAAGGCGCTGCAGCAAAGACCATGTGCGGTTCACCGGGTGACAAGAAAAAGGAGAGGCGGAATTTGCGCTCTCCTTGCTTGCCTTCCTGGCCAAATCGCAGACTATGGTTCGATCGGGCCAGCGTTTGTTGGCAGGGCGGGCAGCGAAATCAGGTAACTCCAGACCGCCTTAAGCTCATCATCGGTCATCCGCCCCTTATATTCCCAGGGCATGGATTCCATCTTTGTGCCGGAGGGAGTGACGCCAGTGCGCAGAGTGTCTATGAACTGCGCTTCGGACCAGGCGCGAAGTTCACCGCCCGGCGTGAGATTGGGTGCCGGAGGCGCCCCGGGTTCGCCCGTTATGCCGCCGGTAAGTCGCGCGCCGTGGCAACCGCGGCAGCTGTTGATCGTCACCAGATATGCTCCATACTCGGCAGTGGCTCCAGGCGTCGGCCATTCTGTCGGTCGTGCAGTCCCTGCAATCGTGCCAGCCTTCAGCATGTTTCCGAACGCCCCGGCTCCGTACATGAGGTTTCCCACCACGGCAAGACGTACGTGTGGCTCGGGTGTCTCACGATCCACGGCTGGAAGCGACCGCAGGTGCGCGATGACAGCGCCCAAGTCCTGGTCGCTCATTCGGCGAAAGTCGTCGGAGGGCATCAGGAAGACAGAGGTGCCGTCTGGCTTAACGCCTTGGACCAAGATGCGGAGTAGATCGGCATCCGAAAGCTCGCCGAGGAGGCCTCCCTGGCCACTCGTCAGATTGGGCGTGACAATGCGGCCGATGGTTGCATCATTCAAGAAGTCGGGGTTGCCTCCCAAATCGTCCCCGTGACATTCGGCGCAGAGAATGACAGCGAGATGCCGACCACGCTCCAGGGAAGCAGCATCCGTCGGGACGACCAAGGCAGGGCTCTGGACATCGTAAGTCTTCGTGAATTCAAGTCGTGCCTTGCTGTAGACCCAGACGAGCACAAGCAGCAGCAGGGCAACCAGGGAACCCAATACTATACCGATCCACTTAAGCACACGTCGCATCCTCAGCTCCTTCCACGATAATCGCCGGAGTATACATGATTTCAAGATAGAATTCAGCCCAACGTGGAGGTTGAGCACTGCCTACTCTCCCCCCTCCGACCCACGGCCTGTGGGCGGAGTTGTACCGCCCCCATCTCACGCCGGCGCAGGCCGACTTCACCGTCATAGGAATTCCGTATGATGGTGCAGCATCGGCGCGCAAGGGCGCGCAGCATGCGCCGGAGCGCATACGATACTGGTCCCAGCACACAACCCCGTTCAGCGAGGACCGCACTCGGCTGGAGGGCATGCGCATCTGCGACATGGGTGACATGACGGTCAGCGACCAGGCGCGCGACTTCGAGGCGATTCGCCGAAAGGTCAGTGCACTACCCAACATTCCGATCATCCTGGGAGGTGATCATTCGGTGACCATCCCGGTGCTCCAGGGACAACGGAAGCGATTCGCGGGCCAGAGGCTCGGGGTGCTGTGGCTGGATGCACACCCTGACCTGTGCGATGAGTTCACCGGGTCAAGGCTCTCCCACGCATGCGTGATGCGACGGGGGCTCGAAGCAGGCATTGCGCCAGAGGACGTATGCATGGTGGGTCTGCGCTCGTGGGAGGCTCAGGAGATCGAGCTGATCGAGCACGGGGGTTTGCATGTGTACACAGCGGCCGAGGTGGCCAACCGGGGCATGAAAGCGGTCGCCGTCGAGGTGAGAGAGGTTCTGTCACGCTGCGAGGCGGTCCACATCTCGCTCGACATTGATTGCCTGGACCCGGCGGCCGCGCCCGGTACGGGGATACCGGACGCGGGAGGACTGACATCGCGAGAGGTGCTCACGCTGATAAAATCGATGCAGGGGCTGCCGTTGGCTGGGCTGGATGTGGTCGAAGTGGCACCACCTCTGGATCCTTCGGAGCAAACGGTCTTCGCGGCGCTGAAATTCATCATGGAGTTCGTTGCCGTCCGCGCACGCCAGAAGGAATTAGAGGTAAAGGATGAGCATAGACCCTGAGAAACTCGAAGTGCTGCACGACCCCAAGGCTGGCCGATTCCAGATCGAGGTGGACAGGTGGATGGCTGTGCTGGACTATGAGATGGAAGGCAGTGTGATGGTCTTCACCCACACGGGAGTGCCGCGGCCGCTCGAGGCTCAGGGAGTTGGAAGCAAGCTGGCGAAGACCGGGCTGGAATATGCGCGCCAACAATCCTTCAGGGTGATCCCCGCATGCGAATTCATGGAGGTCTACATCCGGCGACATCGGGAGTACAAGGACCTAGTGGCTGAGTAGCGGATCGGCGCAAGCTCCGAGGCGCCAGCTGAGCAAGCGCCCTGAAACCGGCAGCGGTCAAGGCGCGCCGTGCGGGCGCCGACAATTCGTCAAACGGGATGAAAGCGCAATCTCGCCGCTTGAGGCGGCGAGATGTGCATGTGGTACCGACGTGGCGGGGAGGACAGGATTCGAACCTGCGACTGAGGATTTCGCCCCAGTAACCGCTTAGCAGGCGGCCCCATTCGACCACTCTGGCACCTCCCCAGGCAATTTGCTTCCTGCGATTTGCGTACTACGATTCGCAACCTGCGAAAGCCATTCGGTATCGGCAGTCGAAATCAGCAAACTGGTGGCGGAGGGAGTGGGATTCGAACCCACGTTGGTGTGACCCAAACATGTTTTCAAGACATGCGCCTTAGGCCGCTCGGCCATCCCTCCAGGCGGGAGCATTCTACCATAGGTGAAAAATGGCCTATCTCGCATGGCTGGCGTGAGCTTATCGGGTTGAATCGGACCCGGCTTGGTATAATTTTGTGCTTATGAAGTACCACATTTGGACCGAGGGCTGCCAGATGAACGTAGCTGACTCGCAACGCGTGGGCTCGTCGCTTGAGCGATTGGGCTACGCGCTCACGGACCGCGTGGAGGACGCCGACGTCATCGTTCTCAACACGTGCGTGGTTCGGCAGTCTGCGGAAGACAAAGCTCTTGGGCGCCTGACTTCGCTGCGTCCCCTGAAGGAGCGGAAGCCCGAGCTGGTGATCAACCTAATGGGATGCCTGGTTGGCGTCCGGGGGGCCGAGAAACTCAAGCAGCGGCTGCCGTTCGTGGATGTTTTCTCCCCGCCCTCGGATCCCGGCCCGCTGGTGTCTTTCCTCAGCCAGGGACAGATCCGGGCGATCGAAACGGACGAAACGACGCGGCGGTTTGCCGTGATGGACGGCGAGCTCGTGTTGCCGCAGCATGAACAGGGCAGGCTGGTGAGCGCGCACGTGCCGGTCGTGTATGGCTGCTCGCATGCTTGCACATTCTGCATCATCCCTTTCCGACGGGGTGTGGAGCGGAGCCGGCCGGTGGGCGATATTGTGGCAGAGATCCGCTCGCTGGCGGCGCAGGGTGTGAAGGAAGTGACGCTTCTGGGCCAGATCGTGGATCGTTACGGCAGGGATATTCCGGACGGGCCCGACCTGGCGGCCCTGCTACGGGTGGTACACGAGATCGACGGCATCGATCGAATCCGTTTCCTGACATCCCATCCGAGCTACTTCACCGTGGATCTGATGCGGGCCGTAGCCGAGCTTCCGAAGGTGATGCCGCACATCGAGGTGCCGATCCAGGCCGGCGATGACGAGGTGCTGGCGAACATGAAGCGCGGGTACACGCAGCGAGAGTACCGCGAGCTCGTGGACAGGATCCGGGCGATCATCCCGGACTGCTCGATCGCGACCGACATCATCGTGGGCTTCCCGGGTGAGACACATGAGCAGTTCATGCAGACCTACCGGGTGCTGGAGGACCTGAGGCTGGACGTTGCGCATCTGGCGCGATATTCGAGCCGCGAGGGGACTGTCGCGACCCGGCGTATGCAGGACGATGTGCCGGCCCGGGAGAAGATGGATCGCTTCCGTGTGCTGGAAGCTCTGCAGGAAGGCATTGTCAGCGAAATCAATCAGGGGTACCTGGGCGCCACCGTGGAGGTCCTGTTCGAGGAGCAGGTGCGCGACCGCTGGAAGGGGCGCACACCGACCAACAAACTGGTCTTCATGGAATCGGACGAGGACCTGCGCGGCAAGCTCGTGCCGGTGACGGTGACCTGGACGGGGCCATGGTCGATGCAGGGCAGCAGCGTGCCTGAGCCCGCGCCGGTCCTACTGCCGTGGCGCTCCGCGCGCAGGGTCGGGTCAGGGGGTTGAGGACGGTGAGTCCCGGCGCGGTGCCGACTCAATTCATCAGATTCCGCAGCACGGTGTCCAGAATGCCGCCGTTGCGGAAATAGTTGACCTCGATCCCGGTATTCAACATGGCGGCGGAACTGAACTGCACTTGTTCACCGTTCGGCCGGGTGGCGCGCACCACCACCGTGCTCCTGGGTCTCAGATCCGCAGTGATCCCCTGAATATCGAAAGCCTCGTCACCCTTAAGGCCAAGCGACTCCGCATTCTGGCCGTCCCGGAACGTGAGCGGCAGAATGCCCATGCCCACAAGGTTGGACCGATGAATCCGCTCAAAGGATTCCGCAAGCACGACGCGGACACCCTGTAGTTTGGGTCCCTTGGCGGCCCAGTCCCTGCTGGAGCCCGAACCATATTCCTTTCCGGCGAGGATGATGCAGGGCGTGCCTTCCTGCAGATACTGGATGGCGGCATCGAAAACGGGCACCTCGGAACCATCGGGGAAGTGGCGTGTCCAGAATCCCTCTTTCGGGGCGACGATAAGGTTCTTTAGGCGGATATTGGCGAACGTGCCGCGGGACATGACGAGGTCGTTGCCGCGGCGCGAGCCGTAGGAATTGAAATCCCTGGGCTGGATACCGCGGGCCTGGAGATACTTGCCAGCAGGGCTGTCCGCGGCGATGCTGCCGGCGGGCGAAATGTTGTCGGTGTTGATCGAGTCGCCGAACATTGCGAGGACGCGCGCCCCCCTGATCGGCTGGAGGGGCGGGACCTCCGCCGTCAGGTTCTGGAAGTAGGGAGGATGATGGATGTAGGTTGAGGCGTCATCCCACTGATACAGACCGCCCTCCGGCACCTTGATGGCCTTCCACATGTCGGAGCCTTCGAAGACCTGTGCGTACTTCTCGGTGAACATGCCGGATGCCACGCTGCGCTCCATGGTCTGCGCGATCTCGACCTGGGAGGGCCAGAGGTCCCTGAGGAAAACCGGTGATCCGTCCGTTCCTGCGCCCAGCGGCTCCGTATCCAGATCAATGTCGACGCGACCGGCAAGGGCAAAAGCGACAACGAGAGGCGGTGAGGCCAGAAAGCTGCCTCGAACAAGTGGGTTGATGCGGCCTTCGAAATTCCGGTTACCGGAAAGCACGGAGGTGGCGACCAGATCTGCGCCCATGACGGCCTTGGCAACCTCGCCGGGCAACGGGCCGCTATTGCCGATGCAGGTCGTGCAGCCATAGGCGACGACGTTGAATCCGAGTTTGGAGAGGGGTTCAAGCAATCCGGACCGCTTGAGGTAATCCGTAACGACGCGAGAGCCCGGCGCGAGGCTGGTCTTGACGTACGGCTGGACTTTGAGCCCTCTTTCGACGGCCTTCTTTGCCACAAGACCCGCCGCGACCATGACACTGGGATTGCTGGTATTCGTACAGGACGTGATGGCAGCGATGACAACTGCCCCGTGGCCGATCTGCACCGAGCCCCCATTCGTGCCAACCGTGGCGGTGGCGTTGACCGCTTCCGGACTGAGGGCAAAGCCCCGCTCCTTGACCGGCGCGGTCAGCGCGCGCGTAAAGGTTTCTTTCATCTCGGAAAGCGCGACGCGGTCCTGCGGTCGTTTGGGGCCTGCAAGCGAGGGCACGACGGAATCGAGATCCAGCTCGAGGACGTCGGTGAATTCAGGATCGGGGGTGGAGGCATCACGGAAGAGCTGCTGCGCCCGGCAGTAGGCTTCGGCACGCTCGACGACATCTGCAGGCCGGGCGGTCATACGCATGTATCGCAGCGTTTCTGCGTCCACGGGGAAGTAACCGATAGTCGCCCCGTACTCAGGCGCCATGTTGCTGATCGTGGCCCGATCGGGCAGCGACATCGTGTCCAGGCCAGATCCGAAGAATTCGACGAACTTGTCCACCACGCCCTTCTGCCGCAGCATCTGCGTGACGGTCAGCACCAAGTCCGTTGCGGTAACTCCCTCGCGCAGCCTGCCGTGCAGCCTGAAGCCAATCACGTCGGGCAGGAGCAGATCCATCGGCTGACCCAGCATGACGGCTTCGGCTTCGATCCCGCCGACCCCCCACCCCAGGACGCCGAGGCCGTTGATCATCGTGGTATGCGAATCTGTGCCGACGAGCGTATCGGGGAAGGCAAGGAATTCGGCCGCTCCGGAGTCCGGAGAGGCGGGGCGCGCGAGCACAACCTGCGCCAGGTACTCCAGGTTAACCTGGTGGACAATGCCCGTCATGGGTGGGACAACGCGGAAATTGTTGAAGGCCTTCTGGCCCCACTTCAGAAATTCATATCGTTCGCGATTGCGCTGGAACTCGATCTCCGCGTTGCGCTGCAGCGCATCGGGCGTGGCAAAGAAGTCAACCTGAACGGAATGGTCAATGACGAGGTCCACCGGGACCAGCGGATTGATGCGGCGCGGATCGCCACCCAATCTATCGACTGCTGAACGCATGGCGGCGAGATCCACCACGGCAGGCACGCCGGTGAAGTCCTGCATGATGACCCGGGCGGGAAGGAACGGAATGCCCGGCCGTGCCCCGCGCGGCTTCCAGGCGGCAATGCGTCTGACGTCGTCCGGCCCGATCGCGCGGTCGTTACATTGGCGCAGGGCGGCCTCGAGCAGGACGCGGATCGAATACGGCAGCCGTCCGAGGACGGTCAGGCCGGCCTTTTCCAGAGCTTCCAGCCGATAGTACTGGTACTTTTCTTCCCCCACTCGCAGGACGTCCAGCGCGTTGAACTGGTTGTTCATCCGTACTCCTTTGCCGTGTGAATTCGCGGGTTGCAGGTCATGCCAACACGCCTCTCACACCTGACGATAGTGAAGAACACAAAGGAGCGCCTGAGATGTCCTCCAGCCCCAGTTGCGGGGCGGGTGTGGAGCGAAGCGTCATTCTACCGCTTTTCGGCGGCAATTCGTCCGGCGGCACGCCAGATGCCGGGCTAGGAGGCCAGCGGTATTTCCCTCTTGAGAGTCCTGACCAAGTCCTTGCGGTCGACCGGCGACAAGAAGGCCGCCTCGCCGGCAGCGAGGATGCAAGCCCGCAACCCCTCGGCTGAAATCCCCAAATCGTCGCACACGACACGGTACTCATTACCGAGGGTGGTGCGTGAGACGCTTGGATCATCCGTATTGACCGTAACATTCAGGCCGGCCTCGAGCATGCGCGGCAGCGGGTGCAATCCGGCCTGCGGCACCACACCCGACTGGTAGTTGCTGGTAACGCAGACCTCGAATGGAACAAAGCGCTCGCGGGCAAGCGCGGTCACGGATGGGTCGTCCAGGACGCGAACACCGTGCGCGATGCGCTCGGCGCCCATGTGCTCGATCGCCTCGCGGACGTTCGCGGCGGGGCCCCACTCGCCAGCATGGATGGAGAGATGCAGTCCCGCCTGGCGTGCCTCGCGGAATATCCCGTGGAATGGTACGGACGGGAATTCAGCCTCGTTTCCAGCCAGGTCGATGCCAACGACTCCCAAGTCCTGACGTACGGCGGCCAGCCAGGCAACCTGCTCGGCCAGCTCCGGGCTTTCGTGCCGATTCACGGATGGGATCAGGCGCACCAGCATGTCGAACTCCACCGCGGCGGCCTGCGCCGCGGCAGTGACCCAGTCCATGACCTCGTTCAGCGGAAAGCGCTCGGCGCGGCTGAGAGCCACGGGAGTGAAGCGAAGTTCCATGTAGCGGACGTTGTCCCCGGCGGCGTCTTCGACGGCCTCACGGGTAATGCGGTCAATCACCTCGGGTGAACGATAGAACAGGCGAAGGGTATCGAACTTGGCCAGGAAGTTGCGGAAGGAGAAACTCTCGTCCTCCTGCATCTGCACCAGGTTACTGAGGCCGATAAGATCCTCGGGAATGGGAATCTTATGCCTGCGGGCAATATCGAGCATGGTGCTGAGGCGCAGGGATCCTTCAAGATGGCGGTGCAATTCCACCTTGGGCAGGAGCCGAAATCGGTCCACGGTCGCGATGATGCGATCTTGCACGAGGGTTGCCTCCGGGCCTCGCTTTCCCCACCTCGGGCGAGACCCGGCAGCGGATAGGCCGAGGGGGGG
>JAZDHO010000054.1:0-2026 GCA_043805815.1 Chloroflexota bacterium
CCAGCACTGCGGGAATATCGTCCGCGCGGCGTTGATCCCGTCCACGACCGACAACCGCGGGACGACCTGCACGGTGAAGCCCATGCCGCGCAGCTGCTCCTCGATTGAGCGACCAGAGCCAAGCTCCCGGGCCCTAGCGTCGTGCGGCAGATAGTGTGTGCCGTAGACATAGGGCCTCTCCTGCAACTGCTTCACGTAAGTCTTCAGGCTGCGGCTGGAGCCCTCGAGGTAGTCGATCAACCGGAACTCGAAGGGGAATGCCTGCACACACCAAATCGCCGTGGAGTCCCCGATGCCCAGATCCCAGAACGAATGGACGGGCCTGCCCTGATCGTACGGCACCCGCGTAATCCGCTGCTCACGGTCGGCGGCGGCCAGCTCGGCGGCATAGATTGCGCCCTCGACGATCGAGACGCACATCCCCTCCCAAACGTGGTTATAGGCCGCCTCGTCGGTCTCGCGCAGGTGCTCCATCTCGGCGCGCAACACGTCCGTGAGCCACGGGTTGTCGCGCCAGGTCATCCGCTGCACCACGGCCCCCGGAGGCGGATTGATCACGAAACGGCGATACGTGTCGTCAGTGTCCAGCTCCGGGTTGAAACTCACCCAGATCTCGGAGCCTTCCGTGCGGATAGTGGGAATCAGGACCTCCCACGAGGCTTTGCTTACCGACTGGGCCTCTTCCACCCACGCAACATCAAAACTCTCGTAACTCTTGATATGACTTACGTTGTGGCGCAGGCCGCAGAACGCGAACTGGCTGCCGTTGCGGCCGAGGATGGCTGACTTCTGAATGGTGTAGTAGCCATCGAGGTGGAGCTGCGCGATCTGGTCCGTGAGCAGGGTGTGTACCGAGTCCGCGATAGATTGCATCGTCTCCCTGGCGCACAGGATGCGCAGTGGGCGCTCTGCGGCCATGATCAGCAGGGCACGCGCAAATCCCCAGGATTTAGTCCCGCCGCGGCCGCCGTAGGCGACCTTGTACCGCGCCGGCTGGAAGAGAAACCGCAGCCTCTCCGGGAACTCCGCAATCGGCCCTTTCACCACAATTTCACCGCTACCGGTTGTGGTCGGGGCGGTTTTTGGCTTTCCGTTGCCGTTTCCGTCATCGGTGGGATTTGCTAACTTGTGCTTTGCCAATTATTTACAGGAACAGCTTCTGATAAGGGTTATTATGTCAACTAGGCTTGTCCGAAGTCACGAACTGCACCGTCAGGCCCTGCACCAGCACCGGACCTCCATCGGGGTTGCTGATATGGGTTGGCTGGACCGGCTTGCCGTGTACCCGGTCGAGGACTTCGCGGGCTGCAGTCAGGCTTTGAGCGTCGATCTTTTTGCGGCGCATCGCTCGATCGAGCACTCGGATTGCTGGAGCCTCCAACGCGGCCAGGCGTTCCGCTGCCCGCCGTTTAACATGGCCCACCGATCCGCCATGCGTCCGGCATACTACGCCACCATGAATTGCCCATGCTTTACAGGGGCTGCCATCGCTCCTGTGTGCATGACATTTCACGGGTTGCCAGGTTTGATGCGTCAACTTCTCACCTCACCCGGACGGTGCATGCGGTGTGTCCGGGATGATCCGTTCCACCAGTAGGCGTGTTGGCTTTTGCCCCAGTGTCGTTGCTTCGCATCGATAAATCGGAGCCCACCGGCCTCAATGACCGCTCGACCGCGGCGCACATACTCACAAGCTTTGCGTACACTGGTGTAGCGCTGCCCACCGAACGCCGGGTTGACGATCGCTATGCACTGAGACATGAGTAGGTTATATTCGCTCCTGGAGGCGGTAGCGCGCCGGTTTTGGTCTGCGCCGGCTGCAGGATTCAGCTTGTGGCCTCCGGCCGCGCTGAGAGCGCGCGCTGGATCAAGGTGTATGGTTGCCCAATATTTGCACGGTTGTCAAGGGTTTTCCTTCGCGGTTTGGCAAGTGCTTTGTTTTCAGCGCTGATCGAACGGATTTCGCTTGACGATATGGCTAGCCATACTGGGATTGCCCGCGATTGTGATGTGGATGACCAAAACG
>JAZDHO010000055.1:0-2657 GCA_043805815.1 Chloroflexota bacterium
GGCACCTCCGGTGCCAGGAGATAGGGTTGAATGTCCTCGTGGGCGATGACGTCTCCTCCGGTCTTCTCCCACGTGACGGTGATCCCGTCTTCGTCGACGGCTTCGATGACGCCCCGTTCGCCGGTGTCCGGGTTCTGGAGACGCTGCCCTACCTTGGGCACGTTCGCCACCGCGGGCGTTGCTGGGATTAGCGGCTCCGGAGGCGCCTGAGACTGTGGGGCCTTGGCCGCTGGCGGAACCGGCTGCGCCTGCGGCACGACGGCAGTGGCCGCTGGTGCCGGAGGCGGTGTAGAGGTCGTCGTTCCTGGGGGCTCCTGGGGCCTCACAGCGGGGGCAACAAGTGTCTCGGGGACTGGAGGAACAGGACTTGGGCCAGGACGCGGCCCTGTGGCCGGCAACTCGGCCATCTGCGCCGGTGGTACCGGTGGCGGTTGGCTTCTTCCCCCTGCCATCGGAATCACATCCGATTGAATATTTTCCGTCAGTTGCTTAGGACTCATCCCACGAGGAACGGGAACTGGTAGTTCTTTGCCAACCTTGTTCTTGACCCAATTACGCAATCTTGCAACGGTTTGAATGCCACGTCCCACTGGAGGCGTTTTGAATGCTTCCATGAATTCGTAGGCCGCCACTGCGTTGTTGAATATCGGGACAGCCTCGGGTGATCGATTCATATCTGGATGGGTCTTCTTCGCGATAGCCCTGATCGCACTCTGTACGGTTTTGAACGACGCATCCACTGGTATGCCCAGTGTTTCAGCAGCTTTGGTTCGCATTGCCGTCCAGGCATCGTAGACTCTCAGCCGCCCCTTCACCGCGCCGATGCCACCCCCCGTTCCTACGGCGCCGGCAATTCCTCCAACCTCCTCCGCGAGCGCCGTTGCCTCTGGGGACCACTCTAGGGTTTTACCAATCTTTTCCCCAGTTACCCCACCCAGCGCCCCGGCAATAAACATGGCAAAGGTTGTGAAAGGAGCGGTTGCAACCATGGCTGGCACAACCACCGTCCCCATTTTCATCGTGCCTTGTAACACATCCGACACGGCTTTCATGGCTTCACGAGAAGGCGGGGGTTGGTTCAGGCCTGCCATCGCCGGATCCATCTCACCACCTAGGACTCTCGTGCCAGATGTCAGCCCTTGCCAGAGTTGCTTGGCCCCTTCCGCCGGCAGGTCCAGCAGAGGGATACTCCCCATTGGCGGACTCTGGTACTGAAGCCCCGTCTTGGGGTCTACACGGACTCCCGGCGTCAGCGGAACCCGGCCGCGTTCCAACTCTGACTGTCCCATGCGCTCGAGGAATGACGGAGACGTGGGCACCTGGGCCTGCCCAGAGGCCAGGGGCGGCGTGGCTGTCGATTCCTCAACCTTCTGACTCGTCACCCAGTTGGGTTCCGGCGGCGGCATAGCCACTCGGTAATTGAGTGTCGGCCGTTGCTCGAACTTCTTTGGATTCGGGATGATGTCGAACAACTGCTCGGGATACGTCGGGCCGGGCGGCATCCGGTAGCCCGACTCGACTCGCCCACCCATGGATGTCGCAAGGGTCAAGAGATTCTTTGCTCCTGCCTGTGGTTCCACGGACCCGCCCATCGACTTGGCGAGCGAGAGGATGTCGGGCGGTGATTGCGGCATGGTCTCGTCTCCGGCTACTTCAAACCCGCACGTTTCTTGAAAGCGGCGAGCGCAGCCGCGGTCTTGAAGCGGACGGTCTGCCCTTGCACGACAATCGAGAAGTCCTTGGCTGCTGGTTCTGGCGGCGCCGTTGATGTTCTAGCCGATCGTGGTTTGTAGAATGTCGCGTCTAACCGGGCGTGCGCGTCTGCCGCGTCTTTGACAATCTGATCCTTTCTCTTCACGTAGTCATCCACGAACGCCTGTGGATGTTGCAACTCGTCAGCATACCGTTTGTCTTCTGCTGCGAGTCGTTTCTCTTTGTCAGTTTCGATGTCGCGTTTCTCTCTCTCGAATGCGATCGCCATGGCGTTCTCTTTCACCAAGGCATTTGTTTCGGCATTGACTCTTGCACTATCAGCCGCCGCCGCTGCGTACGGGTTCCCTTGTGATGCGTCGGCGCTCGTCATGCGACGGATGTCATTCCACTGTTCGATCGGCATCCCAGGGGGACGCCCCTTTGCCACAAACTCTCGAAGCCTGTCCAACTCGGTCTGCGGCCTCGCCCCCCCCGATTGAACCCAGTTGGTATTGTCGGGAAGGGGGAGCCCATTCGTGACATCAATCGCCTGCCCCTTCTCGTCGATGACAGCCAGGCCAAGCTCGCCGTTCTTTTTCAAGAACATCTGCTGTCCGCGAGTCCGGCCAGCGGGAAGTCCCAAAAAGTGTCGGACGGCATCTTCCCTGTCCTGCGGCGAGAGGTTCATCTGCCCGAGCAACGACTTGAACTCCTGGAACTTCTTCTCGCCCGGCTCCATGAAGACCTGCCGCTGCCGGTACGTCGGTGCTACTGCCGCTCGACTTGGGAGTGATTCCGGTGGCATCTCGGTACCCATCGGCATGGTGTACTGCGGCCTCCCCGTTGTCTCGTCCGGATTAATGGGCTGTGGGAGTCCAATCCCGCCTGACGGCGGGCCCTTCACGCTTACCCCTAGTGACGCATTCGACGGCCCCTGTACCATGCTCTGCGCTGGCATCGCGGCC
>JAZDHO010000056.1:0-6605 GCA_043805815.1 Chloroflexota bacterium
GGGCGATGTGCCGCTGGAGGCCGTTGCCGATGCTGCCACCGTGGCGCTGGGACGCTTGCGCCTCGGCGAACGCGATCTGGCCATCCACCCCGGTTGCGGGACCAACCTCGCCACCTCGGCGCTGCTGGGCGCGACCTTCGGCTGGCTCGTGATGCGCGGCGCGCGCACCACGCTCGGGCACATGCTGCGGCTTCCGATCGCCCTGGCATTCGCCTTGCTCGGCATGGCCCTCAGCCGCCCCTTGGGACCGCTGCTGCAACAGAAGTTCACCACCGATGCCGACATGGGCGGGCTGCGCCTCCGGGAGGTGCGGCACTCCCTGCGCGGACGCCTCACCGCGCACCGGGTGGTGACGGGCGGCGCGTAAAGCCCCGACACGTCGTGTCAATGCGTCGAATGCGTTGCTCATGCCCATAGGCTCCAACTTCATCACCCCCTCCTTCCTCCCCCAAATGCACGTGGCCGCGCGATTTCGGGTGTATGGACGGGACAGAGGGTATACGGGTGTTCGGACACATAGTATACGCATGGACTTGTTAAGGATTGTCACTTCGCAGGTCTATTTGGGCGATTCGTTGGTGGACGAAGTAGACGTTGAAGACTCCATCCTCCTCCGTAGGCCGCAAGGCGACGGTGGAAAGCCGGAAGGCCTTCCCGATGCGAAAGTGTTTGGTGTGGAACAGCACTCTGCCATAGACGTCGCTCCTGCGGAGGATGTCGCCGGGTTCGTACTCGATTACCGGGAACGTGCCCGCGTAAGGGCGCGGGCTGGGCTGGTAGCGCGAGGCCGGGGTCTGCATGGCAAGAGCTTCATGTGGGCGGAGAAAGTTGTACACCCCTCGCCACTCGTCGAACTTGTCCTGGCAGTCTGGCAGGTCCAGAAACTGCTGGTGGTGCAGCAGCTCGTCTTTCAACGTGCGGTGCAGCCGTTCGTCCTTTCCCTGCGTTTGAGGATGATAGGGGCGCCCGTGCACAACCTGGATTCCCAGGCGTACCAGCCAAAACGTCAAGCCCGTGTGGAACCCTTGCCAAGCCGAGCCGTTATCCATCAACATGCGTTCTGGGAGCCCGTACTGCTCAAACACGCCTTCCAGATGGTGTTTCACCCTGCGGGAGCGCTCCGCATGGCAGGCCTGCAAGCCCACCAGGAAGCGCGAATGATCGTCCAGCACAGTGAGCGGATGACACGCCGAGCCGTTCATCATCTCAAAGCGCCCTTTGAAGTCCATTTGCCACAGCTGGTTCGGGTACTCCATCTCAAACCGCTGCATCGGCCGGTGCTTCTCCCCCTCCTGCGGCGGGATCACGTCGTGGCGACGCAGGATGGCCGTGATCGTGCTGGCACAGGGTGCAGGCAGCATCCCTTCGCGAAGCAACGTCCATTGGATCTTCCGTCCGCCCCAAGACGGATGTGCCGCGCGCACTTTCAGCACAGCGTCTTCGGTACGTGGACCGCTCCTGCGCGGGCTGCGCTTGGGCCGACGACTACGATCATAGAGTCCGGATTCCCCTTGCTCCCGGTACCGTCTCAGCCACTTGTAGCCCGTGCGCGGCGTGATGCCAAACTCACGACACAAGGCCCTCAAGTTGACCCCCTCCCTCAAGGCTTGTTCGATGAACTCTGTCCGTTGAGCCATGACCGTGACCTCTTCCCATGGCATATCGGCCTCCTGCTCTCCAATATGCCCATTCTACAGAGGGCGTATACCATGTCTCCGAACAGGTGTTTACCATGTCTCCCGTCCATACAACTGGCCGGTGGTGCACACGGCGTGGATCTGGGGGAGAAAGGGCGCGTGGAGGACGAAACACAGGCTTGTGCGTGAAGTGCCCCGCAAGATCGTGTCCCCTGGCCGCCTGTGGCCCGCCCATTCAGGATGTGCGGCGGGCGGCCGCAAGAAACCCCTGGCTTTCCTATTGGCGGGCTATGGATGTCGAGACATCTACCTCTCGAGCAACTTCGCTGCGTTGCATGGAGCCTCCCGGACGCAAATACGGATTTCGAGCAGCCGCAACACCGATCTGCACGATTTCGAGTCCTCTTCAAAGCCGGGGAGTCCAGCGGGCCGTATCATGCTCCGGCCAGGGCGCGAATGCGGTGAAAGCCCTTTTTCACAAGGTCGGCTATTTCGGCATGGATCTCGGCGGCAGAAACCGGCGATATCGGGTCGGGCACCTCGTAGGATGCGCCCGTAGCAACCTCGCTCAGTAAGTGTACCTTTCCACCGGCCGCCGGATACTCGCTTAGGATTGCTTCCTTCTGCCCTTGCTCCATGACCACTATGACATCCGCCGCTTGAATCGATGCCGGGGTGATTACCTTCGAAACATGATCAGAGAGATCGAGTCCCAGACGCCTTGCACTCGCGATCGCATCCGCGGCGGGGGGAAGACCATCCGTCGTCCAGGTGCCCGCGCTGAAGACGCGCCAGCCATCGAGCATGCCATGGCTCGCCAGTTCCCTCCTGAAGCATGCCGCGGCAATGGGTGAGCGTGAGCGGTTGGCGGTGCAAACAAACAATATTACCGGCACGAGGTTCCCTACGTTCCTCCGGTTTGACGGCCCGCCTGCTGTCCGCAGTCGAGCCGAGGGGGCAGGATTAAGGCCACCGTGCAAACCGTACGGCCCGGATTGGCTCTTCCGAGCGCTGACGTCGAGAATTCCATCGGCACATCCAAGTCCGCATATGAGTACCTCAATACGTCGAGGTACCAGGGCTGTGTGAGAAGATCGCGCGAGACGACGGATACATCGGGCCGCTGGTGGAGGGCGTAGTGGAAATACCAGAGCGTGAAGGTTGCCTCGTCGCCTTGTGCCACAAGAATGGCGTTATCAGGGGCGGAAGCCAGAACGGCGCGACCGAAGTCCTCGGCTCTTCGATCGCTCGACAGATCCATGCGGGGCACGGCCAGAACTCCTCGGAGCAGGAAGAATCCCAGAATCAAGTATGTGGCGGCAGCGCCGCCGTATTCCAGCCGACCGGAGGGCAATTCCGCGGGCCAGCGGCTCCCCAGGCCGATCCAGATCGAACACGAAATGACCACCGGGATGAGGTAGACATACGAATCTGGTGCACGGTAGATGATCGCAAGGAAGGAAGAAGAAATCGCCATCCAGATCGTGACAATGTGCAAGATCCCATGGCGAAACAACACGATCAGCCCGAGGGTGGCGAGCAGCAATCCTGCAACGGTCAACTGCTCAGACATGAAGTCGGCCCACGAGCGGGCGCCGGAAATCAGATACGCGGCGGTGCTCTGCTGGAGCCGACCCCAGTACATCTGCCCCGTCACGAACGAGAACAGGGTCTGGGGGCTATTCACGTTTCCCCAGTTCACCGGAGAGTGGGAGCTTGCCCGCAAAGGAATCACAAGATAGATGGCCAATCCGGCACCCAGCCCGAGCAGTCGTTCCAGATAGACCTTGATTAGCGAAACCGGCACGAGGGTTGGGCGCGCGGCATTCGACACGGCGGCAGGGCCGGGAGATTCGGGCCGGAGCAGCAACAGCGGAAGCAGCAATGCGCCCATCAGGTGATTGCCTATGCTCAGGCCTGCCACGAGCCCCAAAGCCAACTCAATGGAACGCCTCGGCCGCGAAGCCAGCAAGAGACCTAGAAAGAGAACTGTGAGCAGCGCCTGGAGCGCATAGACCTCTGTGATGATCGCCTGCGACCAGACCAGTGGAGAAGTGCCAAACACGATGCTGGCCAGCGCTGCCGCCAAGACGCTGCGCGTCGCTTCCTGGACCAGGGCATAGAGCACCCAAGCAGCGAGAACCGTCGCCGCAAGCGACAGAAGATTAGTGCGAAAAGCCACGGGTCCGAAGGGGAGCTGAAGAAGGGCTGAGGCCAATAGCAGATAGGTTGGGTAGCCAGTGGGATGCGGCACGCCCCCTGTGGCCGCTGCCGCAATCAGATCCCCACCATCTGCACCGTCGAATGCCCAAGTCAGACCCGGAGCCATGGTTCGCAGATAGAGGAGGCTCAGGAATATCGATATGAAGACTGCTGGGGAGCGCCTCACCGGTCGCGAGATTGCCGCAGAAGCAAAGAAGCGGGGCAACGCCCCGCTTCACGGTTGCACACGGCCAAAATCTTACTCGCCAAAAAAGGCGGCGAATCCTGGATTGGCAGCAGTCGCGGGCACGGTCACGCAGGCCTGGCCGTCCTTCACCTCAAGTGTCGTCTTGACCCACTGCTCCCCATCATGCTGGTAAGCGAACCCCGCTCCGGTAGGAGGGACTGGGAAGCACACCAGGACCTCGGCGCCGAGGCTGGCGCCGGGCTTGGCCTCAACCTTGATGGCGCAACTGATGAGATTTCCGGGCAGGACTACGGGGAGAGACTCTGCGGAAACCACAGAGGCCGTGTACTCCACGCCGTCAGGTGGCGTCTTGACCTGCACAGTAGCGCAGCTCGCCACCGTCACCGCCTGGCCGCCTGTGACCGGAATCACAGGGCCTGTGGTGACCACAGTTCCCTGGGGCCTACTTCCGACCGGCATGTTGGCCTGCAAGCCGCCGGCAGAAGGCGCCTGAGCACCGATGTTCAGTCTATCGGCCCAGGCGGGTGCCCCAATCGCGGCGATGACTATCGCCGCGAACAGCGCCAATGCCAGTAGGAATCGTATCCTGGTATTCATTTTGAACTCCTTTTCGAAGTATCAGTCACGCTGACTCTATCAGCGAAACGTGCCGGGGATTCCGGAATCTGTTCGGATTAGGGCCGGAACTCAATGCGGACTCCGATGTCTGTTCTCAGATCCAGATCGAAGAGTAAATCGTCCCCCTGCTGGACGGAGCCCGGGGCAGCCGATTCGACGTGCGCGCCATGGGGCAGGTGCACGCGCACCGCCACCGGTACAGCTGCCGTGCCTGCCTGTTTCTGGATTTTGAGCGTGTATACGAGCTCCCCGGCCCGAGTGCCCGCCTGAAGGACGGAGGCGGGCAGGCTGTAGTGAAAGTCGGTTTGGAGGCTTCCTTGAATGGGCACGACCAGCAGCGTGCCAAACCCCTGGACATTCCCGATGCTCTCTTCGAGGATGTCGACCCTGGCAGGGACATCAGCCTCCAGCATTACCATCTCATCCCGCGTCACCGTGTGCGGCGTTGCAGCGGTCAACTGCGTTCGAGCCGGCAGGTACACGCGCAGATAGTCGTAGTAGCAGCGGTCGATCGCGTACCAGGCCTCCACAGCGGTTCTATCCGGGACGGATGGCCTCTGCTCACAAGGGCCGGCCGGACCCGCCGCGTCGTTGCGGTGGAACACGGAAAGTCTGGAGCGCGGCGCGGCCGTGTCCGCCAGATCGATGTCGTACATCAGCTTCGAGCTGACGACGGCGCTGGTCTTGTTGTAGCCCATGTTGGTATCCACCACCATCAGGAAATCACCCCCAGGATTGCGCACGGCGCCGTCCCAGCCGCGCTCGGCGAGCAGACCGCTCAGGGTGGGATCGTCGAGTTGGACCAGAATATGCCGCCCATCGAGCTCGGCCATCATGGCCTTCAGCAACCGCTCCCAGGAGATGCCTTCGCCCGAGGACAACCTCTGCAAGATCGCGGCGGAGATGGGATTCATGAATTGCTTGCGATGCCATTCCGGGTCGCGTTGCTCCGGCGGAGGCGGAACCTTCTGGGCGCGCATCACCGTCCGCATGTTGTCGGCGGTCACGGTGGCGGCGATCTCACCGACGTAGACGGGCCCGGTTACCGACAACACCTTCTCCAGCACATGTTGGTCGATGGCAATCACTCCGTCAACGGAATAGGAATTGGTGTACGCGTACAGATACTCCGCCCAGCGTACAGCTGTCGGGTAGTCGGTGAACCAACTGGCATCCCGAAAGACCATGATCGGAATGTTCATAAAGCTCTGCATCTGCCAGGGCGCGGCAGGATACGCCTTGTTGATGTCGTCCACCTCGTAGGAATCCTGGATCGTCAGGTCCATGATTTCGCCGTTGCGCACGACAGCTTTCCCCACGGCAGTGATGAAGCCGCCGGTCGGCCTCAGCTCGTCCTCGTTCTGCACCAGGATCAGATAAGTCTTCGGCCCGGTGTCGGTCGCGCCAAGGAGGCCCGGGACGGACAGCGCCAGTGCCAGCCCGCCGTCCAACGATGTGAGGTATGGATCGAGGCGCCGCAGCAGGCTGCGCGTGCCAGGACGCAGGTCGGCATCGATGATCCGCTGCCGGCTTGTGATGGCCTGCTCCAGGGCCGCCCGCGCCTCAAGCAGCGCCGGTTGGGTATCGATCAGCATCCGCGTCAATTGTGGCGCGCCGAGATCCTGCTTCTGTTGCAGCGCATCCCAGATCGGCATCGCTACCTGATAGATCCGCTGGGCTGCGTCGGTTGTGCCCGCTGCCGTCGCGAGCATGTCCTCGGCGTATTTCAGATCGCCGCCGTAGACCGGGATCCATCCCAAACGCCGCGTCAGCCCAAAGAGCGGCGCGAGCTCCGCCTTCATGGCGGCCAGATCGGCGCGCGTCCTCTGCAGCAGGGGACCCAGATCTTTCAAGGTCCCGGGCTGCATCGATTTCGCGCCGAGGGCAGTCACCGCCGTCAGGTCTTGTTTGAGGGGCAGCAAGCGCGCGTAGATTCGATA
>JAZDHO010000057.1:0-2456 GCA_043805815.1 Chloroflexota bacterium
GGGTTGGAGGCGGTCAGCACCAGGTCCGCGCCGCCTTCGTGCAGGGTGCGCGCCAGGTTGGCCGTCTCGGTGGTGACGTGCAGGCAGGCCGAGAGGCGCACGCCCTTCAGCGGTTGTTCTTTTTTGAAGCGCTCACGGATCATGCGCAGGACGGGCATCTCGTGCTCGGCCCATTCGATCCGCCGCCGGCCGCCCTCGGCGAGGTTGATATCTTTGATGTCAAAGTTGCTCATCTGTTTCTCCTTTTTTTCAAGAGATTAGAGATTAGAGACTAGAGATTAGAGATTAGAGATCAGTGAAGCAGGAGATACTACTCCCTACTCTCTACTCTCTACTCTCTATTCTCTATTCTCTGCTCTCTAATAACTTGTCTAACTTGCCCCTATCATCAAAATGTTTCCGAAAGCGTGCCACGAACTCCGCGCGGGTATATGAATGATTCTGCGGCCCTTTCTGCTCCAGGCAGTAGGTGGCGGCCAGCGCGCCCACCTGCGCGCACAGTACCCAACTCCAGCCGTGGGCGTAACCGGTCAGGAACCCACCGCGGAAGGCATCCCCCACGCCGGTTGGGTCAACGATGCGCTCCGGCGGGACGACCGGGACATTGTACTCTCTTTCCTCGGCGTAAACGGACGAACCGTCCGCCCCGCGCGTGATGACCAGCACGTCCACGTGCTTGAGCATGGCAGCCAGGTCGTGACCGGTCTTCTTGGAAATCAACTCGAACTCATAATCGTTGACGAACAGGAAATGCGCACACTCCAAATCCCGCGCCAGCTCGAAACCCTCGAGGCGTAACACCTGCTGGGAAGGATCGTAGAGATAAGGGATTTTCAACTCACGGCACTCGGCTGCAAAGTTCTTCATCGCCGCCGGGTCGTTGGGTGAGACAACCACCAGGTCGGGACTCGGCCGCACCTCAGCAATGGTCTGCTGCGCCGCGAATCCCATCGCCCCGGGCGAGAATGAGGCGATCTGCGCGTTGACCTGGTCCGTGGTGGCGAAAAACGAGGCGGTGTACACGCCGGGAACGACCTTCATCAGAGTAGTATCCACGCCTTTCTCTTCCAGCCAGGCGCGGTATTCCTCGAAATCCTCGCCAACCGTCGCCATTAAGCGCGGGCGCTCGCCGAGCAGGGCCATGGTGTAGGCAATGTTCGGGGCCACGCCGCCGCGCTGGTGGGACATGGAATCGACCAGGAACGACAGGCTGATCTCCTCCAGCCGGTCGGGTAGGATTTGCTCCTTGAACAAGCCGGGGAAGGTCATCAGGTAATCATAGGCGACAGAGCCGGTAAGGAGGATATCCATTCAGTAGTCCTTCCAAGATTTCAGTATTCAGTAATCAGTCATCAGTGAACAGTCGGCTTCAGCCGACTTCGCAGCCTTAGCCGGTGGATTCATCCACCGGCAGCGACGCAGGCGATCACCTTCGGTAAATTCAAGTCGAACGGTGGTCGCACAATCCCATTCTCGGTGACGATGGCGGTGATGAGACGGTTGGGCGTCACGTCGAAAGCCGGATTGCGGGCTTTGGCTCCCGCCGGGGCGACAGGCTCACCCTTGAATTGTATCTCCAAAACTTCATCTTGAGGGCGTTCCTCGATGGGGATCAACCCGCCGTGCGCCAGCGAAAGGTCAATGCTGGATGTTGGCGCAACCGAGTAGACCGGCACGCTGTTATCGTGGGCAGCCAGCGCCAGCATGTACGTGCCGATCTTGTTGGCCACGTCGCCGTTGGCAGCCACTCGGTCCGCGCCGAAGAAGACTTTCTGTACCTGGCCTGTGCGCAGGAAATGACCAGCCATGTTATCGCAGATGATCTCATACGGGATGCCGTACTGTTCCAACTCCCAGGCCGTCAGCCGCGCGCCCTGTAAGCGCGGACGGGTCTCGTCCACCAACACGTGAACGCGCTTGCCCTGTTCGTGCGCCATGCGGATAACGCCCAGCGCCGTGCCCCAATCCACCGTTGCCAGCGCGCCGGTGTTGCAGTGAGTAATGACGGTATCTCCGTCGTCGATTAAAACTACACCGAACGCTGCCATGCGCTTGTTGATCTCCACATCTTCATCGGCAATCTGTTGAGCTTCGGCAAGCACGCGGGCGCGCAAATCATTCACAGAACCGATCACGGCGCGAGAGACGCGCAAGACACGTTCCACGGCCCAGGCCAGGTTAACTGCAGTTGGGCGGGAAGCAAGCAGGGTTTTCCCAGCAGATTCCAGGTCTGCCAAGAGCCTTGCGTTGTCTGGGGCTTTTGATTCACGCGCCGCTAGCGCCAATCCAAAAGCTGCCGCCGCCCCAATCGCCGGCGCGCCGCGCACAGTCATATTGCGGATAGCTTCGGCTACTTCTTGGCAGGTGCGCAACGAGACGACGACCAGTTCCCCCGGCAGGCGGCGCTGGTCAATCACCTTGAGTTCATCGGTGGTGTAATCCCATTCGAGTGTGCG
>JAZDHO010000058.1:0-6719 GCA_043805815.1 Chloroflexota bacterium
GCCCACGCACAATAGGGCGAAGGCAGTGGTCGATTCCATCGGTGCGGTGTTGGTGACACCCTGCCATTCGGTTGTCACCGGTGCGCCCGCGGCTGCGAGACCGCCGAAGAGGCACAAGAACAGGCCTGGGCAACCGCACAGAAGCACTGCGGCGCCTGTGGCGATAATGCCTTTCGTTCGATTGTCCATGATCTCTTCTCCGTGAATACTAGGGTTGGTTCATTGTACTCCAGGCTCGCATTCGGCGCACGGTGGCCCGGCGACATCAGCTGACTGCTACCCTCGCAGGGTGGCACCCAGTTCCTGCTCCAGACGCTTCACGACTTTGTTGCGAACGGCCGCAGCCTCGCCATCGGTCAGAGTCTTGTCTGCTGCTTGATACGTGAGGCCGTATGCCAGCGATTTCTTGCCTGCCCCGATCTGCTCGCCGCGGTACAAGTCGAATAGGCGCACGTTCACGAGCGCCGGCCCGCCTGCCTCGCGGATGAGCGCCTCGACGCGTGCTGCGGGGATCGACTCATCCACGATGATGGCGATGTCTTCCAGCACTGGTGGGAATTCGGCCACGGGCGCGATCTGATAAGGTGCCTCGATCTGGCGCAGCGCATCCAGATCCACTTCCGCCACCAGCACGGCAGACTGACCGAGGTCGTATCGTTCCCTGGTCATCGGGTGCAGTTCGCCAAACGCGCCCACGGTTCGGCCGTGCGCGGTGATCTCTGCGGCCTTGCCCGGGTGCAGGTGCTGGACGGCCGGCGCCGCGGTGAAAGATATTTCGCTGAGGCGCAATCCGCGTAACAGCAGCTCCAGCCGCCCCTTGAGATCGTAGACGTCGTAGGCGGATGCCTCTGCCATGTCCCATGCAGCGGCATGGCGAAGTCCCGTCATGGCCAGGGCAAGTCTGCGGTGCTCGCGCGGCAGGTCGTTGCCCCCCGGCTCGAAAACCGGTCCGATCTCGAAGAACGCCAGGCTGTCGCTCCAGCGGACGTTGCGCTCAAGGTCATCCAGCACAGACGCCAGCAGGCTTCGGCGCAGCACGCTCCGCTCCGGCGCCACCGGATTGGCGATGCGCAGGTGCCCTCCCGATACCCCGATCTTGGCTTCCCGCTCGGGGGAGGTAAGCCGATAGCTGACCACCTCCGTGAATCCCAGGCCAGACAGAAGATCCCGCAGACGCTCCTCCCATTCGTTAGTCGGGTTGCCGATCTGTGGCGGCAGCGCATTCGCCATGTTCGTGGAGGGTATGCGGTCATATCCGACCAGGCGGGCGAGCTCCTCCATCACGTCGGCCAGCCCGATGATGCCCTCACCGATGTCCAGGCGGTGGGGCGGTGCTGTCACAGTGATCCGCGTGTTTGGAGATGCCGCCTTTTCGCCGCCCTTGCCGCGTTTGGGTGGTGTCTGCAGCTTGCACTTGAACTCCAGAGCCCGCAGCCGGCGCACGATCTCTTCGGGCCGGAGCTCGATGCCCAGAAGCCGCCTGACGTCGGCCGGCGTGAAGGTCACGCTGGCTGCCCTGGGCTTCAGCCGGTATTCATCCACCAACCCCGGGGCGACGGAGCCGCCCGACCACAATGACATGTACTGCAGTCCGCGCTGCACGCCGGCAAGCGCCAGCGCCGGGTGCACGCAGCGCGAGAAGCGGAACGAGGCTTCCGATGGCAGGTTGTGCTGCCTGGCCGTGCGACGGATGTTGATGTAATTCCAGGCTGCGCCTTCCAGCAGGACGTTCTTCGTGCTTGCAGTGACCTCCGATTGCATTCCGCCCATCACGCCCGCGATGGAAAGGGGCCCCATCTCGTCGCAAACCAGCACGTTGAGCGGTGACAGCGTCCGCCGCATGCCATCCAGCGTTTCCAGCATCTCGCCTTCCTTCGCGGTGCGGGTGATGATCTTGATCCGGCCCTTGGCGGCCCGCCTCTGCAGCGCATCGAAGTCGAAGGCGTGCAGCGGCTGCCCGAGCTCAAGCATGGCGTAGTTGGTGGCATCCACAATGCTGTTGATGGGGCGCATGCCGGCGAGCTTGAGCCGGCGCTGCACCTCGTACGGGCTTGGCCCGATGCGCACATCACGGATCAATCCAAGGACGAAGCGGGGATTGAGCTCCGGCTCCGTGATCTGGATTGACACGAGCGGCTTCACCGGCGAACCGCGTGTCTTGTACATGGGCTGCGGCTGGTTCAGCTTGCGCCCTGTCAGCGCCGCCAGTTCGCGCGCCACGCCAAGTACGTTGGCGTTGCGCGCCATGTTCGGCAGGATTTCGATGTCGAGCACCGCGTCGCCTATGTAGTCCGCGAGCGGCCTGCCCACCGGGGCATCGGCATCCAGCAGGATGATGCCCTCGTGGTCATCGGAGATGCCGAGCTCTTTCTCCGAGCAGGCCATCGAGTATGATTCCACGCCGCGAATCTTGGCGCGCTTGAGCGTCATCAGCTGCAGGCCATCCGCGTGGCCGTCATACAAGGTGGCGCCTTCCCTGGCGTAGGCCACCTTGAGGGGTTTGGCGAGCTTGCCCTGGCCTTTGAGCTGGAAGATGTTGGGCGCGCCCGTTAGCACCGTGTGTTGCTGCTGCCCGTCGTACAGGTCCAGCAGTGTCAGCCGGTCTGCATTCGGATGCGGCATCACCTCACGGACCTCGGCCACCACGATCTTATCCCTGTCCCAGGCGATGCCGCGGGTCCTGAACTCGTGCGGCTGGCCCGTTTCGAGCTCAGGCATTGGCAGCCCGGCATAAATGATCTCGCCAACCTCCAGGCCCGCCAGCGTCAATTCGCGGGCGATCTCTTCGACCGGGAGGCCCTTGAGATCGATGAAATCCTTCAACCAGGAAATGGGCAGCTTCATTCCCGCCTCCTAGAACTGCTCGAGGAAACGCACGTCGTTTCCCCAGAAATATCGGATGTCCTCGATGCGGTAGCGCAGCATCAGCTGCCTCTCGGGACCCATTCCGAACGCGAAGCCGGTGTAGCGCCGCGGATCATAGCCGCCGTTCTGCAGCACAACCGGATGGACCATACCGGAGCCGAGGATCTCCAGCCAACCAGAACCCTTGCACACGGCGCAGCCCTTTCCGCCGCACACGAAGCACTCGACGTCCATCTCGGCCGACGGCTCGGTGAACGGAAAGTAGGAGGCACGGAAGCGTACGCGCGCATGCTGTCCGAACATGCGGCGGGCGAAATCGGTCAGAGTGCCTTTCAGGTCGCTGAAAGTGATGTGCTGCCCGACGGCCAGGCCCTCCACCTGGTTGAATTGGACCTCGGAGCGAGCGGTGATCTGCTCGTGGCGGAAGCACATGCCTGGGAGCGCGATCCGGATCGGCGGCGGACTCTTGGGATTCCTGGCCGAAAATTCGCGCATGGCGCGAATTTGGCCGGGCGAAGTGTGAGTCCGGAGCAGCATCGGGTTATCGCCGCGCTCGGGCGTCTCGATATACAGGGAATCCTGCATCTCGCGCGCCGGGTGATGCGGCGGGAAGTTCAACAGTTGGAAATTGACCTCGTCGGTCTCGACCTCCGGCGAGGTGTAGACCTGAAAGCCCATGTCGGCCAGGATGGAAAGGACACGACGCAGCTGCTGTGTCGATGGATGCAGCCGCCCGCGATGGATAGGCCTGCCGGGCAGCGTAACATCAAGCTGGCTTTCGGCCAGCGAGTGCTCCATCTCCCGCCGCCTGAGTTCCGTTGACTTGTCATCCAGGGCAGCCTCCAGCGCGAGCTTTGCCCGGTTCGCAGCCTGTCCCACGGCAGGCCGCTCCTCTTTGGAAAGCCCCGCCAGCGCGGCAAAGGCCTGCATCAACGGGGAGTTGCGCCCCAGGTGGCTGACGCGCCAGGCCTCGAGCGCCGGTCCGTCCTGGGCCGCCGCCAGGCTCTCCAAGGCGGCCTTCTCAATTTCTCTCAGTCCATCAAACATGTCCTGCCTCCGCTTAGAGGGTGGAGTGGGCAGCGCCTCAATGCGGGCACCCACCGTGACCTCGATACCTCACAACAAGAATCCTCCCGTCCCAAAATGGGACGGGAGGGAGTTCCCGCGGTACCACCCACATTAGCCGCATGCGGCTCGCTCTGCGCTGACGGACATCAGCTCCTCTGCTAACGCTGAGGCTGCGGCCTGAACTACCGGGTGTGCGCCACCGTTCACTCAGACGGCTGGGGAGGGAACTTCGGCCGGTCTCCACCGTACCGGGATCTCAACGCATCTCCCGGATTCTCTGTCGGCTTTCCCCGGCGTACTTTCCTCCGTCAACGCCTTTCTACGTGAGCCCAATTATCATCCAAAGTGAGGCGCTGTCAAGTGCGTTGTGGCGTCAACGAATCCGACAGGTATAATGCCTCCCGTGCGATCGTCCAAAGGCATCTTCGCTATTGTTTTGGCCCTCATTGCGTTGACGTTGATCCCCCGCTTGGTCGGGATCGACCTCTTTGCGACGGTTGATGAGCCCTACTGGCTCACATCTGGATCGAATTTCTACTACGCGCTGGGGCAGCGCGATTTCGTGAACACGGTCTACGACTACCATCCGGCGGTCACGACCATGTGGATCATTGCCACGGCGATGCTGCTCTACTTCCCGCAGTACAGAGGCCTGGGGCAGGGCTATTTCGATGTCTACAAGGACAGCCTGGAGCAGTTCCTCCTTTCACATGACCGAACGCCACTGGGATTGCTCGCGACCGCACGCGTGCTCCAGGTGCTGCTGATCGTCGCATTGCTGGCAATCGTGTTTCTGCTCCTGCGCCGGCTGCTTGACGAGCGCTCCGCGCTAATCGCCGTCCTGCTAGTCTCCTTTGATCCCTTCTTCCTGGGACATTCGCGGCTGCTCAATCACGAAGGCATCATGACGCTCTTCGTTCTCGTCTCGGTCCTGGCCCTGATGGTGCACGCCTTCCACGATCGCAATTGGCGCATGCTCGTCATTTCCGCCGTGGCCGCCAGCCTTGCCCAGCTGACCAAATCGTCTTCACTGGTCATCCTTCCGGTCGCAGGCCTGCTGTTTCTTCTCGGAGCCGCGTACCACGGGCAGGATGGGTCGAAGCCCCGCATCGTCTGGAGCATCAGAGACGTCGGAGTATGGCTGTTGACGCTGGTAGCCGTCTACGTGCTGCTCTGGCCAGGAATGTGGGTCGCCCCGGCCAAAATGCTGCGTGAGGTCTTTGGCAACGCCTTCAGCTATGCCTTCGAGGGCGCACGGCTCTCTGCCGCATCGGTTGAGTCATCCGCCCGGTTCCAGCCGCGGCTGCTGGATGTCACCCTGTATGTTCAGTCCATGCTTTGGAGGACGACTCCGGTTGTCTGGCTCGGCGTGGTCCTTGCCGCTACTGCGCTGTGCAGGATGGATCGCGGACGACGCCTCGTGTTGCTCACGATCTTCCTGGTGGGCACGCTCTTCATCGTGCTGTTCGGGGTCGCAAGCGGAAGGAACTCCGCGCACTACGTCCTGGCTTCCTATGCCGCATTGGATATCCTGGCCGCGGTCGGGTTTGCGGAGACCGCGAGGCCTTGGGCGGGCCGCCTTGGTACGGGAATCGTGCGGCTTCTACCGGCGCTGCTCGTGGGCATGGCAGTGATCCTGCAGGTGGGCAGCGCGCTGCCATTCTTTCCTTACTACTACAACTACTACAGCCCCATCATGGAGGCACTGGAAGCAGGACACCAGAATCCGAACTTCGGGTACGGGGAGGCGCTGGATCTGGCAGCCTCGTACCTGGATCACAGGCCAGGGGCTGCCAACTCGACCGCCATGGCCTTCTACGGGCGGGGCCCATTCTCCTACTTCTACAGTGGGGCGACCGAGCCGCTCAAGACAGTGTACACCGACGCCGAGAACGTTCCGCAGCTGCAGGAGATCCTGCGCAAATCGGACTACCTGGTGATCTACTACGCCTTGCAGCACGGCCGGAACTCGCCGCCCAATGTGATGCGTGCCCTCGAGGGGGCCTCGCCCGAGAAGACCATCTGGTTGAATGGGATCGAATACGTTCGCATCTACGCGCTGGGGGAACTGCCGGGCGATTTCTACGACCGCCTGCAGCCGTGATCAGCGAATTCCTGTATCGTACACGATATCCTGGCGAGTGAATTGATTCGGCAGGACCCTCACGATGACATCAACCCCCCGGGGCAGCACTCCAGGTGCCTCCGGGTGAACGATGTAGGTACCGGGCGCGAGCGCCACCCTGAAGTATCCCGACGAATCCGCAGTCACCGCGGTAACCTTGGTCCGGCCGTTCTCCGCCAGGATGGTCAGAGTCCCTGCATAGGGCTGATCGGGGCAGGGCACATCCGCCTGCATCACCGGACAGGCCGGTCCGGCCGTAATGTAGCCCTCAATGCCGCTGTCCGTTGGTGTGCAGGCGGACACGAGTGCGAGTGCCAGCGCAGCCCAATACTTGAATCTCATCTCGGCTCCAATTCTTCCATCTGCTGCTTCCGTAGCCGCTGATTCTGCTCGATTGGCTGGATTTCCGCGGGTCGTCTTTGTTTCGACCTCAAGGGGAGGCTGACGGCGCTGGCGTCTTGGTGGGATATTGCGTGTAGGTGGGAATCGGAGTGCGCGTCGGTCGCGTGGTTGGCGTTGGAGTGAAGGGCGGCAGGAAGGATGGATCGCCGTGCCACGGCAGAAAGCGCGTGATGGTCCTGGCATCCTCCGCGGCGCGGATCTCGACCCGCTGCAGGACGAACAGGTTGCTTCTGCCCTGGTCCGCGGTGAACCCGGTTGC
>JAZDHO010000059.1:0-6081 GCA_043805815.1 Chloroflexota bacterium
GACACCCCTCGTTTCGCAGGGACCGTAGAGGAACCCTGCGCTGGCGCACTCCTGCGAGGTTGCTGGAATTAACACAAGGGCGGCCAAGATGGCCGCCCTTGTGTTCTTCTTACCGGAATGAGGTGCAGCGTGAAATCTCCAGCCGCCTCAGCGGATTGAACCAGGTCGCCTGTATCCGCCGGTGCCTCTGATCCGCCGGCATCCGATTAAGACGCTGCCGCGCGGCGGTCGCCTGCGTGAATTGGCCTTCAGGTCGGGGCTCTAGCGCGGCAACTCAATCCTGGGTACTTCAATGCGGATTGCACTGGCTGACCAAAGCCCTCCCACTGAGTCGGCGAGGTCCTTGAATGCGCCCGCGATCGGCGCCAGCAGGTCACCGGCATTGCTCTGGGTCCACGTCTGCGCCGCCCCCCTCCGGGCCTCGGGGTCAATGGCTACCCACAGACCAAGCCCCAGAGCAATGGCAGCCAGAAGACCGAGAACGACCCACTTCGACATACTGCCTCCTTCGCCTCCGGGTGACTGCCTGCCTCACGCGGCAGGCGGATCACGGTTGAGGCTGCCACAGTGCATGGGCGATACTTCAAGCATCGATGAATTCCGACATGTGCGGAAGCTTTATCGAATCAGCCTATTGCTTCTTCCCCTTCTCCCGCACTAGGTCGTCCAGTCTTCTGTCGCGCATGCCCGCCTCCGAAAGTCTCTTCTGGTGGGCGATCAGCGCCTTGTCGATCCTCGGCCCGTTCTCGGAATCCTTCGCCGCTTCAAGCCGAGTCAGGACTTCGTGGAACTCATCCCTTGCGCGGCCCTCGCCGCGGGGATCGCGGTCCACGCTCGTCAACTCCGTCGCTCGCCGTTCCGCCAGCGTCAGGTCAACGCTGAGGGTATCGGGGGACACCGCCCGCCATAAGTTCTCGCTGGTGAGCTTCCAGCCGTACAGTGGCTCACCGGGCAGCGCGGCCTGCGCAAGGGCGGTGGTGCTCAGGAGCATCACCACCACCAACACCATGACCGCGGCCGCTAACCGCCACGCGGCCTGAACTCCACGGGGCGTTCGGGTCCGTCCCGCCTCGGCGTGCGCCATCAGCTTCGCCCGGCCGATCACCCTGCAGGCGTACGAGGGCGTCACGGCAGTCAGGCCGTGCAGTCGCCGCGCGGCTTCCACCAGTGGCCTGAGCTCAGCCGCGTGCGCAGGATAGCGCCTCAGGCACTCCTCCACGCTCTGGCCATCCGTGGTCACGCGTCGCAGACAATCATCCAGAATGGCATCGATCTCGCTCATGTCTCTTGCCTTCCGTCGTCGTTCATCACTCTTGCCAGCGCTTGCAGCGCTCGCATTTGCAGAGCCCGCACGGCGCCTTTGCTCTTGCGCATCCGCCCCGCGATCTGCTCTGTATTCAGCTCAACCAGAAATCTGAGTGTCAGGACCTCACGTTGCTGGTCGGTCAGGTACTGCATGGCTCGCTTCAGGGTCTCCACTTCATGCTGCAGGTCCACCTCTTCCTCGAGCCGCAGATCGTGCTTGATGACCGTTTCGTCCAGTGACACGCTGCGCTTGCGGGTGCGGTAATGGTCGATCACCGTGTTGCGCGCGATGGTGTACAGCCAGGCCATGAACGGCCCGCCGGGTCTGTACCGGTGTAGATTCTCCCAGGCCTTCAGGAACACCTCCGAGGTCAGGTCCTCGGCGATTTCCCGGTCCGTGACTCGGAAGAAGATGTACCGGTAGATGCGATCTACGCATGCGTCGTACAGGCGCCCAAAGGCGCCTGCATCCCCGGATTGGGCTCTCCGGATCAGGCTCGTCTCGTCAGGCCCGATTGAGGTCGCGCCGGACGGGCGCCCCCACTTCACGGTGTTCCATCCATTGAAACGAAGTCGGCCGCCACGCGTTATGCCACTTTGGCAGGCAGCCGCATGCCGGGCCGCTAGAAACCCTCCAGTTTGGAGAGGTCTGCAATTCCCCGTGCCAGGGCGGCGATCCGCTGCAGGAGCCCCAACCGGTTCTCGCGCACGGCCTTGCTCTTCTCCATCACCAGCACCTTATCGAAGAAGCCATCGACCGCCGGGATCATCGGCACGAAGGCCTCGAGCAGGCTGTCTGGGTCCCGCCGCACAGCAGCGCGCAACGCCGCCTCCGCTTTCTGCAGGGCGCGGAACAGGCCCTTCTCCTGTTGCTCCGCCAGGACCTTGGAGTCAACGCTGAAAGTCTTCTTCTGGTCGCGCGTGATGCGCACGCACCGGGCAAAGGCCGGCAGGATGGTCCTCCAATCCTCGCGCCTCACCCACGCCTGCAGCTGCTGCACGCTGCGGGCGGCGCCGGCGGGATTGGCTGCCTGTTCGGCCAGCACCGCATCCACGACGTCGTAGCGGTGCCCCGCTTCCTTGAGCAGCACTGCCAGGCGCACGGCAATGAAATCCAACACTTGGGCCTGGCCCTTTGCGCCCACAGCGACCGGCTGCAATTTGGCCGCTTTCTCGATCGCCCTGACCAGGTCCATTTCGCGCTCATGCTCAAGAAGCGGCTGTACAACGCCCAGCGCCGCGCGCCGCAGGCCGAAGGGATCCTTGGCGCCGGTCGGCGCCAGGCCCACGCCAAACAGCCCCACCAGCGAGTCCAGTCGGTCTGCCAGCGCCAGCGCCAGACCAGCCTGCGACCTGGGCGTCGCTTGATACTGCTCGCCGATCGCATCGGCCACCGCCTGGTGTTCCCCTGCACTTACCGCGTACTCTCGACCAATGACACCCTGCAGCGACGTCATCTCGGTCACCATCTTGGTGACAAGGTCGGCTTTGCACAGTGAGGCTGCCCGCCGGGCGAAGACCGCCTCTTCCTTCTCCAGGCCCAGCATCGGGATCAGATCGTTCACCAGCTTCTGGATCCGCCCGGTCTTGTCCAGCATCGAGCCCAGTTTTGTGTGGAAGGTCAGTCCCTCAAGTTGCGGACGGTAGGCCTCCAGTGGCTGCTTCAGGTCCTCACGCACAAAGAAATCGGCGTCCGCGAAGCGTGCCCCCAGGACGTGCTCATTGCCCTGTTGCACCAGGTCCAAGTACTGGTCGTCGCCGTTGCGGATGGCCACGAAGTTGGGCATCAGCTTCCCATCCTTCTCGATCGGGAAATACCGCTGCTGCTTCTTCATCACGGAGACAAGGACTTCGCGCGGCAGCTGCAGGAACGCTGCGTTGAAGTTGCCCAGCACAGCGGTCGGCTTCTCGACCAGGTTGGCCACCTCCGTCAGCAGGTCCTCCTCGAGCAACACCTCGGCCCCCGCAAGTGATACCGCGCGCTGTACCTGCTCCCGGATGGAGGCCTTGCGCTCGTCAGCTCCCAGCACGATCCCGGCGCGCTGCATCTCGTCCAGGTATTGGCCGGCGGAACGGATCTCGATCTGCGGTGAATCATTCGGGCGCAGGCCGCGCGTAGTGCTGCCAGAAGGCACGCCCGCGTATTCGAAGGGTATGACGGTCTCACCGTACATCGCCACGATCCAGCGTATGGGCCGCGAGAACGACACGCCTGAGTCGTTCCAACGCATCGACTTCTCGAACTTGATCTTGGAGATCACATTCGGGATCAGTGTTGCCAGCAGGGAGGGGGTCGGCGAACCCAGGTTCCCCTTGCGCCAAGTGATGTAGCGTCCGCCGCTGATTTCCCGGACCAGCCTGTCACGAGTAAGCTCCTCGGCCGGCAGGTCGATCTGGTTCTTGCGGCTCCATCCCAGCAGTGCCTGCGTCGGCTTGCCCTCCTTGTCAAAGGCGGCTGATTCGGGAGGGCCGCGGAGCTCCACCTGGCTATCCGGCTCGCGCGCTGCGAGGTCGGAGACGAGAACGACCAGCCTGCGCGGCGTGCCGAACACCTCCAGCGCAGAGTGCGCCAGGCCGTGGGCCGCAAGCACCTCGTCCTCGAATGCCTTGCGCAGCGCCTCCACGCCCGTGGTAATGTCGTCTGCCGGCAGCTCCTCCACGCCGATCTCCAGCACACAGTCGGCCGGTCCCGCAACCGCTTCGGGAAACGCGGGCTGGATGGCCTCTCTCGGTGCGGCCTCCTTAAGTAGCGGGAACTCAAGCCCCTGCCTTTGCTCCACATGGGCCTCGGCTACGCCGCGCGCCAGGGCCCGCATCCGCTTGAAGAACGCCTGCCGCTCCGCCGCGCTGATGGCGCCGCGTGTATCCAGGATGTTGAACGAGTGCGAGCACTTCAGCACGTAATCATGGGCCGGCAGCACCAGTCCTGCGGCCAGGCAGGCATCCGCTTCCGCCGAGAACAGGTCATACATCTTGCGCACCCGCCCGATGTCGGCCGTCTCGAAGTAGTACTTGGAATGCTCGAACTCCTCGCGCTGGCGGATGTCGCCATATCTGACGTTCGCCCCCCACGGCTCGTCCCAGATCGCCTTCGCGTTGTTGAGGGCGATCAGGATGCGCTCGAGCCCGTAGGTGATCTCCACCGGCACCGGATCGAGCGTCACGCCCCCCATCTGCTGAAAGTACGTGAACTGCGTGATTTCCTGCCCGTCGAGCCACACCTCCCAGCCCAGGCCCCAGGCGGAGATGGCCGGCTGCTCCCAGTTGTCTTCAACGAAACGGATGTCATGTTTCAGTGGGTCGATCCCCAGGGCTTTGAGCGACTCAAGGTAGAGCTCCTGCGGATTCCCGGGATCGGGCTTCAGGATCACCTGGTACTGCGTATGCAGCTGAAACCGGTTCGGATTCTCGCCGTAGCGGCCGTCGTCCGGACGCACCGACGGCTCGACGTACGCTGCATTCCACGGCTCCGGTCCGAGCACGCGCAGGAACGTTACCGGGTTCATCGTCCCCGCACCCACCTGCGTGTAGTACGGCTGCGCGATCAGGCAGCCGTGGTCGGCCCAGAACTGCTGCAGCTTCAGGATGATCTCTTGGAAGGTCGATTTCGGCATTGGGGCTTCTTGGATTGTGGTTTGACTTGCCGTTTGGGGATTGCGCACGGATTATACCGTAGGCAAAAAGCGATCCCCCGGCGCCTGCGGATGTGGCGCGGCGCCTGACCTCGGCACGCTGTCACTCCGATGATTGCCCGCACTGGGCCGCAACGCACAAGTGTGGTTGAATCCCTCCGTGCCTCCCAGCGTACTCATCCTCGGCGGTGGACCCGCGGGCCTTTCCACCGCGCTACATCTCGCGCAGCTGGTCCCTGAGCTCACGCCGAGCATCCTGGTCCTCGAAAAGGCGCACTACCCACGCCACAAGCTGTGCGCCGGCGCCCTGACCGCCGACGCGGAGATCATCCTCCAGCGGCTTGGTCTGGACGTCCGCGAAGTCCCTCACGTGGACGCGGCCGCGACCCATCTCGACTTCGCCGGCAGTGGCTTGGTCATGGCCCTGCGCAAGGCGCACGCCCTGCGCATCATCCGCCGTGACGAGTTTGATGCCTGGCTGGCCGCCAAGGCACGCACACTGGGCATAGAGATCCGTGAAGGCGTGACCGCCCTCCGGGTGGAACCGCGCCCTGACTCGGTTCTCGTCGACACGGATGCTGGTGCCTTCGAGGCCGCCGTTGTCGTGGGCGCGGATGGCTCGAACGGCATCACCCGGCGCTGCATCCTGCCGAAGTCCAAGATCCACACCGCCCGCGCGCTGGAAGTCCTCGTCCCGCCGTCCGATCGCCCTGAGCGGAGCGTAGCGCAGTCGAAGGGCGCCGAGGGACACGCCGCGGACATCGCTTACTTCGACTTCGCCCCCGTGCCGCTGGGCATCGCCGGCTACACCTGGGACTTCCCGACGCAGGTGGACGGCCAGCCCATGCGCTGCTGGGGCATATACGACACCAACCTGCTGGCGCATCAGGCGCGCCCGCCGCTGAAGCAGCCCCTGGCCGACGAAATGCAGCGCCGCGGCGCCGCCCTCGACGAGCTCGAGCTGCAGGGCCATCCTATCCGCTGGTTCAGCTCACGGGGCGCCCTCAGCGTCCCGCGCGTGGTACTGGTCGGCGATGCCGCCGGCGTCGACGGTGTCTTCGGCGAGGGTATCAGCATCGCGCTGGGATATGGGCGCATCGCGGCCGATGCGATCCACGATGCCGTCAAACGCGGCGACTTTTCA
>JAZDHO010000060.1:0-20996 GCA_043805815.1 Chloroflexota bacterium
TTGCGGTACCACCAGGCGCGGCGGCAGTACAAATGCGAACCGATATCCGAGGCACGGATGATGGGGGGCACGCGAATCAGTATAGCACATTCATTCTAAGTTCCTGGCCCCGCCTGGCCGGCCGTGGCCACGTCAATTGCGGCCGTCCGCCGAAAGTCCACCAAACAGGTACAATTTGCCCCCACATCTGTTGTCTGAATGTCAGACACTATTCCGAGAAGGAATGCGGAACCGGAGGCAGCATGGCCATTGATCAGAGATCCACGGGAAACGCAACGCCCGATGCACGGACTCTGGCCGCATACATGACCAGCACCGTGCTCGCCGGTGCGAATGCGGTCGCCGTGCGTTTCACAGTTGCCGAGCTGCCGCCCCTGTGGGGAGCCGGCCTGCGCTTCGCCGCGGCCGCGCTGATCTTCTGGACTATCGCCGCCCTCCAGCGGAGTGCCATGCCCAGAGGCCGGGCTCTGACGGGCATCGTCATGTACGGTGTTCTCAGCTTCGGTGTCGGGTACGCGTTCCTCTACTGGGGGTTGCAGAGCGTCCAAGCCGGCCTGACCCAGGTTGTCCTGGCCCTTACGCCGCTCTTCACCGTCTTCTTCGCTTTCTTACACGGCCTGGAGGCGTTTCGCTGGCGCGGTATTGCTGGCGCGCTGTTGGCCCTGGCGGGCATCGCCTACGCGTTCTTTGAGCAGCCCGCCGCCTCAACGCCGCTCCTCGCGTTGTTGGCGATCGTCGCGGGCGCAGCCTGCTTCGCAGAATCGTTTGTGCTCATCAAGAAGGTGCCCTCCGCCGATCCGGTCATCACCAACGCGCTGGGCATGGCCGTTGGAAGCGCCATCCTGCTGCTGACATCGCGGCTCTTCGGCGAATCCTGGAGGCTGCCGGTGCTGCCGGCAACCTGGCTTTCCACTGGCTACCTGGTGCTGGTGGGCTCGGTGATCGTCTTCTACCTGTTCGTGTATGTCGTCAGGCGTTGGACGGCTTCCGCCTCCGCGTATCAGGCGGTCTTGATGCCCTTCGTGACCGTACTGCTCGCGGGCTGGCTGGCAGGCGAGATCGTAAACGGTGCCTTCCTCCTGGGCGGCGCGCTGGTACTGGTCGGCGTGTGGATCGGAGCCTTTTCCCAACCATCCCGACCGCGCGTGCCGGAGGCCGCGGTCACTGCCGCCGGCGAAGCCGACTGAGGTGGATCACTTCGCGTTGACGGTTGATGATGGTTAGTGATGATTCGGGTGACATGGGTGTCACCCTCCGATGTCGCAGATGTCACCCCATGCAGGTGGGCAAAATGTCATCCCCGGGCCCCCGCCGATTGCCAAATGCGTGCGCACTCGGTATAATGTATGTCCCGCGGGTGGGTAGCTCAGCTGGTTAGAGCACTGCTTTGACATAGCAGAGGTCGCAGGTTCGAGCCCTGTCCCGCCCACCAGGACACAGACCTCCGAGTTCTTGAAGAACTCGGAGGTCTTCTTTGAAAGAGGTCGCAGCGCCCCGGGGTCTGCCGCGCGGGCCGGGGCCATCTCACGGACAGGCTAAGGCCGCTTTGTTAGCGGCTCTTTCATTCAATCAAAGCCACCGTCTCGGCAGGGCGGGCTTGGAAAGGATTGTGGCTTGCGCGATGGTTGTTCGGCGCTTATAATCTCAGCCCAAGTCGGTCCCATATATAGCGCCTGTCCCGAATTGGGTTGTGAAGCGCCCTTGACGCTTCCAAACACAGTTTTCCAACAAAGGAGGACGATCATGAAGCATAGCACGTTCAAGTTGTTGGTTGGTGTCCTGACCCTCAGCATGCTGCTGACCGCCTGCGGCGGGGCACCGGCTGCCAGCGGCGGGACGATTAAGATCGGCGCGGCCCTGTGCCTGACCGGCATTCAGGCGCCGCTGGATGAGCCGGCGCTCAAGGGCGCCCAGCTGGCCGTGGAGGAGATCAACAAGAAGGGCGGCGTCCTGGGCAAGAAGCTCGAGCTGATCAACCTGGATGGCAAGAGCGATCCCGTGACCGTTGGGAACGCGGCGGTGCAGCTCATCGAGCAGGGCGCGCAGGCGATCATCGCCCCAAGCGACTTCGACTTCGGTGGCCCTGCCAGCCGGGCAGCACAGGAAGCCGGCCTGGTGGGCATCTCACCCGCTGCTTCGTCCCCCTTCTATGGGTCTGAGGCGCTGGGCGACAAGCAGTTCACGATGTCCATGTGGAACACGACCATGGGCGCGGCCGGAGCGCAGTTTGCCAGGGAGCAGGGCTGGCAGACTGCCTACGTCGTGACGGATGATTTCATCCAGTACACCAAGGACCTCGGGTTGTACTTCGTTGAGCACTTCAAGACGCTGGGCGGCACGGTGGTGTTCGAAGAGCCTTACACCCAGGGCGCGGGCGACTTCTCGGCCCAGCTTGCCCGAATGAAGGCCCTGCCTGAGCAGCCTGATTTCTTCTACATTTCCTCCTACATGCCGGACCTGGGCCTTATCATCCGCACGATGCGCGAGGCCGGCATCACCCAGCCCATCGTTGGTGGTGACTCGTACGACGACCCGGGCCTGTTCAAGGCGCTTGGCCCGGAGTATGGCAGCGACATTACGTTCGTCACGCATACCTGGGTCTCGCCCGACACGTCTCCGCAGATGGCGGAGTTTCTAAAGGCCTACGAGGCCAAGTTCGGCGGGCCACCGGAGGCGATGTGGGCTGCGACCGGATGGGATGTCGTTCACATCCTGGCGGGCGCGATGGAAAAGGCCGGCAGCACGGATGGCGCCGCCATGGCCAAAGCCATGGAAGACAACACATGGGACCTGCTGACCGGTCAACTGGACTGGGAGCCGGCTGCCAAGGGTCACGAGACCCACAAACAGGCAGCGATGGTCAAGCTGGTTGCTGGCGTGCCGGAGTTCATTGGCTGGCTCACGCCAGAGAGTCAACCCGCTCCGTAGGCTGCGGTCCCGGGGAAACCTTCCCGCAAACAAGAGCCTACCTGCTCAACAAGTGGGGGTTTTGTGGAGGCGTGCCGGCCTCCACAAAATCCCCTTACAATCCGATGCCGTCATGACTCACATGCCTGCCGCCGGCACCGATTCCCAATCCCTTAGCATTCAAGGCCTTTCCAAGTCCTTTCTTGGCTTGCGCGCGCTGGATGGCGTCAGCCTGAGCCTCGCCCGCGGCCAGATCCTCGGTCTGATCGGGCCGAATGGCTCCGGCAAGACGACCCTGATCAATGTCGTCACCGGCCTGCTGCCGGCGACCAGCGGACAGGTCTTTGTAGCCGGGGTGGAGATCACCAACAGGAAACCCTACCAGATCGCCCGCGCCGGGCTGGCGCGCACGTTCCAAACGATACGTTTGTTTCGCGAGCTCACGGTCATGGAGAACGTGGAAGTTGCCGCGGTCAGCATGGGCCTCTCCCGGCGGGAGGCACGCTTGCGGGCGGCCGAGCTGCTGGATGAGATCGGGATCTCGCCCTGGACGGAGATGCGCGCCGGGGTGCTGCCTTACGGGCTGGAGCGCCGCGTCGAGGTGGCGCGCGCGCTGGCTACCCAGCCGACTTTCCTCTTCCTGGATGAGCCCGCCGCCGGACTGAACGAGGACGAGAGCGAGGAGCTCCTCCAGGTGCTGGCTACCATCCCCTCCCGCAAGAACCTGGGCATGCTGATCGTTGATCACGACATGCGCCTGATCATGCGCCTGTGCCATCGCCTTCACGTGCTGAACTTTGGCAGGACCATTGGCGAGGGCACGCCCGAGGACGTGCGCAAGATCCCGGCTGTCCTCCAGGCCTACCTGGGCAAAAAAGCCGCCGGCGGAGGCTGAGAATGCTGGAGCTGCAGGACGTCCATGTGCGCTACGGAGCCATCACGGCGCTGCGCGGAGTCTCGCTGTCGGTCGGCGAGGGAGAGCTGGTCGCGCTGCTGGGGGTCAATGGCGCCGGCAAATCCACCACCCTGGCGTCGATCGCGGGTGGACTGCGGCCGCAGCAAGGAGACATCCGCCTTGAGGGCAGCTCGATCCTTGGCAAGGCGCCGGAGCAGATCGCGCGCCTGGGCATCTCGCTGGTTCCGGAAGGACGCGACATCTTCGCCAGCCTGACGGTGGAAGAGAACCTGCGCTTGGGCGCCTTCACCCGCAGAAAGGAAACCGAATACCGGCGCAACCTGAGCGAGGTCTTTGACCTCTTCCCCGTGCTCAGAGAGCGCCTGCTGCAGCCCGGCGGAACGCTTTCCGGCGGCGAGCAGCAACAGCTGGCCATCGCCCGCGCACTCATATCCAGCCCGCGTTTGCTCATGCTGGACGAGCCCTCTCTGGGACTGGCCCCTGCCCTGGTTGACCAGATCTTCGACCTGATCGCGCGCCTGCACCAGCGCGGGGTGACGATCCTGCTGGTGGAGCAGAACGTGGACCGCACGCTCGAGATCGTGGACCGCGCCTACCTGATGCACACAGGACTGATCGAAAGCCAGGGAACTCCCGAACAGCTCCGCACCCACGGCGATATTGAAGGTATCTACATGGGTGTCCGGCGGCGGAACAACACTTAGGAGCGCTGTCTTGATCGATCTGGAGTTCATCATCAACATGCTGAGCCTCGGGAGCCTGTACGCCATGCTGGCACTGGGGTTGGTCATCGTCTATGGCATCTTGCGGCTGGTCAACTTCGCCTACGGCGAGCTGATCATGATCGGCGGGTACACCATGTACCTGCTGGCGGGCTTCACCCCGCTGCCCTGGATGGTGATCGCGAGCCTGGCGCTGCTGGCGGCCATGTTCACCAGCCTGTTCACGGAGTTCGTGGCTTTCCGGCCCGTGAGGGAGAAATCACTGACCGCCATGCTGATCACCTCATTCGCCGTGAGCACCTTTCTTCAGAACGGCGCCCTGCTGATGATCTCGCCGCGAGCCCGCGCGGTCACGCTGCCGCAGGTCTTCCAGAGCAGTGTCATGATCGCGGGCACCAGCGTTCCGTGGCGGCACATCCTGACGATCGTCACCTGCATCGTGATGCTCGCCCTGCTCACCCTGCTCCTGCGGCGGACGGTCCTGGGGATTGCCCTGCGCGCGGCGGCCGACAACTTCGCGATGACGCGCATGCTGGGTGTGCCGGCCAACACCGTCATTTCCACCGCGTTTGCCATCAGCGGCCTCATGGCCGGCATCGTGTCCATCTTCTGGATCGGGCGCTCGGCTTCGGTGACCCCCACCATTGGCGGGCCGCCGCTTCTGGTGGCCTTTGTCGCCACCGTGATCGGCGGTATGCGCAGTCTGACCGGCGCGGTGGTAGGAGGCTTCGTGTACGCCACCATCATCAGCCTGCTGGGCATCTTCCTGCCCCCTGACCTGCAGGAGTTCCGGGAAGCTTTCATGTTCGCGATTGTGATCCTCGTCCTGCTCATCCGGCCGCAGGGTCTGATCCGCAGTCGGACGTCGGTGGAGCGCGCGGGATGAATCTTGCCGAGCGCTTGAAACCCTTCAACACCCCCTCGACGCTGGTGGCAATCATCGTCGTCCTGGCTGGTCTGACGGCGCTGCTGGGGATCTCACTGCTGACGCGCATCGTGACCGTCATGTTCGTCAGCATGATCCTGGTCCTGGGCTTGCAGCTGTACATGGGCAATTCCGGCATCCTTTCGTTCGCACACATCGGCTTCATGGGCATTGGCGCGTACACCTCGGTGTTGGGCTCCATGATGCCCGCCGCCAAAGAGCTGACCAATCCAGACCTGTATCCCTTCCTCATCCAGCTGCACCTGCCCTTCCTGCCATCGGTGTTGATGGGCGCCCTGGTTGCGGCACTGTTCGCGGCAGTGATCAGCTACCCCTTGATGCGCCTTTCGGACGCGGCTGCGGTGATCACCACCTTCGCCCTGCTGGTGATCATCCATGTGGTGATGCTGCATTGGGACCGCGTCACGAACGGTCCGCGGACCCTCTTTGGCGTGGACAACTTCACAAGCCTGTGGACCAGTGCAGGCTTCTGCGTGATTTCGACCTTCGTGGCGTACCTTTTCAAGGAGTCACGCATCGGCCTGCGGCTGCGCGCCTCGCGGGACGATCCGTACGCTGCCGCCTCGATCGGCATCAACATGGTGGTGATGCGCTGGCTGGCGTTCATCGCCAGCGCGTTCTTCGCAGGCATCGGCGGGGCGCTTTGGGCGCACTTCATCACCTCCTTCACGCCATACTCGTTCTACCTGACCGAGACTTTCGTGGTCCTGGCGATGCTGGTGATCGGGGGCCCGAACAGCGTCTCCGGCGCGGTCGTTGGAACGCTGGTTGTGACCGGCGCCCGCGAGATGCTGCGCGCCATTGAGAACTACGTCAACATCCTCCAGGTGTTCCCGCAGGGCTTCTTCGGCTTCACTGAAATGGTCCTGGCGGTCGTGCTGGTGTTGATCCTCGCCTACCGGCCGCAAGGAATCATGGGAAGCCATGAGCTGCGCTGGCCGCCTGGGCGCCGCAAGTCTGCCGCCGCTGGATCCGTCAAATCCGTCGGTCCCCTTGCGTGAGCCAACCAGCGTGTGCGATACTCTTGTAGCCCTGCCCGGAACAACGCAAAACAGAAGCATGCTCTTTGCCAAGAGCGCCGACTGCGAGATCAATGAGGCGAATGCGGTCGTGCGTATCCCCCGCAGGCAGCACGTCAAGGGGGAGGCGGTTCGCATCACACATTTGGTTATTCCGCAGGCCGAAGAAACGTATGAGGTCATCCTGACGAAGGCCTTCTGGACCTACGGCTGCGAGATCGGTATCAACGAGTACGGCCTGGCCATGGGAGAGGAAGCCGTCTTCACCACTGAAATGGCCGAGCCAAATGACGGCATCATCGGCCCCGACTTGATGCGCCTGGCGCTGGAGCGCAGCCGGGATTGTCAGGAAGCCATCCGGATCATGACCCAGCTGCTGGAGACCTATGGCCAGGGCGGCAGTGCCGAAATGAAAGGCAACTCGCATTTCGACAGCAGCTTCCTGATGGCCGATCCACGCGACGCCTACGTCCTGGAAACCGCCGGCAGAAAATGGGCGGTGAAGAAGATCGAGGAGTTTGATTCGATCTCCAACATGCTGGGGATCTCGACCGACTGGCAGCGCTACTCAGATTCATCTGGCTCACAAAAGCTGGATTGGGCAAAGACCTACGCGCTGCCCGATGTCCCGCCCAACCTCGGAGCTCCCGATCGCCAGTCCATCACGCGAGGCAGCCTCCAGGCGGTCAAGGGTCGTATCACGAGCCGGACGCTGTTCCAGATCATGCGCCAGCATGGGGATGGCTATCATCCTGCGACCGCAGATGCCCACCGCAACGTCTGCATCCACGCCGGCCCCCAGGAGAATCGCTGGTGGCAGGCCGATGGGGTGATGGTCACCGATGCCGGCGAACAGGGCATCTTGAGCTGGGTCACCGGCACTTCCGGCAATTGCGTTTCCATCTTCAAGCCCGTATTCCTGGGCATGGACCTGCCCGACATGGGACCGGCACCCACCGAGCACTTCGATCCGCGTTGTCTGTGGTGGAAACACGAGCTCCTGCACCGCCGCGCCATGGCGGATTTTGACCGCCTGGTACCTGAAATTCGCGGGGACTTCGACGCCCTGGAAGACACGTTCCTGGCGGAGTCCGAATCGGTCCGCCGCGGCACGCCCGAGGAAAAGTGCGACTTCATGGAGCACTGTTTCTGGAAATCCATGGAGGCCACGGAGACCTGGATCGGCCGCCTCCGCAGACGAACGGATCTGAGATTCGAGGATCCGGCCTATCGCCTGATGTGGCAGAGACTCAATGCAGAGGCCGGTATGACGGGCATGCCCGATGAAAAGGCATAATCCCGGTCCCCGCAGCGACTGGTATGCAGGCAGGAGGATCAGATCATGACCAAGGTGACAAACGAGAATCTGTTCTTCGCCTTTGATCCGGCCCTGAAGCCGGCGGCTCGCATTCGCCAGGGCGAGGCAGGAGTTCTCGAAACGCACGATTGCTTCGAGGGGCAGATCCGGACCAGCTCGGACCTGGTGGATAAGCTGGATTGGAATCACGTCAATCCGGCCACGGGCCCGGTCTACATTGACGGCGCAAGACCCGGCGACATCCTGCGAGTCGACCTGCATGAGATCAAGATTGGCAAACAGGCCAGCATGGTCACGATTCCCGGCGAGGGCGCCCTGGGAGATGTGATCACCCAGATGGAAACAACCATCTTAAAGCTGGAGGCCGGGCAGGTCGTGTTCAAGGATCGCATCCGGGTTCCACAGCGCCCGATGATCGGTGTGATCGGTGTGGCTCCGGCTTCGGGATCGGTTCCAAACGGCACCCCCGGTCCTCACGGCGGCAACATGGATTGCACACTGATCAGCCAGGGAAACAGCGTCTACTTCACAGTGGCTGTTGAAGGCGCGCTGTTCGGCGCCGGCGACTTCCATGCCGCCATGGGCGACGGCGAGATCGTCGTCTGCGGCGCGGAAACCTCCGGTGAATTGCATTTCAGCGCCGAGGTGGTGGACCTCAGAGGATTGCCTACGCCCTTCGTGGAAACCAGCGATCTCGTGGCGACTATCTACTCCGCCACCACCACGGATGAAGCCGCCAGCGGCGCCATCCATCGCATGGCAGATTTCCTCACCCAATTCGCCAAGATCTCCCTGAACGATGCCGGCATGTTGATGAGCCTGGTCGGACAGCTGAAGTTCTGTCAGGTGGTTGATCCGCTCAAGACCGTGCGCTTCGAATTCCCCAAGTCGGTCCTGGCGGAGTACGGTTTCAGACTCCGATAGGCCGCATCTCCTTCCGGGTCGCGGGTTCGTGCCCTGCGACCGCGGACAGGCCCACCAGTGTGCAGACTTCCGAATTCCATGTGAAATCGGAAGTCTTCTTTTCGGGGCCGGTTCGAGCTCAGCGACCGCAGGCAGGCCCACCATAACTGGAAGCCCTGAGGTCGAGGCTTCCTCTTTGTGCACCCTGCCCCTTGATCTTTCAGAGCACGTGCTCGCAGCGTGCCCCGCGCGGCGGGGTTCTTTGCTCGCCGAAACCCGGCGACGCTTGACAAGCCCCGAAAGGCCCATATAATGAAGGGACATAACCAAACGCCTTGACCGGGACGATCAAGCGCCCCACGCCTCCAACAGAGACAGGCGGCCAAGATTGAGAGCCGCTTGAGGAGACCGACGCCCAAAACCACCCGCGAGCGTGAGACAGAAAGCTGTCAGCGATCAGTTGTCAGCAATTAAGTCGAACGGTTGGCCCCGTTAGCGGCCCAAGAGGTATCCCGTAAGGGATAAGTCGGGTGGAACCGCGTGAAGAGAATTCTCGCCCCGTGCAGGCGAGGTTCTTGTTTTAACACAAAGGACACGAAGGAGCACGAAGGGAAGCACAAGGGATCAAAGCGGTGTTTCATCTTTGGGCAATATTCATCCGTGTTCATCCGCGGTGAATTCGTGGAAAGGGAGCAGGAATGTCACACATGTCAACGGAGAAGTACGAGGATTCGCAGCTTTACAGGATGCGCCACTCGGCGGCGCACGTCATGGCGCAGGCTGTGATCGAGATGTTCCCCGACGGCAAGTACACCATCGGCCCGCCGGTGGACAACGGCTTCTACTATGACTTCGACCTGCCGCGCAACCTCACGCCGGAGGACCTGGCGCTGATCGAGAAGCGCATGCGGCAGATCATCGCTGCCAGGCACGACTTCGTCAAGAAGGTGGTCTCGGCAGACGAGGCGCGCAAGATCTTTAAGGACCAGCCGTACAAGCTGGAACTGATCGACGGCCTCGAGAAAGGCGGGCTGGACGAGTACGGCAATCCGCTGCAGGAGAGGGCGGAGATCTCCATCTACCAGCACGACGTCTTCGTTGACCTATGCCGCGGGCCGCACGTTTCCAACACCAAGGACCTGAAGCCCGACGCGATCAAGCTGATGTCGGTGGCGGGCGCCTACTGGCGCGGCGACGAGCACAACAAGATGCTGCAGCGCATCTACGGCACAGCCTGGGAAAACGCCCAGCAGCTCAAGGACCACCTCTGGCAGCTGGAGGAGGCCAAGAAGCGCGACCACCGCAAGCTGGGCAAGGAGCTGGACATCTTCTTCTTCGACGAGGAGATCGGCCCGGGCCTGCCGCTGTTCACGCCCAACGGCGGCGTGATGGTGGAGGAGCTGGAGAAGCTGGCCAAGGAAATGGAGGAGCAGGCCGGCTACCTGCGGGTGCGCACGCCGCACCTCTCCAAAGAAGACCTGTTCATCCACTCGGGCCATCTGCCCTACTATGCCGAGAGCATGTACCCGCCAATGGAGCTCGAGGGCGTCAAGTACTACGTCAAGCCGATGAACTGCCCGATGCATCACAAGATCTTCGCCTCCAGGCCGCGTTCGTACCGTGACCTGCCCATCCGGCTGGCGGAATACGGGACGGTCTACCGCTACGAGAAATCGGGTGAGCTGTTCGGCCTGATGCGGGTGCGCTCGATGCAGATGAACGATGCGCACATGTACGTGACCGAGGACCAGTTCGAGCAGGAATTCCTGGGCGTGGTCAACATGTATCTCAAGTACTTCGCCCTCTTCGGGATCGAGAAATACGTCATGCGCCTGAGCCTGCACAGCAAGGAGGGGCTCGGCAAGAAGTATGTGGACAACGAGCGCCTGTGGCTGAAGACGGAGGACATGGCACGCCGCGCCATGATCAACGGAAAGGTGCCGTTCGTCGAGGCGCAGGACGAGGCGGCTTTCTACGGCCCCAAAGTGGACGTCCAGGTGTGGAGCGTGATCGGCAAGGAATTCTCGCTGGCCACGAATCAAGTGGACTTTGCACAACCGGCGCGCTTCGACCTCAAGTTCATCAACAAGCAGGGCGTGGAGGAGGTGCCACTGTGCATCCACCGCGCGCCGCTGAGCACGCATGAGCGGCTGATCGGGTTCCTGATCGAGCACTACGCCGGGAATTTCCCGGTTTGGCTCTCGCCGGAACAAGTGCGCGTGATCCCCATCACGGACTCGCAGAACGAGTACGCCCAGGGGATCGTCAAACTGCTGCGGGAGCATGGCATTCGCGTCAGCGCGGATATCAGTGCCCAGCGCATGAACGCCAAGATCCGCGCCGCGCAGTTGATGAAGGTGCCGTACATGCTGGTAGTGGGCGAGGATGAGTTGCAGGCCGGCAAAGTGGCGCTGCGCGTGCGCGACGGCTCGCAGCAGAAGGACCTGGCGCTGGGCGAGTTCACCGCGAGGGTGCAGGACAGGATCAGACGGCGGGCACCAGAGCTGTGAGCGGGGACTCGACACGAAGGAGACAAAAGGGCACAAGTAGTTAAGAGGGCTGGCGATGGTTGCCGGCCCTCTTTGCATCCCCTGATGGAGCCCTCCAAGCTCGATCTCCGCTGTGGGCAGGCGGGCAATCCCAGGCCCATCAGCCGTAAACACGCGCCGCGGATGAAACAATGAGCCGGCTGCAAGGCACTTAGGCGACGCAGGGTCTCCCGGATGCCGACTTCATTGTTGGCGGCCTGCCAGAACTCGCCGTCTGCTCCCACGCCGATGTCCAGGCGCTCCTTGGATACATCGATGCCTACGAAAGGATGTCCATCCATCTTGATTCCGCCTCCGGCCGTGCATATAATGAAATTGCCCGCTCTAGCAGAATTCGGTCTTCCAGACCACACAACTGTTCGGGCGCTTTTCACCACGGACACGGCGGCCGCGCTCATTGACGGTCTCGATCGACCAAGGAACAACCGGCCTGCCGTGTCCCTTTCCATAATACTAGCAACAATGGAATCTACGGGAAAAACCTGCCCAGGAGGAGGAACAATGCGGAAGCTACGGGTAAATGCCCAGTCCCGAGCAGAGGAACAATGCGAGGGATAATGGGCGACTATGTCTCCGGGTGCCCTTCGCAGGGAGCCATATGTGCTCTCAAAGCGCTTGGTAGTGGTAGTGATTAACGATATGCTGTTATTGAGGAACACCGCTGCTAAGTGCTCGCAGACCGCACAACCCCGCGGGGTGCGGCCCGGACGACGGGTCCCGCCCGGGGCAATCCCCCGATCCGCCGCGTTGACGATTCGCGCCCGCTCATGGTAATATTCACCCGCAAAACCCAGCCTCCGGCTGGATTTGTGTCTATGCATGCGGTGGGGCGCGCTCCACCAAAGGCGGCAGGCCCTACGCCTGCCAAAGAAGGAGAGGCGTATCAGCGCTAACGATTTTCGAGTAAACGAGGCCATCCGCGTCGCACAGGTCCGACTGATCGGCAGCGACGGAGGCAACGTGGGGGTCGTGACCATCAGGGATGCCCTGCAGATGGCGCGAGAGGCCGAGCTGGACTTGGTAGAGATCTCGCCGGGGGCCGATCCGCCCGTGTGTCGGGTGATGGACTTCGGCAAGTTCATCTACGAGCGGGCCAAGAAGGAAAAAGAGGCGAAGAAGGCACAAACCAAGATCGAGATCAAGGAGATCCGCCTTCGCCCCAAGACCGCTGCGGGCCATCGCGGCTACAAGGTCGACGACGCCCGCCGCTGGCTTAAGCAGGGACACAAGGTCCGCGTGACCATCCGGTTCCGAGGCCGCGAGATGGACTACCCCGAGATCGCCCTCGAAGACCTGCGCGAGATCGCGGAGTCGCTGTCCGACCTGAGCGTGATCGAGCAGGCACCGATGATGGAAGGCCGGACCATGCTCGTGCTCCTGGCGCCGGGCAAGCCCTCGACAAAGAAGAAAGAAAAGGCCGAGGCCCCCGCCGCCACTCCCGTTCAGGCTGAAGCGAAGCCCCAGCCGTAACCCGGCCCGCCCCACAGCGCTCGAGACATCTGCCCCGCGAGGGATGCGCAGGTGCGCTTGCCTGCCTGTCTTGTAGAATCTGCGTCCTGCATTATTTGATGAGAGCGTTTTCTCTGAAAGGATCGATAACCCGTGCCTCGTAAAGCCAGAACCGGAAAGCTCAAGCTCAAAACCCACAAAGCCACGTCCAAGCGATTCCGTCTGACCGGCGGGGGCAAGCTGATGCGCACCAAGGGCGGCAAGAGCCACCTGCGCCGCAACCGCTCGCGGCGCGCGAAGGCGCTGTTGGCCGAAATGCAGACCGTCAAGGGGCGCAGCATCATCAAGAACGTCAAGCGCCTCGCTCCGAACATGGAGAAATAGGCTGGGAATTGGGAGTTGGTAAGTTGGGAGTTGGTAATTGGGGGTTGGTAAGTTGGGGGTTGGTAGATTGGGACTTGGTAAGTTGGGACTTGGTAAGCAGGGAGTCCCAAATCGTTGCAGCTTCTGGATGGACACAACTGGCTGGGTCCGAACGACCCACCGCCGTCCAGGGGTTCGCAGGAGGTAGAGAATGACCCGCATCAAGACCGGTCCACACAGACACCGTCGTCATAAGAAAGTCCTGAAGTACACCAAGGGGCAGCGCGGAGGAAAACACCTGCTCTTCAAGAGGGCCAACGAGGCCATGCTGAAGAGCATGTGGTACGCCACCCGCGACCGCCGGGTCCGCAAGCGCGATCTGCGCCGCCTGTGGATCGCCCGCATCAACGCCGCGGCCCGGCTGAACGGCACGACCTACAGCCGGCTGGTGGCAGCCATGAAGAAGTCGGAGATCACGCTCAACCGCAAGATGCTGGCCGATATCGCCGTGCGCGATCCGCAGGCCTTTGCGGCCGTGGTGGGCAAAACCAAGTAGCACCACGAAACCATTGAAGCTGAGGGCGGGTCACGAACCTGCCCTTTTCTTTTGGGGGGTAGAATGCCATTGGGGGTTGGTAACTTGGGAATTGGGAGTTGGCGGGTTGGTAGACTGGTACATTCGGAAGCGGGAACGGAGTTGAGGATGGCGGAGGTCGAGCAACTTGGATTCGAGGATCTTGAGTGCTATCAGCTGGCACAGCGCGTGCTGCGGGAAGCCTATCGCGTTGCGGGGCTGCTGCCTCAGCAGGAAAAGTACAACCTTGCGGACCAGCTGCGGCGAGCCTGTACAAGTGCGCTCTTGAACATCGCGGAGGGCTATGGTCGGTACCACTATCTGGATTGCCTGCGGTTCTTCTACTTCGCACGCGGTTCCTTGATGGAGGTCTTGAGCGGTTTCATCGCCTGCGATGAACTGAAATACACCTCGGACGAGATCGCCAGCCCGCGTGAGTTATGGCATAGCGCTCTGCGCTCCCTGAACGGCTACATCCGTTTCGTCCGTGGGCGGCGGCAGGGGAAACGGGAGTACGGTGAGCATCACGTCAGGGAGGACTCCACGGCGTACACTGCACAAGTCCTCCCATCGGAGTAGACGCACGGCGCTATACTGACTCCCCAACTACCAACTCACAAGTTACCCTTGCCCAAGTTACCATCCCCCATGATCACCTCGTCGAACAACCCCAAGCTCAAAACAGTCCGTCTTCTCGCCGGCCGCGCCAAGGACCGGCGCGAGCAGCAGGCGTTTCTGGCCGAAGGCGTGCGTCTTGTCGAGGAGGCGCTTGCAAGCGAGTGGCCCTTTCGCTTCACCCTCTACAGCGACGAGCTGGGCGAGCGCGGCAGGAAATTGCTCGCGCGCATCCAGCAGCGCGGCATCGAGACCGACGAGGTTTCCACCAGGCTCCTTGGATCTCTGAGCGAGACCGAGACCTCGCAGGGCATCCTGGCGGTCCTGGCCGACGAGGGGCCGCGGCGCGTGCAGGCACTCAACTTCGTGCTGATCACCGATGCGGTGCGCGATCCGGGCAACCTCGGCACGCTGCTGCGCACGGCCGAGGCTGCCGGCGTGGACGCCGTCTTCCTGACGCCCGGCAGCACGGATGCCTTCGCGCCCAAGGTCGTGCGCGCCGGCATGGGTGCGCATTTTCGCCTGCCGTTGTACGAGGTGAGCTGGGACGAGATCAAGACGCAGGTCGCAGCCTACCACTGGAACGTGTATCTGGCCGATATGCACGGGCAGTCGTGCTGGGAGGTGGATTTCCACCCTCCGTTGGCGCTGATCATCGGCGGCGAGGCCGAGGGTGCGACGGCGGCGGCGCGCGGACTGGCGACGCAGACGGTCAGCATCCCGATGCAGGGCAGGGCTGAGTCGTTGAACGCTGCCGTGGCCGGCGCGGTGCTGATGTTTGAGGTGAAGAGACAGAGGGATTCAAACACAAAGGGCACAAAGTAACACAAAGGCAATACACTGTCGTCCTTGCGTCTCCGGTGGCCGTTATGTTGAGCGCAAATGAAGATCCGTTCGATCACCTACTTTTGCAGCACCCGATACCCGCCCGATCAGAAGGTCCTGCGCGGCGCGGGCGAGTTCCTGCGCAGTGCAAAGCTGGCCTTCGAAGCCGCGGGGTACGAGGTGCAGACCACGCGCCTGGCCACGGTCCCATTCCCAGAGCTCCTGGGAGAGAAACACCTGGCCAAGCTGCCGGAGTTGGCCCGAGAGCTCGACCTGCTCATCCGGCAGATCGATGTGGGATATGTCTCTCTCGGCCCTGCCCTGCCGCGTGTCGCGCGCAGCTACGAGGTCATCCCCGAGGCCGTTGCCGCCAGCCGGAACGTGTTCTTCGGGGGGCTGCTGACCGATCGGAGGCGCCGCCTCGACCTGGCGGCCGTGCGCCAGTGCGCGCAGATCATCGTACAGTGCGGGCCCATCGATGCAAATGGCTTCGCCAATCTGCGTTTCGCCGCGCTGGCGAATGTGCAAGCGGGCTCGCCCTTCTTCCCGGCCGCGTATCACGAGGGCGGTCGGCCTGCCTTCGCCATTGCCACCGAGGCCGCCGACCTGGCCGTCGAGGCCTTCACGGAGGCTGGCACAGTTGATCAGGGTCGCAACGCGCTGATCGCAGCCATCGAGAAGCACGGTAAGGCCCTCGCCACAGCAGCCCGGGCGTTGGCACAATCGACAACCAAGGGTGGATCCACCCGTTTCCTGGGCGTGGATTTTTCCCTAGCGCCGTTCCCAGCCGAAGCCCGCTCCCTCGGCACTGCATTCGAGCGCCTCGGCGCGCGGCGCGTGGGGCTGCACGGCTCACTGGCCGCGGCGGCGATCCTGACCGAGGCCATCGACCGGGCGCGTTTTCGGCGTGCAGGCTTCAGCGGGCTCTTTCTCCCTGTGCTGGAGGACGCGACCCTGGCTCAGCGCGCGGCAGAAGCCACACTGAGTGTCAAGGACCTGCTGCTGTATTCAGCGGTCTGCGGCACAGGGCTGGACACGATCCCGCTACCCGGCGACACAACTGCTGAGCAGATCGCACCGGTGCTGCTTGACCTTTCAGCACTTGCCCTGCGCCTCGACAAACCGCTGACCGCGCGCCTGATGCCCGTCCCGAACAAGAAAGCCGGCGATCCCACCGGCTTCGATTTCGCCTACTTCGCCAACAGCAAGGTGATGGCGCTAGAGTCCGAGGGCCTCCAGGGGCCGCTGGGAGGGGGCGGGAGGTTCTCCCTCCGCCCGCGGCGAGTTCCTTAGGCTAGGCCTCGGCCCCCCTTGTTCAGGCCTCGGACTGCAGAACAACGAAGATCGTGGGGCGGAACTGCTCGTAGATCTCCTTGTATTCGAGTATTGGGATCAGCCGTCCCGAAGGTGTGAGCCGGTGCAGGCGGCCAGCGCCGTTGTCGCGAGAAAAATACCAGAAGTCCTGAAAGAAGGCGCGGGAGTCGATATCAGCGCCGCCGAATTCGAAGGACACGATGGCGATCCTCCGTTCGCGGAACATGCGCGCGCCCCCCTGCAGGACATCCAGTTCATGGCCCTCCACATCGAGCTTTAACAGGTCGATGCTCTCGACCCCATGATCGCGGCAGTAGTCATCCAGTCTCTCTATCCTGACCTTCTCAGATGCGTTGAACTCAATCCCGAAATGATCCAGCCTGCGCCTGGAGAGCGAGCCGAGGCCTGAGCCGGCCGCATTGGAGAAGAGTTCGAATTCCCCCGGCTCACGGCCAAGACCGGAATTGTTGAGCGAGACATCCGCCCGGTCGCCGAAGGCAGCGTGCAGCACATGGAAAGCCGCAGGGCTTGGCTCGAACGCATGTGCATGGAGAGGGATGCGGGCAGCGACCAATGGCTGGATGACCTCGCCTAGGAATTGGCCGATATTGGACCCCACGTCCAAAATGCAGAGTGGACTGCCGGAGGCCGCGTACCGTTCGCGCAGCAGCCGCCCCAGCCCTTTTTTTTCGCCGCTCCAACTCGCCGAGCTGCCGGAGCCGATACCCATCAGTTGGAGCATGAATTGGACGTGACGCTCCAGGAACTGCTGGGCTTTGTCGCTGCTCGTCAGCCGTACCAGAGCGCTCTTGAGCCAATTCTTTCTGGGCGGGTCAGTCTTGGCCATGCGACCTCCGTGGTGCGAACCCAATAGATGCCATTCTACCCGCCCGCTGCACTCCCGATTGGTTTTCCCCGCCCATCGGCAGTACCCTGCGCGCCCCACGCCGCAGGAAAATATTCCGACTTGGCGTCCATTCGTTTGGATTGTGGATGACCGCGCAGCGCGATCGCCTTACCGCTCTGAAGCAAACAAGACCCCATCGGTTATAATTCTTTCGTAAGAGCTGGTCCTGATCCCTTTCTGGAGGCGACCTGTGGATCTCTCGAAGCACGCGTTCTTTGAGGGGAAAATCGTTCCACTTTCCGAAGCCAGGATCAACATCGCGACGCACGGTTTTCTGTACGGCACAGCCGTATTCGGAGGGATGCGTGCCTACTGGAACCCGGACAAGACGCAGCTGTATCTCTTCCGCCCGTACGACCATTTCCGGCGCCTGCTGCACTCCACCCGCATGCTGACCATGCAGACGAAGTACGACGAGGAGAGTCTGATCCAATTGACCCTGGATGTGCTGCGGACCGACAACTGGCAGCAGGATATCTACATGCGCCCGACCTTCTACAAGGCCGACATGGGCATCGGTGTGCGGCTGCACGACCTCAGGGACGAGTTCTCCATGTTCGTGATCCCGATGGAGAAGTACATCAAGAACGACACCGACGCACACGTCACGGTATCGTCGTGGCGGCGCATCGACGACAACATGATCCCGGCGCGCGGCAAGGTCGCCGGCGCCTACGTCAACTCGGCGCTGATGAAGTCCGACGCGGTGCTGGCCGGTTTCGACGAGGTACTGGCCATGGATGGGAACGGCCATCTCTCCGAGGGCTCCGCCATGAACATCTTCATGGTGCGCGATGGCACCCTCATCACGCCGCCGATCACAGACAACATCCTGGAGGGCATCACGCGCCGCACAGTGCTGGAGCTGGCTCGCAAGGAATTGGGCCTGCCGGTGCTGGAGCGTTCCATAGACCGCACCGAGGCCTACATTGCCGAGGAATTCTTCATGACCGGCACCGCGGCCGAGGTCACGGCGGTGACGCAGATCGATCATCGTCCGGTGGGCGCCGGCAAGATGGGCCCCATTACGACGCAGCTGCGCGCGCTCTACAGCGACGCCATCCGGGGGCGGCTGCCGAAGTACAAATCCTGGAACGTTGAAGTGTAATCCCGGCGCTTGCCGGGACCCAATCACCAAAGAAGACGCAACCCCCTTAGCGGTGCATGCGGACGGAACCCCGTTCCCGGTCGCGCGGCTGTATCAAGGAGGATGCGATGAGTCACAAGAAACCGACACGACAAGTGATCGGACTGCTATTATTCTGCACACTTTTGGCCGCATGCGCCAGACTCAGTTCGGCCCCGGAAACGCAGCCGCAGCATATCGTAGACCTGGTCGATCAGAAGTTGATCAGCGTCAGCATCACCGGCGTGAGCATGGACGCGCTGGCGCTCCACGTGCAAAGCCTCTCCAGCCAGCCGCTGCAGATCGAGATCCCCGCCGGCACCTACTTTGTGGCAGCAGATCCCTCCGTACAGAACATGGTCGCCCGGCATCCAGCCAGCGCCCTGCTTGATGTGGCCGAGGCGGTGGACATCAAGCTGGATGCGGCCTGTGCCAGCCTGCACCTGGCCGAACCTGGCAGCAGTGATACGTTCGCCATGGTGCGCACGTCGGAGGTGCCGGAGGTGACCAAGGTCATCGACAAGTTGAATTCCACGACCGTCGAATATCCCGTTGAACAGGCTGCTATTTGGATCGTGACCGATGACGCCACGTTTGATGAACTGGGCATGCTGGTCGGCGGTTCCCGATACGGCTCGGCGCTGATCAAAGAAGACGAGGCCGTGCGCGCCATGATGCTCGTCGAACAGGCCGGCGTGGACATCCCCAACTACGCCATCTGGCGGGATCGGGAGCTGATGCTTCCCAATGTGACCGAACCGGATCTTGTGGCCTGGCTGGATGAAAAGGCCAGCGCCGCGGTGATTGAACCGACCAGCGCCGTGGGGGCTGAACCCACCCACGCTGGAGGCGGCACCAAGATCAGCCAGTTTGCAGCGTCAGCGACAGCCAGCTCGGAATTCTCCCCGACTGATTGGTCAGCCATGCAGGCAGTTGGAGCTCCCGATACGGAAGGCTGCGGTGATCTGCCGACGGCGTGGTCCAGCGGCCATTCAATGCCCGGGGCCAAGCTGCTCCTTACGTTTGATCAGCCGGTCATCCCGACCCGCCTTGTTATCTACGAGACCTACAACCCGGGCGCGGTCTTTTACATCGATGTGATAGATACTGCAGGCAACCCATGGGTGGTATCTCAGGAGGAGGGGCCGGCTGAACCGGGTCTCAGCATCGAGTGCCCCCACACGATGGTCATTGACATCACTGACGTGAATCACCTGGTGCGCGCGGTCGAGCTGAACCTCGACCAGGAAAACGAGGCCTGGAACCAGATCGATGCCGTCGAGCTGATCGGCATGGCCCCGTAGTCATCGAACCGCCTGTTGGTTGCTGCCGAAAGGTCCAAGCAGTCCGATCTACGCCGAAAGCATGATATGCTAGTCTTGGTGCTTGAGTTTCAGAGTTAGTGGAGCTCATTGCTCAGGATTGCGGGGAGGGAATCGCTGATGAAGACAGAACACGTGCCGCAAGTGGTAAGGATCTCCTCAAGAACGGCGAAATACGTGGTCGCCGGAGTCGTCGGGATTGCCCTAGTGGGTCTGGTTGGCGTTTTCTTTGCGCAATCCAGGCAATTTCTCGCCGGGCGGCCGAAGCCCGCCTCCCATGCAATCAGTCCAATTCGGACAGCCGACGAATCCAGGCCGTACAAGAAGGCACTGGTGTTCAAGAAGACTCTGACGGCCGTGCAATACGAAGCATTAAGCATGCCTCAGATTCCCGCCTACAGTCCCCCGCCGACCTTGAATCTTCCTGATCCGGCTCCCAGTTACAGCCCCCCGCCAGTGATCAGGTTGCCTCAGCCATCCATTAGCATGCCTGTTCAGATTCCCAGCTACAATCCCGCCACAGCGATCAGGATGCCTCAGTCATCGTTTAGCTTGCCGGTTACAAGGTATGACCCCGTGGATTTCCCGCCCATGTATTTTCAGGGCCCGGGGATACCCTATGCTAACCCGCACTATGTTCCCCGGATCGTACCTCCCTCTACTCTCTACAACCCTCCCGCGTTGTACAATCCGCCTACCAACTTCAACTCCCCGACATTCAACAACCCGCCTACCTTCTACAACCCGCCCACCTTCTACAATCCGCCGACCTTCTATAACCCGCCCCCCAGCTTCAATTTCCCCTGATTGCCCTCCACCAAGAGCGCTCTTTCCAGGCGTCGAGGTGTTCTCTCTTGGCCCGGTATTGCGACCCACCGCGAAATTGCCACAGCAAGATGAGGGCCCGTCACTCAAGTAGGGGGACGATATATCGTGCCCTTGCGCACCTCCGGATCCCACGCCACCACGCAGTGCTGCACCTTCTTGCTGGCTGCTGCGCGCCTCCGAGTACCCGGTCCGGCCGCGCGCAAGCGTCGCAGCCGCGCCGGGATGTGGCAGTACAATGGTCGGAGAGGGCAGCAGCATGTCAACCGGAATTGGTATGCGGGCGGTGCTGAGCACGTCGTTTGATGAGGCCATAGAGAAGACCACCATGGCGCTGAAGGCAGAAGGCTTCGGCGTGCTGACGCGCATCGACGTCCACAGCACGCTGAAAGAGAA
>JAZDHO010000061.1:0-28398 GCA_043805815.1 Chloroflexota bacterium
CGGCCCACTCGCTGGTGATCAACGGTTCGTTATAGGAAGACACCACAACCGTGGCATGGGTCTGCCGCGCGAGGTCGACCATGCCCTGCGGAGTGATCTTGCGCACGCTGCTGACGGAGATATCCGCCGCGGGGTCGCGCATGGCCTGCGAGGTCACCCAATTCTGACAGTAGCCGCAGTGGAAATCGCAGCCCAGCATGCCGAAGGTCAGGGCGTTCGAGCCGGGGAGGACGTGAAAGAAGGGCTTCTTCTCGATCGGATCGGATTGCAGCGCCGCCACGTAGCCCCAAGGCACGCGCAACTCTCCGCCCTGGTTGAAGCGCGCCTGGCAGATGCCGCGACGACCCTCGCGGATGAGGCAACGGTGCCCGCAGGCAAAGCAGCGGACGGCTTTATCTGGCAGGCGCTCGTACAGAGTGCCTTCCACGGTCAGCGGATCGAGCACATCAGCCAACGTGGCCATCTCTAGCACCAATAACCACTCAAGTCGTCCAAATGCATCATACCGCCGATCGATGGCTCTGGCGGCCGCTACTTGCCGTACTTGTCTAGGGGATTCCAGCGCCCATCCTGGAATATCTCGATCTGCATCACGGGGCTGATCTCCCACAGGGTGGCGCGGGTGCGGCCGATCTCGTACGGACGATCCGGGTCAAAGTACAGCCAGCCGCTGAGGCGCACCGGAACACGCCCGGCAACCAGGACATCGCGGATGTATTCGGTTGTCCATGTGTGACCGACGCGTGTTTGCGGCGTTGAGATGGCGATGACCGACTGGGCGCGGCGGTCCCTGGGCTCCTTTGTCAGATGGAGACGCCAGAACTGATTTTGCTCGTCCGACCGATTGCAGTTTGCTGGATCGGCGACACCTTCGCGCAGGGCCTCGATGTAGCCCTCGACGACGATCGGCATGCCGAGGTATTGCAGGATGAAGGCCCGGCCAGAGGGCGTCCATTCGCTCATCAGCCTGCGTTCGGCGCTCTTGGGCCAGGTGAGCGCCAGCAGGGAATCAAGCGACACAGGCGCATAGGCTCCCTTGTCGACGCGATTCTGCAACAGGTTGAGTTCCACGTCCCCGCCCTCGCCCTCCGGCGGACAGTCGTTGAAGCCTTCCGGGGAGGCCGGCGGCTTATCCGGCATCACAGGCAGGTCGCCGACCGGAGGTGCGGCGATCACCGCAGAGATCGGCAGCAGTGCGCTTGAGCCGAGGCCTCGCAGGAGCAGGAACCCCGCAAGCGCCGCAAGGAGCAACCCGGCGGCGATCCACACGCCCCGGCCGATCTTTCGGGATGTCAACTAATGCTCCGAGAATGACCTGGATAATCCATGGGTATGTCCGCTCGGCATGGTTGCTGGCAAAGCGCCGCGACCCCAAAAGTATAATCCGGCCATGTTAAGTGTCGTGGTGCAAGCCGGGGGGCAGTCCAGGCGCATGGGTGAGAACAAGGCACTCAAGCTGTTCCTCGGCCGACCCCTGATCGAGCGAGCGGTGCAACGCCTGGGGCCCATTGCCGACGAATTGCTGATCACAACCAACGAGAGCGGCACTTTCGATTTCCTGGGCGTTCGGCAGGAGCCGGATGTGCGGCCGGGGTTCGGTCCGCTGGGTGGGCTGTACACGGCGCTGACGGCGGCGAAATACCCATCGGTCGCCGTCGTGGCCTGTGACATGCCATTCACGAGTGCGCCGCTTGTGGTCGCATCCGCTGGCATTCTGCAGCAGGTCGATGCGGATGTGGTAATCGCTGAGTCGGCCGAAGGCTTCGAACCGCTGCATGCCGTCTACCGCCGCGCGGTCTGCCTGCCGGCGATCAAGGCCGCCATGGATGCCGGGCAACTGCGAGTGATCTCGTGGTTCCCGCGTGTCCGGGTGCGCCGACTGACGGCGGCCGAACTGGCCCGATACGACCCGGACGGTCTGGCTTTCTGGAACGTGAACACGCCGGAGGAGTTCGCACAGGCTGAGCAGCGTGCCAGCGGCCGATAAGGGCGGACAGGCCGAAGGATCGCACCTCCTTGTTGCGGGGCACGTGAGGCTACAGGATACAATCACAGTATACAGCCGGTGTATGAGTCAGAACTCGCATTGAAGGCTTGATCGGGAGGGCAGATGTCATTAGATTCGACAGTCATTCGTGAACAGTTTCCATCCCTGCAGCGCGAGGATGTGTTCTTCGATAACCCCGGCGGGACGCAGATCGCGCGCCGAAGTCTGGAGCGCATGCAGCGTTACCTGCTCGAGTGCAATGCCAATCACGAAGGAGCATTCCGCACCAGCCGGGAATCGGACGCGGTGCTGCACGAGGCGCGGGCCGCAATGGCGGATCTCCTTAACGCCTCGTCGCCGGACGAGATCGTGTTCGGCAACAACATGACCACGCTGACCTTCAACATGGCGCGAGCCCTGGCGGCCAGGTTGCAGCCCGGCGACGAGATCGTGGTCACGCGATTGGATCACGACGCCAATATCTCGCCGTGGCTTCTGACCGCCGAGGACCGCGGCTGCAAAGTGACGTGGGTGGATTTTGACGTCGAGGATGGGACGTTGATGCTGGAGGAGTTCGCCCGGGCGATGGAACGCAGGCCCAAGATCGCGGCCTTTGGCTATGCATCCAATGCCCTGGGCACGATCAACCCGGCGCGCAAGCTGACGCAAATGGCCCGTCAGGCGGGCGCCATCGTCTACATCGATGCAGTGCAATATGCGCCTCACGGCCCGATCGATGTGCGCGAGCTGGATTGCGATCTCCTGGTCTGCTCGCCGTACAAGTTCTTCGGGCCGCACGCCGGCGCGCTATACGGCCGGCTCGACCTGTTGAACGAGCTCAAGCCATACAAGGTCCGTCCGGCATCCGATGCCGCGCCGCACAAATTCGAGACCGGAACCCAGAACCACGAAGGCATTGCCGGGATCCTGGGCGCCATCGAGTACTTTGACTGGCTCGGCGCGCAATTCGGCGACTCGAAGGATTGGAGCGAGAGCGGCTTGAGCGGCCGCCGCCTCACACTGAAGAAGGCCATGACCGCCATCCGGTCCTACGAGTTCGAGCTCAGCCGGGCGCTGATCGAGGCGGTCGAATCGGCTCCCGGAACGCGCATCTACGGGGTCACGGACTTGAGGCGGCTGGAGGAACGCGTGCCGACCGTCTCATTCACGCTGGAGGGCATGGCGCCACGCCGACTTGCCGAACGGCTGGCTGAGGAGGGCATCTATGCCTGGCATGGCAACTACTATGCGCTGGCCGTCACGCAGCGATTGGGTCTCGAGGACCGCGGCGGCATGCTGCGCGTGGGGGCAGTGCACTACAACACGCTGGACGAGGTGTGGCGGCTGCGGGAGGCGCTCAATCGAATAGCGAGGTCGATGGACTGATGGCACCGACGGTTCTGCAGGTGTCTTGCGTGGGACCTATATGTCGATCGAACTGCCCTGCTGCATCAAATGACGGACGCCAAGGTGAGGGTGTCACCCTGGCGTCCGCCAATACTTACTATACTATATGGCGTTTCGCCTTGCAAGAGCTTTCTGTTAGAAGAGGATGAGAATTCCGATGAAGGCAGCCTGGCGCCCCTGGCGGGAATCGAACCCACATCTCGGCCTTAGGAGTGCCTTGCTCTGTCCATTGAGCTACGGGGGCGTGCGGCAGGGATTATACCGCACGGCTGCAGGCACAGCCCTCGACCGCCAGATGACCCATGCGGGATGCGCTCTCCCACTTTGGCTGATCAGGATGAGGCCATGACGCGCCGGCTCCTGATCTATCTGGCGCTGATGGCGGGAATCGCAGCGTTTTCAGGCCTGTTCATCTTCATCTTCGGCAACAGTCTTGAGATCTCTTGCGCCCGGGACGCAGGAAAGGCTCCTAGCTGCAGAATCACGAGGATGCTGTTGGGCCGGGTGCCCTTTTCCAGCCGTGACGTTCTGGGCGTGACGGACGTCGAACTCGACGAGAGCTGCGACGATGGCTGTGCGTACCGCGCGCGGTTGATCACCGCCGCCTGCGAGGCGGTCCCGCTCAACAATGTATACACGGACAGGGGCCCCGTGCTGCGGCAGATCGACGCCCTGAGCGGATTCCTCAACGGCGCGGACAAGTCGCTTGAGTACGTGGAACCGGTGCAGTGGTGGGTCGTGGCCCTGGTGGTCGGATTGGACCTGATGGGAATGGCGATCGTGGCAGGCAGCTTTCTCAGGGAGCCAAGCGGCGGCTAGGCCGTGTTCGAGCGGGTGAGCGACCATCGAATTCCTCGATGGTCGCTTTTTCATTCCGCGTCTGGCGGCGCCGTGGGTCCGTAGTCCAGCAGGGTGCGAACCTGGGAATGGGCCTCGGGCATGCCCACGATGCAGCGTTCCTGCATGACGTCGACCCTACGCGCGGCACGGGTGTGTCCGATGCGGAGGCGGCGCTGGATCATGGACACCGGGGCGCGGGCGTCCAATCGTCAGCGGCCCACCACATCGTTGATTCGCTCCAGCAGGGCATGCATGTCCGAGATGCGATCATTCCAGCCTGCGGCGAGCGCGGAATACAGGCTGGGGTTCGCGGCGCTGAGCGTCTTGGGAGGCACGCTGAAAGCACCGAAATAGCCTATGGCGACCGTCCATACCGCCAGCGCGGTGGCAACGCCCCACAGCGCCACACGCATCCAATGGCTGCTCAGATACACATCGAAACGCGCTACGACCATGGCCATCGCCAAAACCGTGAGCAGGAAGAAGTCGCCCACATAGCGCTCCGCCGCGTAGAAGAACACGGACAAGTACAAGATCTGACCTGCCGCGGCGGCCGTGATCATCCAGAAGGTGAAGTTTTGTTCGAAGTCCCCTGCACGAGCATCTGCCGGCCTGCGTGCAGATCTTACCTCGAGCAGCAATAATGGCGGCGCAAGTACGAGCAGCCAAAGACCGGGAACCGCGGGCAGCGTGCCGAAGATGACATGGTCGAACACCCGATCCGCGGACATTTGGAGCCAGGATGGAACCAGCACTGGATCGAAGAGCGCACTTCTTATGAATGGGAATGTCCCGGCAGTGGTGAGCGGGTAGAAGAAATAGATATACAAGCTGGAGGGAATGTGCGCGGGTGAGTAACTGAGATGCTGACTGGCCCCAAAGCTCAACTGGTAGGCCATTCCCGTCTCCAGAACGCTGCCGAAACGCACGTAGTTGTACAGGCCCAGTGCAATCAAGCACGCGAGGATTGGCGCGGCCAGAAGTCCAACCCGTTGCCAGGCCAGCCGTTGGGGGCCCCTGCGAACCAGCCAGATCATCACAGAGGCCGCGAAGACGATGACCGAGAGCAGTAGGTTGTATCTGCAGCCGATCGCCAGGCCCCATCCGAGGCCTGCAGCCACCAGCCACGCCGGCTTGGCTGTGCCGGCGTACAACTCCCAGCCGAGCAGGCCCGCCAATAAGAAGAGCTGACCGTACAGGACCGAGGCGTCATATACGCGAGCCTGCCCCACCTCAAAGAGCAGCGGAAGATTGACAAACGCCACCGCGGCAAACAGTCCGAGTGAAAACATAGGGCGTCCTGCATACAGCCGCCCCCAGATGCGCTTGAGATAGCCAAGGAAGACCGCGAGCAGGCCGAGAAACGCGAGCGCGACCAGTAACGCGCCGGATGGCGGCGCCCCGATCAGGACTTGCAGACCAGCGGAGACGATGGCTGGCACCGGTCCCCAATACAGGTAGTACCTGCCGTCGTAGTACGAAGCGTCCCAGCGGTAAGGGACATTCACTCTCTGGCTGGGATCGTAAGGATCCTGCAGAACCTGCAACTCCGGACTCGGCGTCTCCAGAAGCGACAATTGCCCGTGGAGCAAGGCGTCCCCCAAGTCGGCGTAGTCGTTGTGGACATGGGGAAAATCAGGGAATCGACCCGCGGAGGTGTACCAAAGCACATAGACGGCGATACCGACGGACACGAGTCCCCCGAGCACGAGGCCGAGAAACTGAGGCCCAGCAGCGCTTCGCGCGGCGCCGAAAATCGCCCACAGTCGGCTCCTTCGATGAAGCCACCCCGGACTTCCATCGATCAGTTTTGCAGAATAGTGGCTAAGGGCTGCGATGCTGCACATCACCACGCCCGCCATGAGGAGCACGAGGCGCGCTCGTCCCCAGCCCGGCGAACGATCGAGTCCGAGCGTACCGGCCAACGCCGCTGCGAGCGCAGCCAGCCCGCCGGCTGCGAACAGAATCAGGCGAAGCGAGGACCGTCTCACTGTGGCTATGCCTTCCCGGTCGAGGATCGGAGGGCGGCGGCTGAATCCAGTCGCCCGCAGGTCTGAAAGAAGCCTCCTGCGGTCTGGCGGGCACACGAGGCTACCGGCTTAGGGCTGGCCTTGGCCGCATCAACCTTCGTCAGGTGGGGGCGCTGCTGGTCCGTAGTCCAAGATCCTTCGCACCTGTGAATTGGCCTCGGGCGGGCCGACGATGCCGCGTTCCTCCATGAGATCGACCAGACGCGCGGCGCGGGTGTACCCGATGCGCAAGCGGCGCTGGAGCATGGAGACCGAGGCGCGGCCTTCGCGCCGTATGAGGTCGACCGCATCGCCGAACAATGGATCGTCGTTGGAGGATTCCATTCCCTCCCACAGCGCCTTCTGCTTGAGCGGTACATTTTCGGGAAGGCCGCTCACGCTTGCGGCAAGTGGGGCGTGAGGCGTGAGTTGCGCCTTCTGCCCTTTCCAGAAGTCCACAACTTTTTGGATCTCAGGATCAGAGACAAAGACGCCCTGCAAACGCGCCGGCGCAGCCGCGTCCGGGGCCTGAAACAACATGTCGCCGCGTCCCAGCAGGCGCTCGGCGCCGGGCTGGTCCAGGATGACGCGGCTGTCGACGCCGGAAGCAACCGCGAAGGCGATGCGGGCAGGAAAATTGGCCTTGATCAGTCCGGTCACCACGTCCACGGACGGACGCTGCGTTGCCAGGACCATGTGAATGCCCGTGGCGCGAGCCAGCTGGGCCAGCCGCGTTATGGTGCGCTCGGTCTGGTCCGGGGCGATCATCATCAAGTCGGCGAGCTCGTCGATCACCAGCAGAAGAAACGGCAGCCGGCGGCTGCCTTGAAGTTGCATGCGGGCGTTGTAGTCCGAGATGTTGCGGGCGCCGATCTTTGCGAAGTCGTGATAGCGCTTGTCCATCTCGCCCGCCACCCAGCGCAGCACATCCACGACGCGCTCGATCTCGACCACAACCGGTCCATGCGCCAGATGCGGGATTCCGTTGTAGCTCGTGAGCTCAACGCGCTTGGGATCGATCAACACGAGCTCGAGGTCGTCTGGCGTGTTGTTGATCAGGAAGCAGCTCAGGATGGAGTTGACGCACACTGACTTGCCTGAGCCGGTTGTGCCGGCGATCAGCAGGTGCGGCATGGACTCCAGGTTTGCCGTTATCGGATGTCCCGCGACATCCTGTCCGAGCGCAAAGCGCAGCGGGGTCTTGTTGCGCTGGAAGGGTTCGCTCTCCAGGATATCGCGCAGGGCCACGAGGGCCATCTCATCGTTGGGGACCTCGATGCCGACATAGCCGTGCCCGGGGACTGGAGCCTGGATGCGGATGCGCGGGGCGGCAAGGGCGAGGGCGAGGTCATCCGCCAGCGATGCGATCTTGCTGACGCGCACGCGCGTCCGGCTGCCGCGGGTCTCGACGAACAGCGGTTCCACGCCGAACTGCGTGATAGTTGGACCGCGACTGATCTCGACCACCTGCGACGGAGCTCCGAACGAGGCGAGTGTCTCCTCGATCAGATGTGCCCTCTGGCGGATGAAATCCTCGTTGACGGTCGGCGCACTGCCGGCGTCCAGGACGTCGCGAATTTCCGGCAACGCCCATTGGATCGCCGGCGGACCGGTCCGTGCCACTTCGCCAGGTACGTCGGGCGAGGCGGCCGGCAGGGGGCTTGCAGCCTGAGGCCCGGCAGCCGCTGGCGGCATGGGCGTAAATCCGTCCGAGCGCGCCAGGACGTCCAGCCCCGGCGGTTCACCGATGGGACGGTGCAGGAATGCCTCGAGTCGTTCGAACAGAGGACCAATCCAGCCGAACAGCTCGTGCAGCCGCATATCGAGGATCATCGTGAGAGCGAGCAGCATCCATGCGAGCAGGACGACGATCAGGCCAAGCGGGCCCAGGCCGAACCAGAAGAGGCGCTCGAAGAAGCCGCCGATATAACCTCCGCCGGCGCCATCCCGGGCTGCGACCGTGGCCATCTCCGGCGCGGCGATGACGCTGTGCATCACGGTCAGCGCCCAGAGAAACAGCAGGAGGCTGCCGACAGTGCGCTCCAACGAGGGCGGCGGTATGCGCTCGATCTTGCGCAGGATGAGCCACACACCAAAGAGGATCAATCCGACCGGCAGGAAATACAGACCCCAGCCGATGAGTTGACCGAGCAGGCGGATGATCCCGCCCGTGAGCGCCGAAGGCGATGAGGCCAACAACGCCAGCAGGATTAGGATGCCGGAAAGCGCCAGGATGACGCCGATGACATCCAACCTGCGTTCAGGGGACAGGCTTTCCCAAAACGACGGAGGGGGCGGCTGCGCGCGACTGCGCGAGGCTGCCTCGGGGCGCGTCTGCGCCCTGGAGGCGCGGCCCCGCGCCCTCGACTTGCGGCGGCCCTTAGGGGATTTGAACAATCTCAGCAGCGACATATAGGAGGCGACCCATGCAGCAAAGCACGGTCAAGTGAGATTATAGTACAGATGGTCTGTTTTCCTTAAGGTACAATAGCTGGCAGCTACGTGCGATTGACGCCGGGCCGCAGAGTCTAGTTCCCCACCAGTGCGATCACCATGCGGCGCTGTACACCTACCTTGGCTTCATAAGGGAAACTCCAGTTGTTCGAAGTCTTGTTCCTTGGCACTTCTGCGTCCGCGCCCTCTGCGAGGCGCGGGCTTGCCGCGCAGATCGTCCAACATGACGAATACCGGTTTCTGATCGACTGCGGCGAAGGCACCCAGCGCCAGATCCTGCAGGCAGGGGTCGGTTTCCGGCATCTGACGCGCGTGCTGCTGACCCACGGCCACCTCGACCACATCCTGGGTCTGGGTGGGCTGCTGAGCACGTTTCTACGCTGGGAGGCGATCGATGAGTTGGAGATCTACGGCGGTCGGGCGGCGCTGGACCGCGTGCATGATCTGTTGTACGAGGTGGTGCTGCGCGGCAATCAGCCCCCGATGCCGCTTCAATTTCGCGAACTCAAGCCCGGCACCTTCTTCGAGGCAAAGGATTTCACCGTTTCTGCATTCTCCGTGACGCACCGCGGGCCGGACTGCCTGGGATATACATTTGAGGAGCGCGCCCGGCGCCCCTTCCTGCCGGAAAAGGCGGATGAATTGGGAATCCCCTTCGGCCCGGAACGAGGCGAGCTTGTGGAGGGCAGGACGCTTGTCCTGGCTGACGGCAGGCGCGTGACGCCGGAGGACGTGCTGGGACCGTTGCACCGAGGTCCGAAGCTGGTTGTGATCGGAGACACTGGCCGGATCGATGACCTAGTGGAGCCATCCCGGGACGCGGATGTGCTGGTGATCGAGTCGACCTACCTGAACGAAGAGGCCGAAATGGCGCGCCAGTTCTCGCACCTCACTGCCCTGCAGGCCGCCGAGCTGGCTGTACGCGCAAATGTGCGGCACCTGATCCTGACCCACATCTCCCGAAGGTACCGCGAGAAGGATGTGTTGAAGGAGGCGCAGACCGTGCACCCGAATGTCTCCGTGGCGCGGGATTTTGATACGTTTCACGTGAAAAGAGACGGGGGGGAGTGAGGGCGGGCGCATCCTACCTAAAAGCTCGCACAGGGCGCCCTTGCCGGGTGCTCATATCACTGTTGACTCTTCGTAGACGCCGAACACTTCCTTCATCAGGGCAATAATCTCGCCGAGCGTTGCGTTGGCGCGCACGGCGTCAAGAAGGAACGGCATGGTATTCTCCGTGCCCTGCGCGGCGATGCGCAGCCTGTCCAGAGCCTGACCCACGCGCCCGCTGTCTCGGCTCTTGCGCAAGTCGGCGAGCCGCCGAATCTGACGGCTGTGGCCTTCGGCGTCCATCCGCAGGATCGGGATGCTCAGCGGCTTATCCTCCTGGTAGGCGTTGACGCCCACGATCTTGCGCACACCCTCGTCGATCTCGCGCTGATAACGATAGGCCGCGTCGGCGATTTCGGCCTGGAAGAAACCCTTCTCGATGGCCGGGATCACGCCGCCCAATTCTTCAATGCGTCGGAAGTAGTCGTAGGCTTGGGCCTGCATGTGATTCGTGCGGGCTTCAAGGAAGTAACTGCCCCCCAGTGGATCGATGGTGTTGGCGACGCCCGACTCTTCGGCGATGATCTGCTGAGTGCGCAAGGCGATGGTGACCGCGTGCTCGGATGGCAGGGCCAAGGCTTCGTCGAGCGAGTTCGTGTGAAGGCTCTGTGTCCCACCGAGCACGGCGGCCAGCGCCTGGATCGCGACGCGCACCACATTGTTCTCGGGCTGCTGCGCGGTGAGCGAAACCCCGGCCGTCTGGGTGTGGAAGCGAAGCAGCCAGGAGCGAGGGCTTGCGGCCTTGAAGGTCTCACGCATCTCGCGGGCCCAGATGCGCCGGGCGGCGCGGTATTTGGCGATCTCCTCGAAGAAATCGTTGTGGGCGTTGAAGAAGAACGACAGCCGCGGCGCGAAGTCATCGACATCGAGCCCGCGCTGCACGCCCCAGCGGACGTACTCCATGCCGTCCGCCAGCGTGAAGGCCAGCTCCTGCGCCGCGGTGGAGCCAGCCTCGCGGATGTGGTAGCCGCTGATCGAGATCGTGTTCCACTGCGGAACGTGTTGCGCACCGAATTCCATCGTGTCCACCACCAGGCGCATCGAAGGCGCCGGCGGGAAGATGAATTCTTTTTGTGCGATGAACTCCTTCAGGATGTCGTTCTGGATCGTGCCGCGCAGCTGGTCGGCGCGTACGCCCTGCTTCTCGGCTGCGGCGATGTACATCGCCCAAATAATGGCGGCCGGGGAGTTGATGGTCATGCTGGTGGAGACCTTGTCCAGCGGAATGCCCTCCAGGAGGATCTCCATGTCCCTAAGCGAGGAGACGGCGACGCCGCATGTGCCGAACTCGCCCAGGGCCTCGGGTTGATCTGTGTCGTAGCCCATCAAGGTCGCAAGGTCAAAGGCAATCGACAGCCCGGTCTGCCCCTGATCCAGTAGATACTTGAAGCGCGCGTTCGTCTCTTCGGCGGTGCCAAAGCCGGCGAACATGCGCATGGTCCAGAGCTTGCCGCGGTGCAGCGTGGGATGCACGGCGCGCGTATAGGGATATTCGCCAGGAAGGCCGAGATCTCCCTCGTAGTCCACATCGGCAACATCCAGCGGCGTGTAGATGCGGTTGATGGGTTCCGAGGAAGTCGTACGGAAGTCCCTCTGCCGCTCGGGCATGGATGCCAGGGTCTTCTTTAGCGTGGTGTGCTCCCACTTCTCGAGGGTCTGGCGGAGAGACCCGATCTTCTTCGGATTGAACATGGGCTACGTCCTTGTCGGTTCTGCGCGGCGATCACGACCGCGATGGGCGGATTATACCGTTGGGGTGCAGGCTTCGCGGAGCGCTGATGCGGGCTGGAAAGTGAGTGAATATTCCTATCTGGTATACTCATTCTAGCAATCCCCGTACGGTTTCCCATGCCCAAAACTGAAGTCGACGTTGATCCATGTGATCACATTACGAGCGACGCCATCGGTCAGCCGGGTCAGCGTGTCTTTTACATCCAGGCCTTCCAGGCGGACAAGACCTACACAGTAATCATCGAGAAGACCCAGCTGCAATCGCTTGCCGTGGGTATTGAGCAGTTCCTGGCTGAGGTGGCGCGGCAGAACCCCAAGCTCGAGGAAGCCTCGGCGGACTACGTCGAGGAACACATGCGCATAAGCCCGCCCGTTGATCCTGCCTTCCGCGTGGGTGAGATCGGCCTGGGCTACGATCAGACTCGCGACCGCGTGGTGCTCTTTGTGCGTGAGGTGCAGGCAGAAGACCAGGAGCAAGAGGCGGACACGGGAATCGTGTACCGCTTCTGGTGCACACGCACGCAGTTGCGTCAACTGGCGCGCTGGGGGGTCGAAATTGCCAGCCGCGGCCGGCCGACCTGCCCGCAATGCGGACAGCCGATGGAGCCGGGCGGTCACTTTTGCCCGAAGAAGAACGGGCACATGCACCAATAATCAGCTGTCGGTGGCAGAGCAGCAGGGCGCCAGTCATCTCGAAGAAGCACTCCGGGACGGGAACCTGGAACTCAAGGGGCAGTTCGTGCCGGGCTCCAACTACACGTTTCTTGTGACCGTGCACCACAACGATCTGGAGATCCCGGCAGTCTACAAGCCCTCACGCGGCGAGCAGCCCCTGTGGGATTTCCCGGGGAGCACCCTTGCGCAGCGCGAGGTCGCCGCGTACCTGGTGAGCGAAGCGCTCGGCCTGCACTTCGTGCCCTGCACCGTGCTGCGGGAGGACGTGCCTGTCCACGGCGCCGGATCGCTGCAGCAGTACATCGACTACGATCCCGAGCATCACTACTTCAACTTCAGCGATGAGGACAAGGCGCGCCTGCCGCCCGTGGTGTTATTCGACGTGCTGGTCAACAACGCCGACCGCAAGGGCAGCCACGTCCTGATCGAGAACGGCACACGCAGGCTGTGGGCGATCGACCACGGACTGTGCTTCCACGAGGAAGAGAAGTTGCGCACGGTCTTGTGGGATTCGGCCGGCCATGCCATTCCGCCCAAGCTGCTGTCCTGTCTTGCGTCATTGCCGACGCTACTTGAAGCCGGTGCGTCCCTACGCCTTGACCTCCGTCCGTACCTGACGACGGGCGAGATCGCCGCCATGACCAAGCGCGCCGAGAACTTGCTAGAGTCGGGGATCTTTCCGTCGCCGCCGCGGCACCGACGCGCGTATCCGTATCCCCCAATCTAGGAGTCCGGCATGCATCACCAACTTGCCTTTGTCGGCTTTGGCAACGTCGCCCGCGCCCTGGCTCGATTGCTGCTGCGAAAACGGAGCGTGTTGAAGGCCGACCACGACATTACGTTTTCCGTCACCGGCATTGCCACGGGCCGGCACGGGCTTGCCGCAAACCCATCGGGCATCGATCTGGAGAAGGCCCTCGCGTTGGTCGAAAGCGGAGGGTCGGTCGCGGCGCTTTCCACAAAACCGTGCGAACGTGCGCTCTCGGTCATCGAGGAGAGCCAGGCAAATGTGATGTTCGAGAATTCGCCGGTCAACCATGCCACCGGGCAGCCGGCGCTGGATCATGTGCGTGCCGCCTTGCGGGCCGGAATGCATGCCATCACAGCCAACAAGGGAACGGTGGTGCATGGCTATCGAGAGCTGACGGCCCTGGCCAGTACCCACGGACGCAAGTTCTATTTCGAGTCGACCGTCCTCGGAGGATCGCCCCTGTTTTCGGTATTTCGGGAGTGCATGCCGGCGGCTGAGCTGCGGTCATTCCGAGGGGTTCTGAACTCAACCACGAACATCATCCTCACCCGCATGGAACGGGGGGAGTCATTTGATGAAGCGGTCAAGTACTGCCAGGGGATAGGTGTGGCTGAGACCGATCCGTCCGCGGATGTGGACGGCTGGGATGCTGCCATCAAGGTGGCGGCCCTGGTCGCGGTGTTGATGGATGTGCCGATCACGCCTCAACAGGTGAAGCGGAGCGGTATCCGAAGCATCACGCCGGAGATGGTTGCGGCCGCGAAGGCAGCCGGCAGGAGATACAAGCTGGTCTGCTCCGCGGAGAAACGGGCTGACGGGGTCAGCGCCAGCGTGGCGCCGGAGCTGGTGGATGTGTCCGATCCATTGTATGGAATGGAAGACTCAACCACGGGTGCGGCCTTCCGTACCGATGTGCTGGGGGACTACTCGATCAGCGAATCAGAACGCGAAGGCATGTTCGCGGGCCCTGAACCGACCGCCTACGGGCTGTTCGCGGATTTTGTGAATGCGGTCAGCGCGAAATAGCACCTGCGCTGGATAGATTGCGTTTGAAGCCCGTTCAGCGCCAAGGATAGAGCGACGATCTCGGCGCTCTATCGCTTTATGTTGGGACACTTGGGATCTCGCTGGCAACGCACCAAGGGGCCTTCCCGGTCCGGGGCTAGCCCGTCAGTTCGCGCAGGCGCTGCAACAACAGGAAGGTCGCGACGGCCACGAGCACGCCAACAATGAGCCAGTACCAGAAGTGGATCACAAGGATCACGCAGGCAATGATGGCGAGCAGAGCCGTGAGCTCACTCACTGTCTGAATGAAGGCACCACGGAGCACCGATTCGATCACCACGAACAGGATGGTGATGATTGCCAGCCCCGCCGCGAGAAAGCGCGGTGCAAGGAATAACAGACCCACGATTCCGAAGAGCAGCAGACTCAGACTGATCGCCGCCCAGGCTTCCCCCACGCGGTCGAAACGCCGTCGGGTTGTCTTGGCAGGCATCGCCAGGTGGTGAATGTGGGCGCGCGCATCGTCGCGCACGCCGCGTCGCTGCCGTTCCAGGCGGATGGTCAGGCTCTCCAACATAGGATAGTTCTCGGAATACTCGCGGCGGAGGGCACGCACTTCCTCCGCCAACGCCGTCATTCTTCGCTGGGCGGCGGCGTATTGCTTTGCCAGATGCGGATTGCCTTCCATGCTCTTGAGTTTGATCCCCAGGGACTGCAGGTCGCCGGCCTTTTCCGGAATGATGGTCTTCAGCGAAGCCTGGCGCGTGGTGACTTCGTTTCGGTTCTTCTCAAGCAGGCGCAAGACCTCGGGCGGTGGAGGGACCTTATCCAGGCCGGCAAAACCCAGCGGGTCATACCAGGCGTTGCGCGGAGAGCCGTCCCGGTTGTACAAGGGGCCAGCCGGCGCATTCTCGCCGGAAATTGGATCCCTGGCATACAATCCCCAGAGACCCCGATATTGACTGACCCACGGCACGCTGGCATCGATCAGGATCCGGGCCCAGTTCCTGGAATGCCCCGGGCCGATGGCCATGCCATCGCCGCGCGCGTAGTCCACGAAGGGAATGTGGAAAGGGTCGGCTGGGTGCTGGCCGAGCATCTGCGTCCAAAACGTGTTCCAGATCCTGCGAGCGCTCTCCAGCCAGACCGGGAGCCTGAGGTCCACCTCGGCCTGATACTCCCCTTTGCGGAAATACGAGGCGTGCGATCCGGCGCCCGCATAAACAACCGGGTGGCCGTCCTCGAGGTCCAGTTGACCTGCGTCGTCCCAGCGGCGACGCAGGTCGTCGCCCTGGAAGTCGTGCGAGGCACAGGCCACCCATTCGGGCACAAGCTGCCCATCCGCCTCATAAAGATAGACGGAGATCGTTTCCCAGTCCGATTCGTGATCATTGACGCCGCCGAAGCCCGAGCGCCAGTTGTTGTAGCAGTAGAAGAACCAGTACTGGAGAACGGTCCAGTGGTTCTGGCGCACAACGCGGCCGTAGTACGTGAAGCCTTCGCGCTTGGCGCGCATGTGGAAGTAGTCCAGCTCGGCCGCGGCGGCGCTGGCGGCCGGCACTCGTCCGCGCATGAGGAATGAGAGGCTGAACAAGGCGTCGACGACACGCGGCAGCAGACCGCCGCGCGCCAGGCGCCCAAGGCCGGGATGGAATGAGTTCTTGAGGCGGCCGCGCAGGCGCAGCTGCTTGGTCAACACCTCGGCGGATTCAGTCAGGCTGAGGTTCTCTACAAAGCGCAGGTAGTAGACCGTTCCGAAGGCCGCGGGCCGCGTCTCTACCAGGCTGTCGATGGTCAAGTCATCCTGTTTGACTAGAAGTTCGTCCCGCCCGTTCGGATAATGAGCCCAAAGGCTGGACTCCTGCACGTAGCGCACCACATCCATCGGAAAGAACTGCTCGCCCTGCGTGTAACGCATCACGGGCTCGTAGTGGCGCAGCAGTTCCATGTCCGGCGTGACTACGGCGATGCGCCGGTCGCGGCTGTCAGTTGACCGGTCGGGCGCGTTGGTCATCCTGTTCGATCCTGATCTGGAATATGCGCTGCACTTCCACCTGGTTCAGCGCCAGCGCGATCACGGCATTGGAGGCCATCACAAGGTAGTTGGGATTGCTGTAGAAGTGATCGATCAATCCTACAGCGAGCGAGGCGCCCGTCCAGGCCATCAGGACCACCCATGCCCAGCGGCGTACCCGCAGGAAACCGATCAGGACCACGATACCGACCAGGGAGGCGAGCACATACACCGCGCTGGTAAGCACGGCGGAGCCCAGAGGCGTCAGGCGCAGACCGTCGGTGAGCGGCCTGCCCAGGCCGTCCTGGAACACGTTCATTCGAATGAGGGGCCGGAAGACTTGAACCAGGCGCACAATGAAGAGGACGAATATGCCCCACGCGACGACGGTGACGGCAATGGGCCGCTTCTTCGTCCACACTTTCTTGCGCTGCTGCATCCTGCTGTCTCTCCCGGTGCGCCTGACGGAGCAGGTAGAATGGAGCCGCGTCAGTATAGCATATCCACCTAGTGAGGGTTGGACAATGGCAGAGTTCACGAGGGAGCTTTTCTTGCAGGCTTTGGATGAATGGGGCCGCTACGCCGGGGCATACGGGAACCTTCCGGCGGCTGAGCAGGCCGACTTCCTGAAGGCACAGGGCCATGCATCCATGCGTGACCTGCTGGCCCACGTGGCGGTATGGTGGGAGGAGGCACGCGGCATCATAGCCGAGACGATCAAGCGCGGTGATGGTCCCGCACGCAAGTACGATTTCGGCGAGTTCAATGCCGCAGCGCTGCAGCGGTTCAGGGATACACCCGAGGCGGAATTAATGGCGTGGTACGAGTCGGAGCGCCAGCAGATGGTGGCGCTGGTCACCAGCCTTACCGACGAGCAGATGAGGGTGCGCCGCATCTGCAGCTGGCTGGATGGCGTCGTGCTCGAACGGCTTAAGGAACACGCCATCCACGCGCCGCGGTTCCTGATGGTCGACATGCTGCAGAGAGAGTGGGGCGACTACGTCGCGCGCTTTAACGCACTCAACGCAGAGAAACAGGCGGAGTTCCTCAAGCAACAGGGCTTTGAGCGCTTCCGGGATGTGATGGCGCACAACATCGCCTGGTGGGAGCAGGGCATCGCAGTCGTCGAGGCTTCATCCTCCGGGAATCAAGTTGAGGCGGAGGACATCGACGCCTTTAACGCCGAAGCCGTCGCACGGTTCGGACAACTTGAGGAAACGCAAGTCCTGCAGCAGTTCGATGACACGCGATTGACTCTGGCAAGCCTGATGGATATGCTGCCGGACGAAGTGCTGGGAAAGCCCACCGTGCAATCCTGGCTGCGGGCCGACGTGCTAGATCACTACTACGAGCACGCTATTTAGGGCTGGGCGGCTTCGGCCCTGCTACGCGCCTTCAATGACCACCATGTTCATGTGGGCGGACGGGTGGCGGGGCTTCTTCACAGGCGCGTAGTGCGGCGAGTCGAGCGATGCCATGGCCTGCTCGATGCTCTTGAACTGCAGGATGACGAGGCGCTTGGGCAGCCAGTCTCCCTCGAGCTTCTCAGTGCGGCCGGCGCGGGCCAGGTATTGTCCGCCGTGCGCCTGCACCGAGCCGGGCGCAAGGGCTATGTATTCCTTGTACGTGGCAGCTCCCGCACATCGATGTCGACCACCACATAAGCAGTCATGTTGACCTCCTGTACGCGCACAGCGGATGGTTCCGCGGATGGAATGAGACTCGCGGGTAGAATACATGCGATCGAGTATAGCACCCCGCGCGGGATGCCGCGGCTCATCCCCGGCACGCCCCCGCGTCCAGGACATGGTGAATGATGTTCAACAAGCTGCGGCGCGCACGCCCCGCCGGCCCCGCGAGGACGCCACCGATCATTGTCGTGTCCGGCCTGCCGCGTTCGGGGACCTCAATGATGATGAAGATGCTGTCCGAGGGAGGCCTTGAGGTGGTCACAGACGCGATCCGGGCGGCGGACGAGGACAATCCGAACGGGTACTTTGAATTCGAGCCGGTGAAAAGACTGGCGGACGGGCAGGACGAGTGGCTGAAAGACGCGAGGGGTAAGCTTGTGAAAGTCATCTCTGCCCTGCTCGAACACCTGCCGGCCACGTATGACTACAGGGTTGTCTTCATGGAGCGCGAGATCAAGGAGATCCTGGTCTCACAGCAGAAGATGTTGAGGCGCCGCAGCGAGGCATCCAAGACGACGGACGTGAAGCTGGAAACACAGTTTCGGGAGCATCTCCGGGCCACCAAGTATTGGCTGGCGCGCCAGCCCAACATGTCGGTGATGTACGTGGACTACAACCGCCTGATGGCGGATCCGGACGCCCACTGCGGGCCTGTCGCCGACTTCCTTGCGGTGCCCCTGGACCTGTCCCGAATGCGGCGCGTCCCGAACGAAGGCCTGTATCGGAACCGGGCCCCCCGTACGTAGCCGTCCGGGCGTCCGGCGGCCGGTTATTCCGCTCCTTGACAGAGGGCAGATTCGGCGTATAATTCATGGGTTGGATGTGAAAATCGAACACAAAACCGCAAGCGCTTGAGGAGAAGAACCCTCAGGGCGCTTGTCTTTCTGTGTCTCTGGTGCATGCCGACTACACGCTACGCAGAGACCACGTCACGCAGTCCGCTAGCTGCAACGAGGAGACTTCCGAGTGGAAACCAAGGGATTAACTGCGCTCCGCATCAGTCTGGCAAGTCCTCAGACGATCCTATCGTGGTCATACGGAGAAGTCCTCAAGCCGGAGACGATCAACTATCGGCGCCTGCGCCCCGAGAAGGACGGTCTGTTCGACGAGGCCATCTTTGGGCCCACGCGCGACTGGCAATGTTACTGCGGCAAGTACAAGAATCCCCGATATAAGGGAATCATCTGCGACAAGTGCGGCGTAGAAGTGACGCGCGCCGCGGTGCGCCGCGAACGCATGGGCCACATCGGCCTGGCAACCGCCGTGGCGCACATCTGGTACACGCGCCGCATTCCCTCGCAACTGGGCATGCTACTGGATATCTCTCGCCGCAACCTGGACCGCGTCCTGTATTTCGCCCAGTACATCGTGACGTACGTGGACGAAGAAGCGCGCAAGAAGGCACTGCAGCGCCTGGAAGACGAGATCTCGGTCTCCGAGAGGGAACAGGCCACCGAGGTGAATGCGCGCATTGCCGAGGTCAAGACCGGCCGAGACCGCCGCGTGGCTGAGCTCTCCGAGAAGCGCGCAAACCTAGAGCAGGGTTACGACGAGTACATCGCCGAGCAGGTCGACCCGATAATCAAAGAAGGCCAAAAGCTCGAGCGCGACCTGCAAGAGCAGATGGGCCAACCTGCCCGCAAAGCCGTGGTCTTCGAGCTGACGGACGAGAAGATCCTGGACGCCAACGACAAAGTGGCCAACAAGCACATCAGCCAGGTTCAGAAGATCGTCCAGAAGAAGCTCGAGTCCGTTGAGAACGAACTCAAGGACAAGCGCGCCCAGGAGCTGGAGGCGATCAAGATGGAGGCCGGCAAGGCCAAGGCCGAAGCGGACCTCCAGATGGAGGGACTGCGCTCGCAGCTTGAGGACCAGACTTCCGCCTCCGTCAATCAGTCCTCACGCCAGCGCGACGAGGTGATGGAGCTGCGCCCCTTCACGTTCATCAGCGAGAGCCGCTACCGCGAGCTCAAGCAGCGCTGGGGACAGGTTTTCCGCGCGGACATGGGCGCCGAGGCCTTCTATGACATTCTGCAGCGACTGGATCTGGACAAGCTGTCCGAGGAGCTTTGGAAGGAAGTCCGCACCACCAAGTCAAAGCAGAAGCGCAAGAAGGCCACCTCGCGCCTCAAGGTGGTTGAGGCTTTCCGTCGATCCGGCAACCGCCCCGAGTGGATGATCCTGACAGTGCTGCCAGTTATTCCGCCGGACCTGCGCCCAATGGTGCAGCTGGATGGCGGCCGCTTCGCCACGTCGGACCTGAACGATCTGTATCGTCGTGTGATCAACCGCAACAATCGTCTCAAGCGCCTGCTGGAGCTGGGCGCACCGGACGTCATCATCCGCAATGAGAAGCGCATGCTGCAGGAGGCGGTCGACAGCCTGATCGACAACTCGCAGCGCGGCAAGGCGCTCAGCCGCCGCGGGCGCCGCGAACTCAAGTCGCTGAGCGACATGCTCAAGGGCAAGAAGGGACGTTTCCGCCGCAACTTGTTGGGCAAGCGTGTGGACTACTCCGGGCGATCGGTGATAGTTGTCGGCCCGCAGCTCAAGCTCTTTCAGTGCGGCCTGCCAAAGGCAATGGCGCTCGAGCTGTACCGTCCGTTCGTCATCGCACGGCTGGTCCAGAACGCCTATGCGGCCAACGTGAAGGGCGCACGCCGCCTGATCGAGCGCAATCGCCCCGAGGTATGGGAAGCACTGGAGGATGTGATCAAGGATCGGCCCGTGCTCCTGAACCGCGCGCCCACCTTGCACCGCCTGGGTATCCAGGCCTTTGAGCCGATCCTGATCGAGGGTTCGGCCATTCAGCTGCACCCGCTGGTGACCACGGCTTTCAACGCCGACTTCGACGGCGACCAGATGGCGGTCCACGTACCGCTCTCGCAGAAGGCCGTCACCGAGGCCCGCACGCTCATGCTGGCCTCGCGCAACCTGCTCAAGCCTGCCGACGGCGAGCCGATCATCTCGCCCTCCAAGGACATGGTGCTGGGCGTCTATTACCTGACCATGGAGCACCGGGCGGCGCAAAAGGGTGATGGACGCGCCTTCGCGGATATGGACGAGGTTGAGCTTGCCTATCAGCTCGAGCAAGTGGACGTGCACACGCGCATCAAGCTGCTCGCTTTGACGTGGTACAACGATCAGGGCGACCGCCTTCCGGCATCCGAGACACGCATCATTGAGACCACGGTTGGCCGTGTGATCTTCAACCGCATCCTGCCGCCGGAAGTGCAGTTCACCAACGACAGACTGGACAAGGGCGGCGTCAAGGACCTGATTGCCGATGTGTATGAGCTGTGCGGGCAGGATCCGACCACAGAGGTCGCCGACCGAATCAAGACGATGGGCTTTGAGTTCGCGATGCGTTCCGGTACCACGCTGGCTGTCGCGGATATCTCCATTCCGCCGGAACGCAAGGACCTGCTGGCCGGAGCACAAGAGCAAGTGGAGATTGTGGAGCGTGACTTCCGCCGCGGTCTCTTGACCGAGCAGGAGCAGAACGAGCGCATCATCGAGATCTGGCAGAAGACCACCGACGAGGTGGCGGATGCCGTGAAGAAGCACATGGATCCCGACGGCAACCTGTCGACGATGGCAAGTTCGGGAGCCACCAAGGGCGGCTTCTCCACAATTTCGCAGCTGGCAGGTATGCGCGGCCTAATGGCCGATCCCGCCGGGCGCATCATTCCGCTGCCGATCCGCTCGAACTTCCGCCAGGGCCTCACAGCACTGGAATACTTCATCTCGACGCACGGCGCCCGCAAGGGTTTGGCGGATACCGCCCTGCGCACGGCCGACGCCGGCTATCTGACGCGGCGCCTGGTGGACATCGCGCAGGACATCATCATCAATGAGCAGGACTGCGGCACCCAGGAGGGCGTCACGGTTCGCCGTTCCGACGATGTTGCCGGACAATCCATGACCGGCCGCCTGTACAGTCGCCTGCTGGCTGAGCGTGTCGTGCATCCGCAGACTGGCGAGGTCATCGGCGAGCGCGACGACGTGATCGACCACATCATCGCCCGCCAGATCACTGCCTCCGGCACAGACGAGGTCAAGGTCCGGTCGGCCGTGACTTGCGAGTTGGAACACGGCATCTGCGCCAAGTGCTACGGGCTCGACCTGGGCCGCGGTGACATGGTGGACCTGGGGGCGGCCGTGGGCATCGTGGCCGCGCAGTCCATTGGCGAGCCAGGTACGCAGCTTACGCTGCGTACCTTCCACACCGGCGGTGTCGCGGCCACGGGCGCGGATATCACCACCGGTTTGCCGCGCGTCGAAGAGCTCTTCGAAGCGCGCAAGCAGCCGAAGGGTGAATCTGTGGTGGCCGAGATCAGTGGCGTGGTCCGCATCCTGCAATCGGACAAGTACGCCGACCTGCGCGAGATACAGATCCAGCATACCGAGATGGTGCACGACGAGTACAGCATCCCCGAGGAATGGAAGACAGCCGTCAAGGATGAAGCCGTTGTCAAGGCTGGCGAGGTACTGGCGACCAAGGACAAGGCCACGATCGTCGCGCAGCACGGCGGGCGCGTTGCCGTGGAGAAGAAGGAGCGCAAGGTCACCGTCTCGTACGAGCAAGGGGAGGAGAAGATCGCGGAGATCCCGACCACGGCGCGCCTGCTGGTGAAGGACGGCCAGCACGTTGAAGCCGGACAGCCGCTGACCGAAGGCTCGCTAAATCCGCATCGCGTGCTGCGCATCCAGGGCCGCGAGGCGGCGCAGATGTACCTGCTCAGTGAGATCCAGAAGGTCTATCGTTCGCAGGGGCAGAACATCCACGACAAGCATTTCGAGGTCATCATCCGCAAGATGATGAGCAAGGTTTCGATCGGCCGCGCCGGCGACACCAAACACCTGCCCGGCGACGCCGTGGACCGCCAGCAGATCCGCAGGCTGAACGAGCAACTGCTGGCCGAAGGCGGGCAGCCGGCCAAGTTCCAGGATCTCCTGCTGGGAGTGACCAAGGCCAGCCTGAGCACGGATTCGTGGCTTTCTGCCTCGTCCTTCCAGCACACCATCAAGGTGTTGGCGGGTGCGGCTATTGGGTCGACCACCGATCCTCTCTACGGCCTGAAGGAAAACGTAATCATCGGCAAGCTGTTGCCCGCCGGGACAGGCTTCGTGCCGGGGCGCTTTGCCCCGAAGACCGGTGAGGGCGCATCCTCACAATGGACCGAGATCAGCGAGAGCGCTATAGCCGACTGAGCTTCACAACCGCATTCGCGCCAGCAAGCTCCCCAAGACAAACCGGCATCTCCTCGAAGAGGTGCCGGTTTTTCATAAATCCCCTTACAATAGCCGGGTGATGGCGACCGTGCCCGAGGCCGATACTGAATTTGCGGCCTTCCTGAGGGCCTACCCCTCGTACCCGGAGACCCAGCTGCTGGACGACCTGCGCTCCACGGAGTACGCGCGGCTGGACGCCGCCGAGCACGTTTATCTCGACTACACGGGTGCCGGCCTGTACGCCGAATCGCAGCTGCGTCAGCATCAGGAATTGCTGCGCGGGCATGTATTCGGCAATCCGCATTCATCGAACCCGACGTCGCTCGACGCGACGCGCTTCGTGGAGCATGCCCGCGAGCACGTGAGGCGCTTCTTCAAGGCCGAACCGGCGGAATACGACGTGATCTTCACCCAGAACGCCAGCGGCGCCTTGAAGCTGGTCGGCGAATCGTATCCGTTCGGACCGGGCAGCCAGTACCTGCTGACATTCGACAATCACAACTCAGTCAACGGCATTCGCGAATTCGCGCACGCACGCCAGGCGCAGATCACCTACATACCACTCGGCCTGCCGGACATGCGCGTGGAAGACGCAGCGCTGGAGGCCTTCCTGCGCCGCGCCGATCCATCGAAGCCGAACCTGTTTGCGTATCCGGCGCAGTCGAACTTCTCCTCGGTTCAACATCCGCTCGACTGGATCCAGCGGGCACATGGCCTGGGCTGGGATGTGCTGCTAGATGCGGCGGCGTTCACGCCCACCAATGAACTCGACCTTAGCCTCGTGGCTCCTGATTTTGTGCCGCTTTCCTTCTATAAAATGTTCGGTTACCCCACGGGCGTCGGCGCACTGATCGCGCGACGGTCCGCGCTGGCGAGGCTGCAGCGGCCGTGGTTCGCTGGCGGGACCATCACTGTCGCTTCGGTGCAGGCGGACAAGTACTACCTTGCCGACGGGCATCAGGCATTTGAGGACGGTACGTTGGATTATTTGAACATCCCGGCCGTGGAGATCGGGCTCAGGCACCTTCAGGCGATTGGCTATCCCATCATCCACGAACGCGTGCGCAGCCTGACGGGCTGGCTGCTGGACAACCTGACGCGGATGAAGCACACTACCGGCGTGCCATTAGTGCGCGTGTATGGTCCGATCACCACTGAGATGCGGGGCGGCGCGGTGACCGTGAACTTCCTCCACCGGAACGGGCAGGCGATCGACCATCGCACCATCGAGATCGAGGCGGGCAAGAGCAATATCTCGCTGCGCACGGGGTGCTTCTGTAACCCGGGCGCCGGTGAGATGGCCCTGGGCATCTCGCGAGTGGAGTTGGATGTGTGCTTCACTCGCCCCGGACACGAAAGCCGGCTCTCACTGGACGACTTCCGCCTGTGCATCGACGGGAAGAACAGCGGCGCGGTGCGCATCTCCATTGGTTTGGTGACCACCTTCCAGGACGTGCAGGCATTCCTGCATTTTGCGCGGCGGTTATTAAACGCCGAACTCGCGTCCCTTGGATCGGAAGTACTGTGAGGCGAGCTGGTCGAATGCAGGCGGGTGCGCCGCCAGTCTGAGGGGGAATACGTCGGACCGAATCGACTGGGGGGCTGCGACCGCGGCGCTGCTGCACAAGTGCAGAAATGTACAGGCACTATTGGGGGTGAGACCGGTCTTCGGTATACTTGGCGATCACGTGCCAGGAGAGCAGGGTGACCACCAGACCTCGAGTCCGTTCCCCCTTGATCCTCCGGTCTGTGCCCGGCAGAACACATGAATAGCCTGAGCAGGCAGCGCTCCAGCATTCGCCCCGGCCTGACAGTGCTGGTCGTGCTTAAGCAGGACCAAGCCACGGGCAAGTTGACGCAGGGCATCGTCAAGGATATCCTGACTCGCTCCGCTTCGCATCCGCATGGCATCAAGGTGCGCCTGCAGAACGGCCTGGTGGGTCGTGTGCAGGAGATCGTGGATCCCAAAACGGATTGAAGACCTGCATCAAATCAGACGCATTCTCCATCTGCATGGGTTCCAATCCTGGTAACCACCGGCCAGGTGTTCGCGGCACGATCACAGACGGCGCGGAGACGGACGATGAGATTCGTTGACGAGATCAAGAAGGAATTCCATCCCAAGCTCCTGCTACCCAGCCTCGCCGTTGGCGTGTTGGCTGGCGTCATGGCCATCGGCTTCTCTGTCTCGCTGGCGGCCTTCATCTTCTCGGGAGACCTGAGCCAATTCCTCGCAGGGGGCATCGGACTGCTGCTCTTTGGAGGCTTGGTGGTGGGTACGGTCGTCGCGCTGGCTACGTCGCTGCCGGGGATGAACGCCGGGCCCCAGGATACTCCGGCCGCGATCCTGGCACTGGTTGCCGCCGGCATCGCGGTCAGCATGAAGGCCGCCCCGCCCCCGGCCATCTTCGCAACGGTGCTGGCTGCCATCGCCATCACCTCACTCCTCATGGCGGTCATCTATCTTGTGCTTGGCCGTTTCCGCCTCAGCGGGTTTGTGAGGTACATCCCCTATCCCGTGGTGGGCGGATTTCTTGCAGCCACGGGCTGGCTCCTTGCACAAGGCGGCTTCGGCGTCATGCTGGACCAGCCCCTGACCATCACCTCTCTGCCGACCCTTTTTTCCGCGGAGAAGCTCGTGCTCTGGGTGCCCGGCGTTATCTTCGCCGTTGTTCTGCTGTTCGTTCTGCGGCGCTATGATCATTTCCTTATCACGCCCGGCATGATGGCGCTCACGGCCGCCCTGTTCTATGCCTATCTGTTCATCTCGCACATCACGATCGCCGACGCCGCGGCTCGCGGCTGGCTCCTGGGCGCCTTTCCCGCGGGCGGCCTTTACCGGCCGCTGACACCCGCCTTGCTGTCGCAGGTGGATTGGATGGCTGTGATTGGCCAGGCTGACAAGATCGCAACCATCCTGGTCCTGAGTGTTGTGGCGCTGCTTCTCAATCTCAGCGCTCTGGAGGTGACGGTACGCCAGGACATTGATATGAACCGGGAGCTCATCGCGGCTGGATTCGCCAATCTTGCCGGCGGTCTTGGCGGCAGCTCTATCGGCTATCAGACGCTGGGGGGGTCATCACTGGCGTACCGCCTCGGAGCCCGCAGCCGCCTCGCCAACGTGATCCCAAGCCTCATCTGCGGCGCGGCGCTCTTCTTCGGCGCCCCCCTCTTCGCCTATGTCCCGAAAGTGCTCTTGGGCGGTCTGCTGCTTTACCTGGGACTCACTTTTCTCGTGGAGTGGCTGATCGACGCTCGCCGGGTGCTTCCGACGATCGACTATCTGCTGGTGTGGGTTATCCTGGCCGTCATCGTCGCCGTGGGTTTCCTTCAAGGCATCGTGGCTGGGATCTTCATCGCCGCCATTCTCTTCGTCATCACCTACAGCCGAGTCGACATCATTCGCAACACCCTCAATGGGCAGGTCTTCCACAGCAACGTGGATCGTCCCAAGGCCCATCGCGACCTGCTCAATGAACTCGGCGCTGAGATCCACATCCTGCGCCTGCAGGGATTCATTTTCTTCGGCACCATCCAGGCCGTCCTGAACCAGGTGCGACAGCGGCTGGCCGGCGAGAACCGTCCGAAACTAGGCTACCTGGTGCTCGATTTTCAGCGCGTGACGCGCCTGGACTCGTCGGCTGTTTTTGGTATCACGCGGCTCAAGCAGCTTACGCATGCCAACGGCATCCTTATGGTGTGGACGCAGGTCTCCGCGGCCATTCAGGGCCAGCTGCAGCGGGGCGGACTGGTGGATGACACCGATGATGCGTTCATTATCCTTCCCACGCTCGACCACGGCGTGGAATGGTGCGAGAACAAGATACTGGCCCGGCACGGCAGCGCCAATCTGACGGCAATCATCGAACGTATCGGGAGCCAGCTCAAACGCGCCTTCCCTGGAATTGAGGCAGCCGAGGAACTAATGAAGTATCTCGAGCAGAGGGCAATTCCTGAAGGCCAGTACCTTATGCGTCAGGGCGATCCGCCCACCGAGATGTATTTTGTCGAGGAGGGGATGGTCACTGCTCAGCTGGAAACGGACGACGGTCAGATCGTGCGCCTGCGAAGCATGCGGGGCGGAACTACAGTTGGAGAAATGGGACTTTACATGGGCACGGCACGCACGGCGGACGTCATCGCCTCGCGGTCCAGCATTGTCTATCGGCTTTCGGCTGAGGCGCTCCAGAGAATGCGCGCGCAGGAGCCCGAGCTGGCTTCGCTGTTGCACGAGTGGATCGCGCGCCTGCTGGCAGAGCGCCTGGCCGCTAGCAATCGCACGATCGAAGCGCTGATGGACTGAAGTGCAGTCATGGCGGCGGGCGCGCAGGTTGCGCCGCCCTGCTGTCGAACGCCGGGCTCATGCCCCCAGGATACTGCGCAGAAAACCCTTCTTTGTCTTGCGCGCCGAGGTGGGGACCGGCACGCCGATCAGCACCACCGTCGTGTTGTCATGCCCGCCGCGCTCGTTGGCGCGGTCGACCAGATCCTCCGCCGCCGACTTCAGGGTGTTGCGGGTGGTGATCAGGCGCATGATCTCGTCGTCCCAGACCCTGTCGGTCAAGCCGTCGGTACACACGAGTAGGAAGTCGCCTGGCTGGAGTTGCATCCCCTGGTTCAATCTCGCGAGCTCATCGCTCTCCGCGGCATCGAGATGCAGGCGCGTGTCAACGTCTGGCAGCTCGACTGAGCCCAAGTGCCGGCGCAAGACGTGGACATTCGGATGATCGTGGGCCTGCTCTGGCGTGATGATGCCTCTCTCGATCGCTTCCTGAACCCAGGTGTGGTCCACTGTGGTGCGGTAGATCCTCTCGTCGCGTACAAGATAGATGCGTGAATCACCGACGTACGCGGTGTACAGACGGTCGCCTTCGATCCAGGCGCAGGCGCAGGTCGAGCCCATACCAGCCTGATCGGCGTGGCGGGCCGAGCGCTCTGCAATGGCCTGGCTGGCGGCATGAATGGCAGCCTCCATGATCCGGAGCGGCTCGGCGCCGTCGCTATTGGAGACTTCCTGCACGATGTGCTGGACGGTGAACTGGGCCGCCACCTCGCCAGCCCGATGTCCCCCGATGCCATCTGATACCACAGCCAGCAGGACCGGACGGCGGGACGCACCCTGATAGGAGGCGATGGCCAGGCGGTCCTCATTGATCTTGCCGGACAGTCCCGGGTGCGTATAGGTCGCCACAGCGAGGTGTGGGCGCTGTGCTTGGATCATGCCTGAGGAGGCGTCTTGGTGACCGTTGGCTGGGCGGGCTCGGGAGGCTCTTTCAGTTCGAAACGAAACACCAACTGGCCAAAGTGTATCATGTCGCCATGCCGCAGCAGATGGGCATCCCGTCCTACCGGCTCGAAGTTGACCCAGGTTCCCCCGATCGTGCCTGCGTCCACCACGAAGAAGTCGCCTTTCTCGGTCTGCGTAACGCTGGCGTGGCGCGCCTCCAACGATGGGTCGTCCAGCACGTAGCTTGATTGCTGGGGGTCGG
>JAZDHO010000062.1:0-13339 GCA_043805815.1 Chloroflexota bacterium
CGACCTCGATATGGCCGAATCCCAACGCTGCCAGCCCGCGTACGGCGCGCGCGTCCTTGTCGTACCCCGCGGCGAGCCCGACGGGGTTCTTGAACGTCAGCCCGAAGGCCGTGACAGGTCTGGAAGGCGCCGCATACAAGAGGCGCAGTATCCAGCGAGCGGGCGCAATGCGGCCGGCGAGACCCAGTGCGCCCAGAGTCAACGCGTGGGCTTGCTCAGGATCCAGCTTGAATAGGGCTCGTCGAAAGAGAGGGTACATGGATCACTGCGTCGCTATACATGGGATCGAGGACCAAATACGGGTCGGGGTCAGCGAAGAGAAACCCGAGGCTGCGTGCAGAGCGCGTCCCCTCGACTGCGCTTCGTTCGGCCCGCACCTGTGCCTGCAGCACCGGTGCGGGCAGGACAGGCGGGGCCGGCGCCGGGGAAATCACGTTCCTCACAATGAGATCAGGCCTTCTTCTGTCCACTCAGGTCGAGGAAGTACTGGATGACCTCCTCTTCGGGATGAGGGATGTTCATCAGCGCGAACATCGCTGCCAATTCGCCGCGGTGGTGCGTCTCATGGTTGGGAATGTGCATCAGCATCTGCCAGAGCGGCACGCGGAACCGCTCACCGGAGAAATTGGCGTAGGCGATCTCCCGCTGCAGGCTTTGCTCTGTATGTTGATCGATGAAGGCACGCATCTCCCGCTCCGTCCGTGCCCACGCTTCCCTGAGGACCTCCAGGGTCGGATACTCCTTGGGATCCAGGTGCCCCTTCGGCGATTCGCCCTGCCAGCGCTGCAGCCACACCATCTCCGAGCTCAACATGTGCAGCAGCACGGAATGCACGTCATCCCAGCTGTGCCCCTGCTTCCGGTGCAGCTGCTCCTCAGTCAATCCTTCTGCCACAGCGAAGTAGCGCCGGTTGGCCCAATAGGTGTAGTCGTAGGTTTGCCTGAGGTAGTCTTTGACGTCCATGAGCAGCACCTCCCGGGGAGTCACTGGCCTAAGCTGTTCGGCTGGCAGAAACGAACTGGCGCGCCGCGCCTATTCGATCTGCGCTGACTTTGCCCGTTCGCTCCCAATGATCGAGCAGCTGCGTGATCGTGACCACAGCGTGCAGGGCGTATCCAGCCTGCCGCAATGTCTCACCCGCGCCGGATTGGCGGTCGATGAGCACCACCACATCCTTCACTATCAGACCGGCGGCCTTGAGTTTAACAATGGCCTCGAACTTGCTGCCGCCAGTCGTTGCCAGATCGTCGATCAGCACGACCGTCTCACCGGCTCTGTATTCGCCCTCGATCTCCGCCCGGGTCCCGTAGTCCTTGGCTTCCTTGCGCGGGTAAATCATCGCCAGATCGCCCTGCAGCGCGATGGACGTGGCTATGGGTATGGCCGCGTACGGCACAGCAGCGATCCGATCGAATCGCAGGCCCCGGAGGATGCCGAGGTAAGCCGCGCCGATGCGGCGCAGGAGTGGGGGGTGCGTGATGACCTTCCTTAGATCAACATAGATCGGCGATCTCATCCCCGACTTCAAGGTGAATTCGCCGAACTGGACGCAGCCCGCCTCCAAGAGAGCGTCCGCGAGGGCGGGAACCACGGTCTCAGCCCGCTGCCGCCCGGTGACCGCTGGGGCGTTCCGGGCCGAGTTGATCGTGTCGCGCAGTTCGGCCGCTGCCTGCCGGGGATCGGCAGCACGCGAGATGCCGCGCGACACGTTGATGAGCATGCCTTGCGTGTCGCTGCGCAGCCCCGCCCGGAGCGCCGCATCCAGGTCACCCACCTGCGCACCCACCCCGGGAACGAGGATCCATAGATCCGGCGCAAGGAGACGGACATCGGACAACGTCTCGGGGTATGTCGCGCCGACCACAACGCCGATGTTGTTCTGCGTATTCCAGTCTGCCGCCAACTGCGCCACGTGCATGTGCAGCGGCCTCGCCGCGCCGCCCGCCTCTTCGATGCGCAGATCCTGAACGTCACCTGAGCCCGGATTACTGGTCTTGCAGAGCAGGAAAGCCCCTTTCTCCGGGTTGCGAGTGAAGGGTTCGATCGAGTCTCTTCCCAGGTAAGGACTCAGCGTGATGGCATCGGCCCCCAGGACATCGAAGGCCGAGCGCGCGTAGGCTTCGGCAGTGGAGGCGATATCGCCGCGTTTTGCATCCAGGATCACCGGGATGCGCGACCCCATCCGCTCGGACTCCGAGTGGATGGCGTCGATCACCTCCTTGAGGGCTGTCCAGCCATCAGCCCCAAGAGCCTCGAAGAATGCTGCGTTCGGCTTGAAGGCCGCGGCATACGGCGACGTGGCCTTGACCAGTCGCAGGCAGAACTCCAGGGCCGCCTCGGCAGTGGGCGCCCTCAGATCCTCGACGTGCGGATCCAGCCCCACGGACAGCAGCGAGGAGCAGTCGTCCACACGTCTTGCCAGGAAGGAAAAGAAGCTCTCCATTTGAGGCTGGGCGGGGTCCCTGGAACTCTCTGTGATCTCTCCATGATCCCAACGCCGGCGCCGAGAACCGGCTCAGGCCTTGCCGAGGACGATCGCCAGAAGCGCCATCCTGACGTACAGGCCGTACTCCATCTGCCGGAAGTATGCGGCCCGAGGATCGTCATCGAATTCCATGCTGATCTCGGTGACGCGCGGCAGTGGATGCATCACGATCATATCCTGCTTCGCGGCTTTCATGACCGCCGGATCGATCACGTATGCACCTTTGACCTTCTCGTAGGCCGCCGGGTCCTCAAAGCGCTCTTTCTGCACGCGAGTGACGTAGAGCACATCGGTCGCAGGCAGGGGCTTGGCCAGGGATTCGTGCTCGGCCTGCGGAACCTTCCTGGCTGCGACCTCGTCCATCACATCCCCTGGCATGCGCAGGATCACGGGCGAGACGTAGTCGAGCTGGATGCCGCCGAACTTGGACAGCAGGCGGGCCAGTGAATGCACGGTCCGGCCGTACTTGAGGTCGCCCAGCATGGTGACGTTCAGTTGGTCGAGCCGCCCCAATTCCTCCCGAATGGTGAACGTATCGAGCAGCGCCTGCGTCGGATGCTCGCCGGTGCCGTCGCCGGCGTTGATCACGGGCTTGCGGGCCGCCTTGGCCGCGACGGCTGCCGAGCCGGTCTCGGGGTGGCGCAGCACGATCACGTCGGCATAACACTCCAGGGTCCGCACGGTGTCCACCAGGCTCTCACCCTTGGTGACGGATGAATACTTGACCTCGTGGATGGGGATGACCGAGCCGCCCAGGCGCTCCATGGCCGCGGTAAAGGACGAAGACGTGCGGGTCGACGGCTCGTAGAAGAGATTGGCCAGGATCTTGCCCTTGAGCAGGTCGAAGGTTCCGACGCGCTCGACCATGGTGCGCATCTCGTGCGCGACCGCAAAGATGTACTCGAGGTCCTCGCGGCCGAACTGATTGACGGACAAGATGTCCTTGCCGTACCACGGCGCGGTCCTTTGGTCGCCGAAGGGCAAATGGGGGTTGGAGTTTCCGAGGTGCATGCTGTCTCTCCTATTCTGTTGATCTAATGTCCCTGCCGGTGCCGGGCCTGGCGCTGAGCTTTCCGTCCTTGAACACTTCCGTCCCGCGCAGCACCACCCTGTGCACGCGTCCCCGCACCTTCCAGCCCTCGAACGGTGTCCATCCGCAGCGCGTGTGGTGGTCTGCGGCGCGGATCTCGTGGACGGCATCCTCGTCCACCTCGATCCATGTCTCGGGCTGCGCTGGCAGGTTGAAGATGCGGCGCGGGTTGGTGACGCATTTCTCGATGATCTGGTCAACCGTCAGCCGCCCTTCGTGGACCGCGGTCAGCAACAGCGGCAGCGCGGTTTCGAGTCCGGGAAACCCGGGCGGCGGATCGTCGGAGTCTTTTTCCTCCAGGGTGTGCGGGGCGTGATCCGTGGCAAAGCAGTCTATGACCTCCAGGTTCGCCCACAGGGCAGCGACATCGGCCTGACGGGCAAGGCGGGGCCGCACATGGCTGCGACCGGGCTTTCCCTGCAGGCTTCCCTCCCCGGCGGAGTCCTCGGTCAGAAACAGGTGGTGCGGCGCAACCTCGCAGGTGACGCGCAGGCCGCGGTCCCTGGCGACCTTGATCAGCAGGACCTCCTCCTTGAGGGAGATGTGGGCGATGTGCACCGGCCGGTTGTGGATGGCGGCCATCAGCATGGCGGCCGCCATACTCCGGCTTTCTGCGTGCACAACAATGGGCATGTCCGCGGGCCAATTCTTGAAGTGCGGCATCCACAGGGCCATGTCGTCGAGGCGCAGCTGGCCAAAGGTCATATCCAGGTACATCTTGAGCCCCGCCGACCGGGAAGCCAGACCGGGTACGGCGAGGGCATTGTCGGGTCCTGCGCCCACAAACTGAGCGTAATCGCAGCGCGCCTTCTGCCGCGCGGCATCCAGGCTGAGGTTGAGAGTTGGTTCGTCGAAGACGGGCGGCTTGGTATTGGGCATTGCCAGCACCATCGTGAACCCGCCGGCCAGCGCGGCCGAGGTACCGCTGTCCCAGTCCTCTTTGTGGAGGGCGCCGGGCTCGCGCATGTGAACGTGCGGGTCGATCAATCCAGGAAGGCGCAGCATAGGCAAAAAAAGAGAGCCGCCAAAAGCGACTCTCCGATTCCAAGAACGGACGTCCGCGGCCCCGAAGCTGCGGGGCCGGCGCATCCCCTGCATCGCGGCACCGGTCTCATGTCGGGGCTAATTCTATGCAGTTGACCCATTGTGTCAAGAGGCAGCCTGCTCCGACGAATGCGCAGCGGATACGGGACAATCGTCACTGTGGTCGGGAAAACGCGCATGATAGAATCCGCGGACTTCAAGCAGGAGTGTGGCATGGCATACAAGGACAACAAGGTCCCCGCGGGGGGCGTGAAGATCGGCATCCAGAACGGAAGACTGCAGGTGCCGGACAACCCGATCATTCCCTTCGTTGAGGGCGACGGCACGGGCCGCGATATCTGGCGCGCCTCTGTGCGCGTCTTCGACGGTGCCGTAGAGAAGGCCTACAAGGGCAAGCGCAAGATCCACTGGGTGGAGGTCTACGCTGGCGAGAAGGCCTTCAAGCTCTTCAAGGCCTGGCTTCCGGACGAGACTACCGCAGCTTTCAGAGAGTTCCTGGTCGGGATCAAGGGTCCGCTCACGACCCCGATCGGGGGCGGGATCAGCTCACTGAACGTGGCATTGCGCAAGCTGCTGGACCTGTACGTGTGCCAGCGTCCCATCCGCTACTACCCGGGCGTTCCATCCCCCGTGAAACATCCGGAGTATGTCGACATGGTGATCTTCCGAGAGAACACGGAGGACATCTACGCCGGCATGGAGTTCGCCCACGGTACGGAAGCGAACGACAGGTTCAAGGCGATGCTCCGTGACACCTTCCCCGCGGAATATGCCAAGATGCGCTTCCCGCAGACCAGCGGCATCGGCCTGAAACCAGTGTCCACCGAGGGCACCGAGAGACTCGTGCGCGCCGCCATCGCCTGGGCCTTGAAGAACAAGCGCCGCAGCCTGAACCTGGTCCACAAAGGCAACATCATGAAGTACACCGAGGGCGCCTTCAAGGATTGGGGCTACACGCTGGCCAAGCGCGAGTTCCGCAACGACATCGTCACCGAGCGCGAGACCTGGATCCTCGGCAACCAGGAGAAAGATCCGGCGCTGAGCGTGGAAGCCAACGCCCGCATGTTCGATCCCGGATTCGAGATGATGTCTCCTGCGCAGCAGAACGATATCAAGACCGAGGTCGAGGCGGCACTCAAGCTCAAGCCCACGCACGGCGACGGCAAGTGGAAGTCGAAGCTTCTGATTAAGGACTCGATTGCGGACGTCACGCTGCAATTTGTTATGATCCGGCCCAAGGACTACGACGTCATCGCCACTATGAATCTGAATGGCGATTATCTCTCGGACGCCTTGGCCGCGCAGGTCGGCGGCATCGGCATCGCACCCGGAGCCAACATCAACTACGTGACCGGCCACGCCATCTTCGAAGCCACTCACGGCACCGCGCCCAAGTACGCCGACCTGGACAAGGTCAACCCGGGATCCGTGATCCTCTCCGGAGAAATGATGCTGCGCTACATGGGTTGGAACGAGGCTGCGGACTTGATCGTCTCCGGCATGACCGGCGCCATCCATGCCCGCACCGTTACCTACGACTTCGCCCGCCTGATGGACAACGCCATCGAGGTCAAGTGCTCGGAGTTCGGTGACGCCATCATCAAGCACATGTAGCCGGCCCCCAGACACCCAACCACGAAAGCAGAAAGCCGCCTGAGTCTCAGGCGGCTTTTCCTATCTTGCGGGATCCGCTCTGGGGACGACTAGCTGGTCACCGTGATGTCCAGGCGCATGCCGTCCTCGTAGTGCCGGCGGATCAAGCAGTTGAACTCGAGCACCCCGCCCACGGCGCTCGCTGGGAATGTGAAATCCACGCTTGTGCCGCTCCCGGGCGGGAGCTGGGTCTCGTCCACCGCCAGAAGCGCCTGCGCCAGCGCTTCGCCATACCCGCCAGCTACGGCCACAGGCGGCGAGATAATGAAGTTGTGTTCACGACGTCCGTTGTTGCTGATTATGAACGTGTACGCGGCGCCCGCCTTGAAGCTCGTGATGTTCGAGGTGATGGTGTTGTCGGCCAGAGTGATCTGAACCCGCGTCGGGCCCTCAGCCGTTGCAGGCTCCGGCGTGGGGGTTTCTTCCATGGCAGCCGTCGCTGTGGGATCAGCGGGCGACTCCGTTGGTTGTGCGGTCGGTTCAGGCTGAGCGGTCGGCTCAGCGGCGGGCGACGGGCGTCCGCAGGCGCTCAGGGTCATCACAGCGACGCCCAGCAGTGAAAACAAGGCGATTCGTCTCATCCGTATTCTCCTAAGCGGGGCATTATATACGAATCGGATGCGGCTGGTCTTGTTTGCTGCGCCGCATAGGCATACTCTAATCCCGCCTAAAGAAGAGCCGTCCCTATTGTCCGGGCGGGTCGTGAATTCGTCTATTCTTTCACGGAGTCGGTGTTGCGGCTTCACCCGCGCCCGGTGTTGGCATCACCGAGAGAGCCGCGGCTTCTGCAGGTGTCTGCGGCATGCCGGCCATGATCCAGCGCACGAACACGTCGATGATATTCGGCTTGAGCTGGCTGGTCGGAGGCATGACGCGGGTCATCTCCGTCGACGGATCCTCGGGGTCGGGGATCGGAGTGCCCTGGATCACCTGCAACAGGTAGCCTTCAGGATCGCCCGCCAGGACGTTGAAATCCTTGTTATCGCCCGTGGTCAGGATTTCCTCATGGGTTGTCATGAGGTAGTTGTTGTTGGTCTTGCCCTGGCGGTGGCAGGAGATGCAATAGCGCTTCACGATCGGCTGGATGTGGACCGTGTACGAGGGGACTTCTCCGTCGGCCAGGGCTGGGAACAGCGGCTTGATGGGCGGCGCCTCGAAGCGGTCATCCCAGGTGTAACGCATGAACGTGACGAGGTAATCGATCTCGCTCTTGGACAAGCCATCGGGATTGTAGGCGCGGCCGAAGGGCGTCATGCCGGCGTCTGGTCGCCCGTAAGCGATGACCTCGGCCATGGCGGCATCATTGAGGGTGTAGAGCACATCGCGGCCACTGATGGCGGAGATCACTTTGCCTTCGAGTCCCTCCACGCCCGTGATCTCGGTCACCTTGCCGTCATCGCCGTGGCATTCGACGCAATGGATCGAATACAAGTCCTGGCCGGCGACGATCTGGTCTGCCAGAACCGTCGCCACCTCCGTCTGGTCTGTAACCGCCCGGGGACCGAGGCACAATATGCCGCCGGTGAAGCCGACCATCAGGGCTGCGGTAAGGCCGGCCGTCCATATCATGGTCTTCGCGGGCGTGTTCTTGAAAGCGAATGACATCAGGAACAGGAGGCTGAGCCCCAATCCCGGGACCGCCAGCCCGGCAATTGCCTGGAGCACACCAGGGAATGCGGATCCCTCGCTGGTAACGGTCGGTATATCGGCCATCAATGTCAGCGTGACGATGCTCACCACCATGATCGCCATGACCGAGATGGGCAGGATGCGCTTGCCGTAGTAACGCGCAGGATCGCGCTCAAGGAACGGCATCAGCGTCAGAACGAGGATTGCCAGCCCGGGGACAACGACGGTGGCAAGCCATTCGATCTTGCCAAGCACAGGGATCTGGCCGTAGATGGCCAGGAATTTGAAGAGGAACAAGAAGTACCACTCGGGCCGCGGCAGATAGGTCGTATCGCTCGGGTCAGCTTTCGGCTGCGGATCGACCCCCACAAAAGTCGCCAGCAGCACCAGGAGCACGAAGATGCCTAACGAGACAAGCAGGTCCTTGTAGATGCTGTCTGGCCAGAAGCGCTCGCCTTTGCGCAGTTCCTGTTCATAGCGCTCCGCGGCCCTCTTCTTGATTTCGTCGTTCATGCCGTCTCTGGTGTGCGGTCCCTGCGCAGCCATGGCCTAGTCATCCCTGCGCGGCCAGTGAGACTCGCCGTGCCGTATCACCAAGTACAGGTGCACGCCGATCAGGCCGGCGAGCGCCGCGGGCAGCATCCAGATATGCGCGGAGAAGAAGCGCTGCAAGGTGAGGGCGCTCAGCTCCGAACCGCCCCGCAGGGCCTTGAGGATGAACTCCCCGATCAGCGGCACCGTTCCAGCGATCTGTGTGCCGACCGTGGTGGCCCAATACGCCCGTTGGTCCCACGGCAGCAGATATCCCGTAAAGCCCATCCCGAGCGTCAGCAACAGCAGGCCGACGCCAATCAGCCAGGTCAGCTCACGCGGATACTTGAAGGAGGCGGTGATGAAGACGCGCAGCAGGTGAATGAAGACCACCACAACCATCAGCGTGGCGCCCCAGTGGTGGATGCCGCGGATCAGCCAGCCGAACGCCACCCCATTCATGATGTAGGTGATGCTGTCGTAGGCGTGGTCGGGAGAAGGAGTGTAGTACGTGGTGAGGAAGATTCCCGTGACCCCCTGCAGGACGAACAGGAACAGGCTCGCGGAGCCGAGTGTATTCCACCATGAGCCCCGCGGCTCCGGGCGGTCCAGGACGTTCTTGTAGATCCCCGTCAGCCCGATGCGCTCGTCCAGCCAGTCATAGATCTTTTTCCGCACGGCTAGCTCTCCTTGAAGAAGATCTCGAGCACGCCGGTATCGGTGATGCGGAATCCGTCATAGCGGTCGAGGGGGCGCGGCGGCGGCCCGCTCAGCACGGCGCCTTCCATGCTGAACTGCGCATCGTGGCACGGGCAGACGAATGCCTGAGTGCTTTCCTGCCAATTTACAGTGCAGGCGAGATGTGTGCAGCGGCTGTTCAGGATCAGGATGTCACCCGGGTTTTCGGATCGCCGGATCGCAAACCCGCCGCGCGAGGTGGAGGTGCGCTCCCAGCCATTGACCTGCACGCGCGTGAATGAGAACGGGTAAGGCTTGCTGATCTGCATGTCAGCCACGTTGCCGACCGGGACCCAGCCCTCCCTGGCGCCGGCCTCAAATGACGGGTCGAGCAGATAGGCGATCGCCGGGACTCCCAGCGCCGCGCCGATCAGGCCGCCAACGATCCCTGTCGTGACCTTGATGAAGTCGCGGCGGGAGATCTCCTTATCCGCCATCCACACCTCCAGTGCGATCTCTCAAGATGCAGTACTCCGGAGCGAATCGGCCTGCATATCGCATCGCAAAGTCAATTCGGTTAGAATTATACGGCGCAGCACAATTCTCCAGTGACTGATTGTGGATTATAAGGGTCGGCCACGGCTCCGTTCGAGGAAGTGTGGACTGAATTGCGATGATAATCGTCACTTTCGCGAAGAGCAAGCCGAGGGGTTCCATGGCGGCATGCCAGCACACTCGATCGTACGGGAGGCATAGATGCGCCTGACCAGAAACGTCGGTTTGGCGACCGCCTTGCGTTACAAGGGGCAGGGGCCGATGCTGACCTTCGTCCTGCATCGGATCGGCGGCCTGGGGATGGCGATCTTCATCACCGTCCATATCCTTTCCGGATTCCTGGGCGGCAAGACGGGGGTATGGCTCAATTCGATCTACACCAGCTGGGGATTCCAGCTCTTCATTTTCTTCTGCGCCTTGTTCCACGCCATCAACGGTCTGCGCATCACGATTCTCGACCTGTGGCCGTCGCTGCTGGTCCACCAGCGTGAGGCCATCTGGCTGGAGTGGATGATCTTCCTGCCGGTCTACGGTTTCGCGGTCTTCGTGATCACCCGCGGCGGCTTGGGAGGCTGACGATGGCTGCCAGAACCCGGCGACTCCCCCTGACCCAGCGCGGCCTGAACTTCGAGATGCTGATGTGGCTCTTCACGCGGGTCACAGCACTTGCGATGTACGCGCTGGTATTCTTCGCACTCATCGGCGCGCTAATCATGGGCGCCCGCAGCAACATGAGCTTTGCGGACGTGATGCGCTGGGGGTTCATGCCCAACGTGACGCACGTGCAGAGCACCGACGTACCTGAGCTCGACCCGTGGGCGACACCCTTGTGGAAGGTGACGGCCTGCCTGATGCTGCTGATGGCCGCGGCTCACGGGATTCACGGGCTGGTGGTCATCGCCGACGACTACATCGTCTCGGCCCGGGGCCGGCAGGTGGCGCGCCTCCTGAGCATCGTGTTCCTGCTCTCGATGAGCGTCGTGGGCGTGTGGCTCATCTGGACATCGTGACAAGAGGGTCGGTATTCCACCGCGACCCCGGCCTGCCTCGCGGTTCATGCTGGATGCACTCGCTTTCAGGAGCTCTTCATGCAGGATGTTCATGAATTTGACGTAGTAGTGGTCGGCGGCGGGGGCGCGGGATTGATGGCCGGCCTGTACGCCTCGCGCGGCGCCAGGACCGCGGTGATCAGCAAGCTGTATCCCACGCGCTCGCACACCGGCGCGGCCCAGGGCGGCATCAGCGCGGCTTTCGGCAACCTCGAACCCGACAAGCCGGAGTGGCACACGTACGACACCGTTAAGGGCTCGGATTATCTCGGCGACCAGGACGCCATCGAGTTCATGTGCGAGGAGGCTATTGAGGCCGTGCTGGAGCTTGAGCACATGGGCCTGCCGTTCGATCGCACACCCGAGGGCCGCATCCAACAGCGCAATTTTGGCGGCCACACCAACAATGAGACGGGCAGACCGGTGCGGCGCGCATGTCACGCCGCCGACCGCACGGGTCACATGATCCTGCAGACGTTGTATCAGCAGTGCATCAAGAACAAGGTCACGTTCTTCGATGAATACCAGGTGCTTGACCTGTTGGTGGTGCAGGGCAGGACTGCCGGCGTGGTGGCGCTGGAGCTCGCCACGGGGCAGCTGCACACCTTCCACTCCAAGGCCGTGGTCTTCGCCACGGGCGGACACGGGCGCATCTTCGAAGTGACGTCCAACGCCTACGCCTACACGGGCGACGGCCTGGCGATCGTCTGGCGGCGCGGCATCCCGCTGGAAGATATGGAGTTCTTTCAATTCCATCCGACCGGCATTTACAAGCTGGGGATCCTGATCACCGAAGGTGTGCGCGGCGAGGGCGGCGTATTGATCAACGGCAAGGGCGAGCGCTTCATGCCGAAGTACGCGCCGACCGTGAAAGACCTGGCCTCGCGGGATGTGATTTCGCGGGCGATCTATACCGAGATCCGCGAGGGGCGCGGCGTGGACGGCAAGAACTATGTCTGGCTGGATACCCGGCCCGAATCGGTCATGAAGTTTGCGGCGGAGGATGGACGCAAGAATCCGGACGGCTCTCCGTACCGCATCAGCGCCGAGGAGCTGCTGAAAAAGCTGCCCGACATCGTGGACTTCAACCGCGTTTACCTGGGTATCGACCCGATGACCGAGATGATGCCCATCCAGCCCACGGCGCACTACACCATGGGCGGCATCCCGACCAACAAGTACGGCGAGGTGGTGATCGACGACAAGAACACGGTCTTCCCCGGGTTGTACGCCGCGGGGGAATGTGCCTGCGTATCCGTCCACGGGGCAAACCGGCTGGGCACGAACTCGCTGCTCGACCTGATCGTCTTCGGCAAGCATTCGGGCATCCGCGCCGCCGAGTACGCCAGCCAGACCGGGTTCGAGAAGCTGCAGGACGATCCGGCCGCCGAGGCCCGCGCCCAACTGCAGGACCTGCGCGGCGGGTCCGGCACGGAGAACGCCTTCGACATCGCAACCGAGCTCAAGAACGTGATGTTCGAGGATGTTGGCATCTACCGCAGCGAGAAAGGTATGCGCGATGCCATTGGGAAACTGGCCGTGCTGCGCCAACGCTTCGGCAACATCGCCGTCAGCGACTCGGGCAGCATCTTCAACACCGAGCTGGTGAACGCCTGGGAGCTGGGCAATATGCTCGAGATCGCCGCGGTGACAGCCGAGTGCGCTTTGAACCGCCAGGAGTCGCGCGGCGGGCACTCGCGCGAGGACTTCCCCAAGCGCGACGACCAGAACTGGTTGAAACACACGCTCGCCTGGCTGCGGGGCGGGCGGATCACGGTCGGCTACAAGCCGGTGGTCGTCACCAAGTATCCGCCGCAGGAACGAGTTTATTGATCCGTCGTAGCGAGCCACCCAGGCCAGCGAAGCTATCTCCCAGCGATGGAGACACACACCGATGCAGGTAACGCTCAAGATCTTCCGCTACAACCCCGAAAAGGACAAGCGCGGCCATTACGAGACTTATCAACTCGAGGCTGACGAGAACGAGCGTGTGCTTGATCTGCTGGAGATGGTCAAGGGGCATCACGACGGCACACTCTCGTTCCGCCGATCGTGCGCCCACGGCATCTGCGGCTCGGATGCGATGCGCATCAACGGGCGGAACCACCTGGCGTGCAAGACCCTGGTGCGGGATTTCGGTGACAAGATCACGGTCGAGCCGCTGCTTGGACTCAAGGTGATCAAGGACCTGATCGTGGACATGGACCCCTTCTTCGACAACTACAAGAAGGTGCTGCCGTTCTTTATCAATAACAGCCCGCTGCCGGAGAATGGCAAGGAGCGCCTGCAGACGCCCGAGCAGCGCGAGCGCTTCGACGACACGACCAAGTGCATCCTGTGCGCGGCGTGCACCACCTCCTGCCCGACGTTCTGGGCCAGCGACGATTACCTCGGCCCGGCGGCGTTGGTGACGGCGCACCGCTTCATCTTCGACAGCCGGGATGAGGCCGCAGCCGAGCGCCTCAAGATCGTGGGCGAGACCTCGGGCGTGGCCCGCTGCCACACCGTCTTCAACTGCACCATGGCCTGTCCGCGCGATATCCAGATCACCAAAGCCATCGGCGAGTTGAAGATGGCGGTCATCACAGGAAAAGTAGAGTGACGTCCGAGGGCTGAAGCAGCGGA
>JAZDHO010000063.1:0-4450 GCA_043805815.1 Chloroflexota bacterium
TTCCAGTCAGGGGCAAATGATGCCCGGGAAGCACGGAGGCGGTGCGCCTGCCGCCTCCCCTTCCCTGCGCTGCACTGTCTGGCACAGGCCCGGTTCCTTGCCCGTCGGAGCGAATCCGATGGCCAGGCGGCAGGTATTGTCGATCTCAGCCATGTCTTTGAGCGGGTAAACCTCGTAGCCGGGATTTGGCGACCCTGCCTGCAGATGCGTCATGTGGTCGTGGTAGTCGAACATGGCGGGGTCAACGTTTGTGCCGGCCCAGGCACCCATGGCGTAGGAGATCGGGCCTCCGAGCATCTCCAGCTTGAACGCCAGTTCTACGGTCTTGGGGTCGTCCGGCCTGAGGCGCGCCCAGGCACCGTCGATCAGGCTGCCCGTGCCCTGATCAAAGCCCAGCGCCTCGTAACCATTGCCGCCGCGCGGCTTGCTGTCAGCCGTCATGATCGCCACGCCGCCAATGTCAGCATCCGAGTCAGTCCATGCCTGGACGCCTTGCGTGGCCCACTCAGTCGAGCCCAGGCTCGAGACCCGGATCAGCCAGTCGCCCCGGCCATCCCGGTCGAGATCCAGTTCGACCCCGTACTGCGCGGGCAGGCCGCCATTGGCATCCGTGTCCGCCAGGGTGATACTCGCATAGCCCCAGGTGTCATCCTTGAAGCCCTGGGTGTCGACGATGTCGAGGTACGAAAAGTACTTGTCCATCGGGTCGGCATTGAAGGGGCGCTCGTACTGACCATGCACGAAGACGTCACCCCCGGAAACCATCTGCCGATAGGCGTTGGCCGAGGAATTCACATCGCCGGCCTGATCCGCGCGCTTGGCGGGCAGATCCACCGGGATGGCACCCAGGAATGGGGCGGTCGCGGTGACGACGGGTGGAGCGACGACGCTGGGTGGGGCGACCACGCTGGGTGGAGCGACCTCCGCTGATGGAATGCCCAGACTGCAGGCGAAGGCAGTCAACATCAATGGGACGATCATCCACGGATAACGAATACGGACTGTCTCGTTCATCAGGCCCTCCTCAGAAAGTGCTCCAAGCGGCACTTACATTGTATTCCTTTCCTTCCGAAAAGCAACCACCAAAGTATTCGGGAGCATGCCGGCAACACAGAGCGCAAAAGGGTGCGGGGCGGTTTCCGGGTCGGCAGCCGACATCCTCATCAATGAAGAACCATGCTCAGACGAGGGGCGTCACGTCGAGCCGCGAAACGAAAAATCACGGCCCGAACGGGACCGTGATCTCTGCAATTGCGATGGTCGAACCGGCAGGTATTACACCGTCGACTTGCCCAGGGCCTTGATGCACTTCGTGCACATCACCTGCCTGACCAGGCGCCCCTGCTTGAGGAGGGTCACCTTCTGCAGGTTGGGCTTCCATTCACGGTTTGTGGCGTGCTGGGAGAACGAGCGGTTGTGCCCGAACGTTGTGGTCTTGCCGCAGTTTGAACACTTAGCCATCGTACACAGTCCTTCCAATGATCTCGGCGATGTCCCCGTTCCAACGGGAACCGGATTGTACCACAGGAGCCAGAGCCTCCGCAGTGTCCCCCTTCGCGATCCGTCCATATGGTACTCGCGCCAACCTCGGGGGCAGACTGAACCGGGCACCCGCGAATTCCTTCGGGCGCAGGATCTCCGCCGCGCCTGCCCCCGCGATGCCCACGTCGGCCTGGCGGAGTTCGTGCTTGGGCAGGGAGCGGGCATCGATCAGCATCCGTGCAGCGGCTCAAGCGTGATGCGCGATCTCAACCGTTATAATAGTCGTCCGCGTTGAGACGCGCTCGCCATGTATTGGTTCTTCTCTGCACCGGGCTGGGGATTGATCCTGTGGCTGCTCAGCATGCTGCTGGTACTGGCAGGCGGCTGGCTCATCGCGACGCATGTGTTCGCGCTGGAACCTCGTGAGAGAGTGCTGGCGGGGTTCGCCCTCGGCCTGGTCTGCTATATGTGGCTGGTCAATTGGATCGGCCGGATCATGCCGCCATTCTGGGCGTTCCTGGGATCCGCGTTCGTCGTCCTGCTCATCGGCATCCTTTCAGCGTATCCCTTCCGCAAGCCCTGGCTGGATCTCCATGACCTGAGGATCGGCGGTTGGATCGCGGCCGGCCTGGCGCTCCTGTGGATGTTCATGCGCATCAGCAAGGGCATCGGGCTGTTCGATGAGACCTCGAATCTGGCGTCGATCTCCACGATTGCCAACGGCCAGATACCTGTCCTGGCGTATTTCGGTCAACCCTCTCTCCACCGCTATCATTACGGGATTCACCTCCTTGGGGCCAGCCTGATGCAGCTGGGGCATTTCACACCGTGGAGCGCCTTCGATCTCTCCAAGTCCATGGTCTGGAGCCTGTCCCTGCTGCTCACCGGATTGGTCGGAAGGCGCTATCTGCGGGTCTCCTATGCGCCAGTGCTGCTGGCGGGCGTGGTTGCCCTTGCTGGCGGCAGTCGCTGGCTTATGCTGCTGCTCCCCTCCCGCGCGCTCGCCACCATGGAGCAGCACGTGATCTTGAGGGGCATCGCCTCAGGCACGCTCAGTGCCGCGCTTTCGTCCAGGCTGCCAATGGAAGCCAGCCCACCCCTTGGCTATCCGTTTGCCTTCCTGAGCGGGATCAACCAGTCCTACGTCATGGCCCACGGCGGCGAGCAGACCATCGAGCCGATGCTGCTGATGCTGGCGATCCTGCTGATTGGGCGTCCCGCGCGCCGATTGGGCGTCTTACTCTATGTCATCCTGTTTTCCTTCTGGGCGCTCGCCTCTGAGACGTCACTGGTGTTGATCGGCGCCAGCCTGGTGATCATTGCATGCGTCCGGTATTTCCAGAATGGAAGGAAGTTCGAAGCCGGGCAGCCTCTCAATGCACCGCTCCTCGGGCTGCTCCTGGCCGTGCCCTTGATCCTGGTCGAAGGAGGGGTGATCAGTTCCATGGCGCAGCAGTGGGTCTTCGGGACACCCATTGCCGGCCCGCCCAGCGCAGACCGGCATTTTGGGTTGCTCGGCTTTGCCCCCCGTTGGCCTCCCGCCATTCTCTCGGGACAAATGGGGTCGATGCCGCTTGCCGATCCGTGGGCCCTATCAGCAGGTCTTCTGGAGATGGGCATCGTCGTCCTTATGCTGCCATGGTTAACATGGCGTTGGTGGCGCGGACAGAGTAAGGCCTGGCCAGTGCAGTTCCTCCTGCCGATCGCCTGGTTGGGCATACTCATTCCGTTGTTCGTCGCATGGGTCGCCGATTCCAACATAACCCACATCACTGATTTCGGGATCGATGCCACCGTCGTGATCCTGGTGTTGATGCTGGCCGGAGGCGAGACGCCTGCCGCGTCGTCCGGCCACAGCGCATTTGGCGTCACGGGCGCAACTGTCCTAGCGCTGATGGCCGTGCCCGGAATCGTCCTGCTTGGCATTCAACTTACAGCTGCGCACATCGTGGTGCTCTCGGAGCACTACGGCGACGCAGAGGCGCGCCTGCTGCAGCAGGCCTGGGGCCGTCTGCCGCCTAACAGCAAGATCCTCGGGGAAATAGGACCGGGGAGCACCCTCACGGGTCAATTGACTGCCGGAATATGGCAGCTGCCGCCAGGGGAGGAGCGTCCGGTCTGGGAAGCGATGCTGGCTGCGCCGAGGCTGGAAACGTTGGTCGGGAACGGATTCGAGTTCGTGTTCGTCAACTCGCGCTGGTGGAACAACCTCGATGCCGCCTCTCAGCAAGAACTGCAGAAGCCGTGCGTAACCGTCTTCGCCCGCGGCGAGGCATTCCCCGGGGGTAATTTCGCCGAGATACTGGATCTGCGCGGCTGCCGGTGAGCACGCAACCACCGGCCTTCCGGATTCGGCGACCCATGCCATTCGAAACCGTTCGCTCCCGGCCTGCGCCCGTTCGCCGGCGCAGGCCGCCCTCCAAAGTCTGGTAACATAGGTGACCGTCAAGCCACGTAAACCCAAGCTTCAACAATCTGCCGGATCTCCGACGGCCTCCCGCCTTGAGGCGGAACTGCATACGCTGCCCCAGCGTGGGGGTGGAAGGGAACATAGAATGGGCGAAGAATCCACATCACCGGGTGGAATCCACATCTCTCCGAACGCCGTGGCATCCATCGCTTACCATGCAACGCTCGAATCGTACGGCGTGGTGGGGCTGGCGCCCAAGAACTTTGCCGAGGGGGTGGCGCTGACGATCACGCGCGAGCCGGCGCGCGGTGTTTCGGTGCGCTATGACGGCGAGAACATCGATATTGATATCTACGTCATCGTCGAGTACGGCACGCGCATCACGACGGTGGCCGACAGTGTTGCCAGCACGGTCCGATACCACGTCGAGACTGCCATCGGGATGCCCGTGCACGAGGTCAACGTGCACGTGGCCGGCCTGCGCATCAGCGACGCGGACTGAGAATGCCGTCCATCACCGTGCAGACCGCCCGCCTGAAGAAGCTGCGCCTCAAGCCG
>JAZDHO010000064.1:0-2115 GCA_043805815.1 Chloroflexota bacterium
CGGCGATGACTTCTGGGATGATGAGGAAAGCGAACTTCTGGCGATCCTGATGCCCAGGATCGTGAAGGGCGCACAAGTGGCCGGGGCGGCGACGATCACGGCGATGGAACTGAACTATGCGCTCGGGATTGACTGGACGCAACCGAGTGCGGCTGCCGTGGCCTGGGCACGCCGGCACGCGGGGGATCTGGTTAAGGGGATCACGGACACCACGAAAGGCGCGCTGCACGAGACGCTGGCGGCCTGGCTGGATACGCCGGGGAGTACGATGGGCGACCTGTTCGGGCAACTGCAAGAGCACTACGCTTTCAGCGAGGCGCGGGCGCAGGCCGTTGCGATCACTGAAATTACCCGAAGTTACGCAGAAGGCGAGGCTGCCGCTTGTCGCTCAGGCGAGGAGTTGGGCTTGTTCACCTACCGCAAGAGTTGGAGAACTTGCTCTGATGAATTGGTCTGTCCGCGCTGTTCCGAACTAGATGGCCAGACGGCGGATGGAATTGATGGCACGGAATGGACAGAGGCGGGCGAAGACGTGCCGCGACCACCACAGCACCCCAGGTGCCGTTGCTTCGTGACAATGGAGCCCATTATACCAGAGGAGGAGTAGTGCCTGATACCACATCCTTCACCATCGAAGGGCTGGACAAACTGGAACGGGCGCTCAAAGAGTTCCCAGAGCAGACTAACGCGCTGATGAAGGCGGCAATGCAAGGCGCGGGCGAGATTGTGCGCAACGAGTTTGCCGTCTACCCGCCGTCCACCGGCGCGAACAGCCCGCCGGGCGTGGACGGCTACCGCTGGTACGAGCGTGGCTTCGGCACGCGCACGGTCACGGGCAAGGCATACGCGACCAGCCAGGCCCTGGGGCGATCCTGGAACGTCCAGGTCAAGGGCGTTGGTACAGGCGTCAAGGCAATCATCGGGACGCCGGTGACGTATGCGCCGTTCGTGCAGAGCCGTGAGCGCCAGGTGTGGTTTCACAAGGCACGCGGGTGGCAGACAATCGAGGATGCGCTGGACAAGAAGCGCGACGAGTTGCAGGAGTACTTCCGGCGCGTGATCGAGCGGGCATTGCAGTTGGTTGCAAGGAGGGGCCAGTGACAGAATGTCGGTACTGCGGCGGGGCGCTACAGCCGGGGCGGACGTGCCGTGGCTGCGGCAATCCTGGGCGAGTAGTGAAGTTTGGTGATCGCAAGGCCAAATTGATCGAGCGACTTTCCGATCCGCAACTGAGACCGATTGCCGTCGGGGAGACGGGCCAGGAGTTCGTGACGTTGCCGCCCGGGTTTTTTCTCTACAGCACGGTGTATACCCGAGGCGTGGGCACATGAGCACAGCCGTGGTGATGGGCAAGGCGATGGTCGTGCCGGGGAACGGGCCAGCACCGTGTGCGCCGGACAAGCCATTTGACTCGTTTGAATGTGTGCGGGCAAGTACGGCGGGAGAGCCGCATACGCCAGTTAGATGCGATGTTCCGAGCGGGCGGCGACCGTGCCAGGGGGCCAGCGGGGGACGCTGCGCGCTTGCGGAAGCCGATGGATTTCCGGTACCCGGTGTGCAGTCGGACGATCTCGACATTGCCGTTGCGTTGCGCAATGAGCTGCAGGATATGCAAGTAGCCAATCGTCTGCTCCTGGTGGCGTTACGCCGGGCGCGGTTGGCCGAGGTGGACGCGCTGGAGCAGGCGCTGGGGATTAACCCGCGCACTTCGGACTTGCGCAAAATCGGAAAGTGATGTACACTAGGGTCAATAACGCGGCCTGAATAGGGCCGCCACAGATAGGCCACCCTGGCAACAGGCTCGCCGCTTTTCGCAGCTTCTTTCACGCTGCGCGGGCGGCGTTTTTCGTTTGTGGAGGCAACATGCCCTGGACAATGGAAGCACTACCCGATGTAGCGAAGAACTGGACGGCAGAGGAGCAGATCCGGTGTATTGCCGCTGGAAACTCCGCGCTCAAAGACGGGAAAACAGACGCTGAAGCCATCTTCGCCTGTATCCGTGCTGCCGGGAAGAGTGAAACGGAAGCTGAGGCGGGCAAGGCCATCACGCTCAAGAACCAGGCGAAGCGCCTGCTGGCTGATATGAGCGCGATCCTGGAAGAGAAGGCACTGCCG
>JAZDHO010000065.1:0-7514 GCA_043805815.1 Chloroflexota bacterium
CATCCGTTACCAGTTCCGCTGGCTGCCCATCCTCGAAGTGAAGAGTGCGAGCGTGCAGCGCGTCCTCATCCTGCTCGGCCCGCGTGTCCTTACCATGGCATGTATTCAGGCCTATTTCGTGGCGCGCGACAGTCTCGGCTCTCGGTTCGACGCCGTCGGCGTTGGCGCCCTCAACCTGGCCTGGACCATCGAGCAGGTGCCGGAAACCATCATCGGGTCCGCCATCGCCGTGGCGATCCTTCCTTCGTTGGCGGAGTTCATCGATCGCGGCCAGATTGCCGACTTTACGCGAACCGTGAATAGGGCTCTGCGGATCATGCTTGCCCTGTGCCTGCCCGCCGCGGTCCTCATCGGCCTCACCGTGCGCCCTCTGGCAGGCGCCTTCTTTGGCTTTGAAGGCACTCGCCTCGACCTGCTCACCGTCTGCACGTGGGCCTTCCTGGCAGGCCTGGTCGGCGATACGTGGTTGGAGGTGGCGGTCCGTTCGTACTACGCCAATCTGAACACGCGCACGCCGCTCATCGCCGCCGCGCTGCAGGTTTCGATGTTCGTGCTCCTCTCCCTTGTGCTTCCACGCTGGATCGGCCTTGCCGGCATTCCCCTGGCCGCCGCGCTGACCTTCACCACGCAGGCCCTGGGCTTGCTCGTTCTGCTCAACCGGCGCTTCCCCGGATTGCTGGATGTCGGCAACACAGCAGCGCGGGCCCTCGGCGGCGCGCTCGCCGCAGGGGTGTTGACCGCGGCTTTGATTCACTTTCTGCCCCTGTCAAGCGTGCCCGCCGCGCTGGCTGCCCTGGTCGGCGGGGGGTTGATCGCCGCGCCGTTCATCTGGCGCGAAGTGCGACTGCTCATGAATCTCTAGGCGCGCATCCCGCTGCGGTTTCGTGGCCCGCAGGCAATTCTCGCCTGCCCTCGTAGCTCCTGATCTTGCGCCAGGTCGTTGAGATGCCGGCGGTATAATTGCGCCCATGTCTGATAGCAACGTGACCATCAACACATCCGGTCCTCCAGGACCCGGTGATACTCAACCCCTTAAGCCCGTCAAGCCCGCCCCTCGCTGGCGCTCGGCGCTCTTCAGCGTTCTCGGCGTTCTGGCGCTGCTAATGCTCGGCACCCTCGGCGGCTACACCAGCGGCATCGCGCAGCGGCGCAGCGCACAGGGCGCGATCATTTCGCAGCAGCTGATTGAGCAGTTTGAGTTTGCGCTCGTGGATGAACAATTCGGTCGCTACGAGGCCGCCAGGCAGCGCCTGGAGTTCATCATCCAAAACGATCCGAGCTTCCCCGGCGCGCAGGACGAGTTGGCCAAGGTGCTGGTCCTCTTGACTATCCCTACGGCCACACCCACTCTTCCGCCCACGCCGACCCCGGACATGCGCGGCGTGCAGGCCCTCTTTGAGAGCGCCAGGCAGCTCATCGCCGCTGGCGACTGGGCCAACACCTTGACGGCGCTCGATCAGCTTCGCAAGCAGGATCCCAATTTCAACACGTCGCAGGTCGATGGCATGTACTACTTCGCCCTTCGCAACCTCGGCGTGACCATGATCCAGGATCAGGGCGACCTCGAGGGCGGCATCTACCAGCTGACGCTTGCAGAGCGATTTGCGCCGCTGGACAACACCGCCAACGGCCTGCGGGAAGGCGCGCGGGCCTACATCCAGGCGATGAGCTACTTCGGCATCAACTGGTCCCGCGCCGTGGAGTTCTTTCGCAGCGTGGCAGCGGGCTGGCCCGCCATGTGGGATGGCAGCATGAACGCTAACCAGCGCTTCCACATGGCCCTCCTGCGCTATGGCGATCAACTCTGGGCGCGCGGCGAGGCCTGCGCGGCCTCGGAGGTCTACACCGAGGCCAAGACCTTCGGTGAGGTGGATGAAGCGGCTGCCAGGAATTCGAACCAGGCCTTCCAGGAGTGCTTCCCCGCGACCGAAGCGCCCACACTGGCCGTCACCTCCGAGATACCCACTGAAACGCCGGCCGTCGGACCGCCCACCGAAACGCCGATCCTCCCAGCTCCATAATCCATGCCGACGACCGTCCCCTATTGGGCGCTCGCGCTTACGTTCTGGATTCACTTGCTCGCCACCGCGACCTGGATCGGAAGCCTCGTCTCGATGGCCGTGCTGGTGATGCCGGCCGCCCGGCGGACCCTGAGCGCCTCGGATCAGCTTTCCCTGATCGAGGTCATGCAGCGGCGCCTCGAGCCCATCACGTGGTTCAGCGTGAGCGTGTTGATCGCAACCGGGCTATTCCAGATGAGCGTAAACCCTCACTATAACGGATTCCTCTCCACCAGCGGCCAGTGGGCTCTGGCAATGCTCACGAAACACACGCTGGTCGGCGCGCTCATCGCCGTAAGCGCCGTCCACACGTGGGATGTGCTGCCTTCGCTGCGGCGCGCCCTGATGCGCAAAGACAAACTGGCCGATCCGCAGGTCGAGCGCCTTCAGCGCCGCGAGCTGGCTCTGCTCCGGGCCAGCCTCGCCTTGGGCGCCTTGGTGCTCCTGGCAACGGGCTTCGCGCGCGCCTCCTGAGGCCCTCCGCAGACGCGCCGGGCCGGCAGCCAGTCTGCATCGCTTCTGCTTGACCCAACGAAACCAATAAGACCGGGTCGCTCGATTGACCCGGTCTTTCTTCGCCATGTGCCTAGGGCGTCACCCCGCGAGCAGTGTCGATCTGCACCAGGGGCGGTGACGGCTCCGGCCGCTTCGCCTCCACCGGCACCGCGCTCAGGTCGTACGGCATCGCGCCGGTGACCTTCACCGGGACGATCTCTCCGACCTTCGCCTTGCCCTCCACGAACACCAGGCCATCGATCTCCGGTGCGTCGCGGTAGGAGCGGCCGATGGCGAGATTCTTGTCGCGGCCCTCGATCAATACATCCAGCGTCCGCCCCACCAGGGACTGATTCAGCTGCAGTGAGATGCTCTGCTGCGCGGCCATCAGCCGATCAAAGCGCTCCTGCTTGACCTCTGCGGCGATCGGATCCCCGAGCGGCTCGGACGAGGTGCCCGGCTCGAAGGAGAACTGGAACGTGCCGACGCGGTCGAAGCGCATCTCGGTGATGAAGTCCATCAGCGCTTCGAACTCCTCATCCGTTTCGCCCGGATAGCCCACGATGAACGTGCTGCGAACGGCGAGGTCCGGCATGGCAGAGCGCATCTTCCCCAGCGTCCGACGGACCCATTCAATATTCGCTGGCCGGCGCATCCGCTGAAGCGTCCTGGGATGCGCGTGCTGCAGCGGCATGTCCAGGTAGTGCAGGATCTGCTTGTGCGTCGCCATGACCTCGATCAGGCGCTCGGTCACGCAGCCTGGAAAGGCGTACATGATGCGGATCCAGTCGATGTCATGCACCGCCGCGGTCAGCTTCTCCAGCAGAACCGCCAGACCATCCTTCAAGCCCAGGTCATGCCCGTAGTCCGTCGTGTCCTGCGCGATCAGCACCAGCTCCCGCACGCCGGCATCCCGCAGCTGCCGCGCTTCCTCGAGGATGCGTTGCATCGGCCGGCTGACAGCCGTGCCCTTGATCAGGGGTATGGCGCAGAATGCGCATGGACGGCGGCAGCCGTCGGCGATCTTCTGGTACGCCGAGGCGCCCGCGACACTGGCGCGCAGTGTCTGCGCTTCGTCCGTCCCCACCGTGAGGGCCTCGGTCGGAATGTGGTACCGCACCTCGGGGTGTGTCCCGTTGCGCAGGTCGCGCACAAGCGTGACGATGTCCATCCAGCGGCGCGTCCCGAGGATGCCGTCGATTCCGGGGACTTGCTGCGCCACCTCCATGCCGTAGCGCTGCGTCAGGCAGCCTGCGGCGATGAGCAGCTGGCCCGCGCGCTTGGCGGCCGCGAGTTCACGCAGCGTGTCGATCGACTCCTTCTTCGCCGGGCCGATGAAACCGCACGTATTGACGATCAGGACGTTCGCCGTGGAAGCCACATCCACAGGCTCGTATCCATCGCGCCCGAGCAGCTGCGCCACGGATTCTGAATCCACGGTGTTCTTGGCGCAGCCCAACGAGATCAGGTGAAAGGTGCCGGCGGGCATGGCTACGGGCCGGCTCTCGGTGTAGGCGTGTAGGTGGCAAGCGTCGGCGTCGGCGGGGGCGTGAGGCTTGGCGTAGTCGTCGGCGTGCGCGTGGGAGGCAGTGTGGCCGTTGGCGTGAAGACCCCGCGCGCCGTGAACAGTTGGTCGACCACCTCGCCGTACGTCCCCAGCTGGCCCAGATCGCGGCCGTTGTGCGTGACCACCAGCGCGGACGCGTTGCCCACCAGCACCTCGATCTGCCGCGCCGCCTGGTAGTAGTAGTCCTTGCCGGGCTCCGTGCGCCCTTCGAACGCCGGCCGGTCGTCCACGAGGATGCGCATATATGTGCGCTCCGATGCTGTGAGCTTGACCTGCACGGTGATGCTTGGATCACTGGGTGTGGGCGGCTCTTCCTGGGCAGCCACCGTCGGCGGGACCAGCGGTGTGTTCTGGGCAGGGATCAGCGTCACCTCGCTCGCGACCGTGGGCACGGGAGCGCCCGCTAACATATTCGAGATCGACGGTGCGGTCGCGCGCGCAGGCGTTGCGGCGCGCACTGCCACCACGCGGTTGATGCCCCACACCGCGAACAGAATCAGCATGATCGCCGCGCCGCCTCCGAAAAGCAGGTCGCTGGCAATGAACGCGCGCAGGGGCGGCAGATTGCTGTGCACCGTCATGGGCGCCCGCGTTCGATTCGGCCAGTTGGGCCTTTGCTCGCGATGCCGTGCCTGGATCCCGTCCGCAAAGCGCAGCAGGACCGCCTCCGCATCCAGATCGATGAAGGCCGCGTAGTTTGCCAGGATGCCGCGCGACTGCACGGGCGAGGGCAGGCCCTCGAGGCTGCCCTGCTCGAACGCTTTGAGGAAGGCGACGCGCACGCGCGTTTGGCGCTCGATCTCCTCGTACGTCAGGCTGAGCATCTCACGCCGGGCCCGCAGCTGGCGCCCGATCTCCGCGAAGATCTCGTTGGACGAGATCGGATCCTCTTCCTGCTGCCGGGGCAGCGGATTGAAGTCGACCGAGTTGGCGAACGGCAGCCCTGCTGCCTCCACGGCCTCCTCGTCCCCCATTTCGTCCGCCGCAGTCTCCGCCGGCCCACGCTTGGGGCGGCGGAATAGCCCCGCGAGGCGCGCGGTCACAAAGCCCAGCACTGAGAGGCGCGGGGCAGTCTCATTCTGTTCAGGCGCAGGTTCGGTTTCCGGTTCAGGTTCTGGGAGGGACGCGGCTTCCGAGGGATGTTCTGATCCCTCTGGCGGGGTGGTCTCTGGTTGGACGGCCGGCTCTGGAAGCGGCGCATCGGGCGCCGGTACTCCGGCCAAGGCCTCTGCCAGCCCTAGCCGCGGGCGGCTTTTTTTTTACTCAGGGGTCCGGCCTCTGGCGCTGGAGCCGACGCAGGCGGCGCGTCCCCGGTGGTCGCGGACGCGTCAGCGGTGACCTCGCTGTCCCCTGCCCCGCGCGGCGCGATGCGCTCGCGCACGCGCCTCAACAGGTCGGAGAGCGCTGGCTTGGGCGCCGTGGCTGCGGGCGTCTCCGCAACCGGCGGAGCAGCCGGCACGGAAGCCGCCGGCGGGATCAGTGCCTGCAGGTTCAGGCCGAGGAACTGCGCGTAGATCCGCATAAAGCCGCGCCCCTGCGCGACCGATGGCATGGCCGAAAGGTCGTCATTTTCGAGCGCCTGCAGATAGGGTGTGCGGATCCTGGTTGCTTCGGAGACCTGCGCCACCGTGAGTTGGCGCCTCTCCCGCGCGGCCCTGAGGGCAGCGCCGATCGATTCGCTCATGATTTCATTCTAACATGCCGGCATTTTCCGGCCGGAGCCTCGGACAGAGCGTGCGCGGCCTAACTTTCGGCGCCCTTCTTGCGGCCGCGCGCCTTCTTGGGCTTGTCCTGGTCCGTGGGCGCCGCGGCTTCGGCGGTTGCTCCGGCACCAGCCTCTGCGGCCTCACCTTCGGCGGGCTTCTTGCGAGCGCGCGCTTTCTTGGGCTTGTCATCGTCGGCGGGAGCTGCGGCCTCGGAGGCTGCTTCTGCACCCGCCTCTGCGGCCTCACCTTCGGCGGGCTTCTTGCGACCGCGCGCCTTGCGCGGCTTCTCCTCGGCCTGGGCCTCGGCCAGCGCCGCAGCCTCGGCTGCGGCCTGCGCGGCCGCCTCAGCAGATTCACCCTCGCGATGAACGAGGATCTTGATCTCCGGGATCAGGTCGACCGTCAGCCGCACGCGGGCTTTGTGCTCGCCCAGGGTACGGATGGGCTGCATGTCCAGCTGCTGGCGCCTGACCTCGAAGCGCGTCTGCTCCTGGATGGCCGCGGCCACATCCTGCGTGGTGATCGAACCATACAGCTTGCCCGTTTCGCCGGCCTTAACGGCGAACGTCAGCGTCAGGCCGTTGACCTGTTCAGAGAGCTCCATGAGCTCGCTGTTCAGCGCCGAGCGCTGGACCTCCGCCTGACCGCGGATCCTATCAGCGGTCTTGAGCGTCCCGGGAGTCGCCAGCACGGCCAGCTTCTGTGTCAGCAGGAAGTTGCGCGCGTAGCCGTCCGCGACCTTTTTCACGTCACCGGCGCGCCCGAGTTTGTAGACGTCTTTAATTAGCAGGACCTTCATGGTGAGATCAAGCCCTTTCGTGGTGGTGTACCGCAAGCGAAGGGTACAACGCATTGCGGCCGGATGAAGCGACACATTGTACCAGAGGCAGCCCTTCTTGCCAACCGCGGGGAGCGCGGGTAAGATACTCGCACCGTGGATCGCTGGCCTATCAATCCCCGGCGCGTGGTTGTGCTCATCGGCATCCTGGTGTTGATCCTGATGGTGATGGACTTCAACGCGCGCATGGAGACGCTCAACCTGGTGCGCAAGCAGGGGAAGATCGTCAGCACGCAGGCCACCCAGGTCATGCAGACGCAGGCCGCGCTGCAAACGCAGGTCGGCTACGCTTCTTCGGACCAGGTGGTGCACGAATGGGCGCGCGCCGAAGGGCACTACATGCAGAGTGGGGATCAGCCCGTCGTTCCCGTCGAAGTGCCGGGCGATGCACCACGGGTGATCGAATCCCCGACGCCCGTTCCAACGGCAATGGCCAACTGGCAGGTTTGGTGGAACCTGTTCTTCGGCGAGTGATGTACGCCGCCGGGCAAGCGCCCTGCAGCGCCGAGAGCCGGTCCTTGAGTCATGGTCCAGACGCCTGAGCGCCTGCCGCTTTTTCCAGATACGACCACAATCCAGAACGATTCGTTGAGCATCGGGGGCCAGGACCTGACGGCCCTGGCGGAACGCTACGGCACCCCGCTGTACATATATGACCGCCTCACGATGGACGAGGCCGCCCGGCGCTACAAGGTGGCGTTGAAGGCCCACTATCCGGCCGCGGCGTCGGTGACCTACGCGGGCAAGGCGTTCTTCTGCACGGCAATCGCCGAGTGGGCCGGGCAGCACGGATTCCAGGTCGACTGCACGGGAGAAGGCGAGATCGCCATCGCGCAGACGGGCCGGCT
>JAZDHO010000066.1:0-14557 GCA_043805815.1 Chloroflexota bacterium
GCTTCCGACCGACGTCCCCCGCGAGTCTGCGGAGCGCCGGCTATCCCTTCAGGTTGTTCATCAAGTCCACATTGATGCTGTGCCGGCTGCGGAAAATGGTCACGATCAGTGCCAGGCCGACGGCGACCTCGGCCGCTGCCACGGCCATGACAAAGAACACAAAGATCTGCCCGTCGAGCACCATGAAGGTACGGGTGAACGCCACCATTGCCAGATTGCCGGCATTCAACATCAATTCGATCGACATGAAGATCACCAGCGGATTGCGGCGGATCAGCACGCCCAGCGTGCCGATGCTGAAAAGGATGGCCGACAGCGCGATATAGTACGAGACAGGTACCATCTATCGGCCTACCTTCTCTCTTCGAGTGAGGATGATCGCGCCCACGATCGCGACCAGCAGCAGGACGGACGTGATCTCGAAGGGCAGCAGGAACTGGTTGAACAGCGCCCGCCCAACCCCCTGCGGGGTTCCAAACGTTTCGACCGGCTGCGGGATGGCGCCGGCGGTGGCGCCGCGCACCAACAGCAGGTATACGGCCTCCCCGGCAAGCAGCACCGCTAGGCCCATCGCCACCGGCCTCTGCCACGGCAGCACGTCGGACGGCGGCAGCAGCTCGGTTCCCAGGAGCATGATCACGAACAGGAAAAGCACCATGATCGCCCCCGCGTACACGCTCACCTGCGACATCGCGATGAACGGCGCGTTCAGAAGGATGTAGAACACCGCCACGGTGCAGAAGTTGAGCACCAGGTACAGCGCCGCGTATATTGCGCTCCGGCTCAGCAGCATGCCCAGTGCGCTGCTGACTGCGATGATGGCCAGAATGAAGAAAAGTGCAAACTCCATCGTCATGGTTTCCCTGGTGCCTCGGGCATCGAGGCGCATCTGTGCTTATCCATCACCTGCTCCCTGCAAAACTCCCGCCCGCGCCCGGGCTCACCTCGCGTCTCAATGGCCCCGCCTCCCAGCCTCAATTCGACGGATCCTTCATCTCCGGCACGGACCTTGTGAAGGTGCCGGGCTTTGTCTTCTGGGGCGTGGTCTCCATTCCGGAGGGGGCGGGCTCCAGCAGCATGTCCTTGCCGTAGATCGCCTGTCGCCGGTCAGTGAAGCTCAGCTCGTAGTTGTCGCCCAGCACGATTGCCTCGGTGGGGCAGGCATCCTCGCAGTATCCGCAATAGATGCAGCGCAGCATGTTGATTTCGTACGTGGAAGCGTAGCGATCTCCCGGTGAATAACGCTTCTCATCGGTGTTCTCCCCGGCCTCGACGAAAATGGCGTCTGCGGGGCATGCCGCCGCGCACAACGAGCATCCGATGCACTTCTCCATGCCGTTGTCATAGCGCTTCAGGACGTGGCGCCCGCGAAATCTCGGTCGCACCGGCCGCTTCTGCTCCGGGTATTGGATCGTCACCGGTCGCTCGAACATGGACCTGAGCGTCGTGGTCAGGCCGCGCGCCAGCTCCCTAAGCATGCGCCAGCCGCCTTCGCATTGACCGGTTCAGCGCGTAGGCGGTCACCACGCCGGCGCATATAGAGAGAATGGGGATGCTCCACAGATACACGCTGCCCAGCTCCTGCGCCAGCAGGATGCCGAAGGCCGTGACGACCACCACCACGATCGATAGGGGCAGCAGAATCTTCCAGCCGAACGTCATCAGGCGGTCGTAGCGGATGCGCGGCCAGGTGGCCCGGATCCAGATCATGAAGAACAGCAGCACCACCACCTTTCCCAGCAGGTAGATCGGCCCCAGCCACCACGTGCGGTCCACGCTCAAGATCGTGTCCTTCAGGAACCAGAACTCGCGGTAGCCGCCGAAGTACAGCGTCGCCGCGATCATGCTGATCACGATCATCTTCTCATACTCGGCCATGAAGAACAATGCGAACTTCATCCCGGAGTACTCGCTGTGATAGCCTGCTGCCAGTTCCTGCTCGGCCTCGGGCATGTCGAATGGGGCGCGGTTGACCTCCGCCAGCGTCGTCACCATGAAGACCAGCGCTCCCACAGGCTGCAGCACCGCGAACCACACGGACCTCTGGGCGTTGACGATATCGATCAGGCTCATCGAATCCGCCAGCAGGATCGCCACCACGAAGCACAGGCCCAGCGCCAGTTCATACGAGATCATCTGCGCGGTCGACCGCATCCCGCCCAGAATCGCGTACTTGTTGTTGGATGCCCAGCCGGCCAGGACAATACCGTAGACCGAGATCGAGGCAATGGCCGCCAGGTACAGCACCCCGACGTTGATGTTGGCCATGTGCAGCGTGATCACCCGGTCCGTGAATGGCAGCGTGAACTGCGTCCCCAGCGGTATCACCGCCATCAGGATCATCGCCGGGACTACGGTCATGATCGGCGCCGCCACGAACAGGATCTTGTCCGCAGCCGATGGCGTCAGCTCTTCTTTGAAGGCCAGTTTCACCGCGTCGGCGATCGGCTGCAGCAAGCCCTCGGGCCCGGCGCGGTTCGGGCCGATACGCGTCTGGATGCGGGCCAGGGCGCGCCTTTCATACCAGGTGAGGTAGGCGAAACCCGTCAGGAGGATCAGCAGCATGATGAACGCCTTAATGAACCACTCAATCCACATCACGAGATCCATGCCTACCTCGCCGCCGCTTTCTTGCCGCTCTTCATGCGGATCGGAGTGGGTGCCACGATCGGCAGCCCCATCGAGCGCGGGATCAATGCCACACCCGTTGCGATGCTCTGATCGATCTTCACCACCACTTCTTCGCTTGTGCCGTCCAGGCTCACCGTCACGCGTTCGCCTTCGGCGACACCGAAGGACTCGGCGACGCTCGGATGAACGGCCACAAACGCCTCGCCAATCCGACCCTCGAGCAATGCGGCGGATGCCACGCTCCGGGCGCGATCATACAGCTTGGTCACCGGCACGCCCAGCAGTCGCTTCTCGCGCGGCCGCAGGGCAGTGACCTTCTGCAGGCGCGGCAGGTTCACTTTCTCACCACGTTGCGGAGCATTGAAGAGCTGCACCCCGAGCCCACGCGTGTTCTCATACGTCGATCCGCCGTAGTACAGGTCCCCGCGTCCGACGATCGGCCACTGCTCGTGCACCTCCGACAGGCGCGCATAGCTCAGCCGCGCGAACGGGGAATCCTCTTCTGCCGCCATGATGTCAAACACCACGGACGCCGAGGATCCCTCGAGGATCACGCCGCTCGCCCGGGCCACCTGTGCCGTGATGGCAAAGTCCGGCTTCGTGCCTTCCAGCGGCGGAACTGCCGCGTAGAAGCGCTGCACCCGGCGCTCTCCGGATGTGAAAGTGCCCTCGCGCTCCATGTAAGCCTGCGCCGGAAGCACAACGTCCGCAACCCGTGCCGTGTCGGTCTCAAAAAGGTCCTGGACCAGCATGAAGGGTCTGCGCCGTCCGCCCTTGAGTGTGACCGCGCCATCCCCAACCGGATCGGCGCCTGCAACATACACCGCCGTCGCACGATCGAACGCAGCCTGGAGATTCTCCACCGTCTCGAAGCCGATCTCTGCCGCGCCCTGGTGGTTGGCGTACTCCCACACACCGATCAGACCGTTGTTGGGCCTGCCGAAATGGCCGCTCTCGTGCACAGCCCGGGCACAGGCGTTGGCCAGCGCCGTCGAGCCTGCCAGGCCCAGGCCTTCGCTCCCGTAGAAGAACACCGCATTCTCGGCATGGATGAACGCCTCGCCGATCTTGCCCTTGCGGGTCAGGCTTTGGATCGCCTTCACTTCATCGCCGTAGGCGTAGCGCACCACGTATGCGGCATAGCGATCGAGTTTCGTCTCGCGCGGGTTGGCAACGATCAGCGTTGCGCCGCGCTCTGCGGCCTGTTTCACGCGCAGGTACCAGATGGGTGCTTCCTCATACAGGTCGGAGGCCGCCACCACGATCGTGGAGCCCTGACCCAGTGAGCCCAGGTTTGAGCCATCCCCCATGCCGATCATGGTCGTCAGGTTCGCGCCGCCCATTCCGCTGTACAGCACGGCCTTCGCCTCGGCTTGGTCCGCCAGTGCCTTCAGGTTGAAGAGATCCTCGTTCGAGAGCCGCCCCGAAGCCACCACCAGCAGGTTCTTCTTGGCCTTGCCAAAGGCCTCACCGGCCAGTCGCGTCGCGGTCTCCCAGGAGGCGCGCCCGAGCTTGCCTTCTTTGCGGATCATCGGCTTGTTCAACCGTTCCGGGCTCTCCGCATAGTGATACGCGAAGCGGCCCTTGTCGCACATCCAGATCTCGTTCACACCTTCGTTTTGGCGCGGCATGATGCGCTTGATCACGATGCGGCCATTCGAGCTGGCTTCGCGCCGTGTGTTGAGCGTGATATTGCAACCCACCGGGCACTGTCCGCAGATCGAAGCCGTCGGCGTCAGTTCCCAGGGGCGCGCCCCGAATCGGAAATCCGCCGTCGTCAGCGCGCCCACCGGGCAAATATCGGTCGTGTTCCCCGAAAACACAGAATCGAAGCCCGGCTCGGACAGGGAGATGATCCGCATCGAGCGGCCGCGCTCGTCAAAGCTCAGCACCGGGTCGCCGGCGACCTCGTCCTGGAATCGGATGCACCGGGAGCACTGGATGCACCGTTCCTCGTCGAGGAAGATCAGCTCGCCCAGCGCCACCTGCTTTTTCAGCCGCATCTTCTCGTCGAAAAGGAATCGGCTCTGACCTGGTCCGTGGGCCATGGTCAGGTTTTGCAGCGGGCATTCCCCGCCCTTGTCGCATACCGGGCAATCCAGCGGGTGCGATGTCAGCAGGAATTCCACCGTCGATTCCTGCCCGGCCTTCGCCTTTTCCGATTTGGTGAGTACCACCATGCCGTCCGAGATCGGCGTGGTGCACGCCGTCTCGAGCTTCTGCCCGAATTGAAGCTTCGGCTGGCCCTCGTCGTCCAGGATCGGTCTGCCCGTGTTGCGGTCCATCACCGGGCGGGCCACTTCCACCAGGCACATGCGGCACATGCCCACAGGTTTCATCTTGGGGTGATAGCAGAAGACCGGAATGTCGATACCGGCGCTCTTCGCCGCATCCACGATCAGCATGCCTTCGGGCATGCTGATTGGGGTTCCGTCGATGGTGAGGGTGATCTGCTTCAGCATCAGTCTCCAGCCGCCGCCCGTTGTGCGAAATCCTGCGGGAATCGCTCGATCCCCGTGACCACCGCCATGGTCGCGAACTCTCCCAGCGGACACAGGCACTTGTTCTGCATCTGCTTGGCAACGTTCAGCAGCAGCGTCACATCTTCGCTCAAGACACCGTTGCCGCGCACCCGGTCGATCAGGTGCCGCATCCAGTACGTTCCCTCGCGGCACGGCGTGCACTTGCCGCAGGACTCGTGATTGAAGAAGTGCAGCGTCTTCTGTATGACCCAGTCAAGCGATACCGTATCGTCAATGACGATCACGGATGCCGAGCCCAGGTCAGCCCCCAGGGTCCGGACGGAGGCGTAGTCCATGGGCGTATCCAGCACCTTGTCATCGGCCACGATGAACGACGACGAGGCGCCCGCCGGCATGATCGCCCGCACCGCACGCCCGTCCTGGATACCCCCGCCGTGTTCGTAGATGAGTTCGCGAAATGTCGCGCCGAAGGGCAGCTCGTAGTTGCCCGGCTTGCGGACGCGCCCGCACAGCGAGAAGACCTTCACGCCCGCACTGTCGGGCGTGCCCATCTGCTTGTACCAATCCGCTCCGTGGGTCACGATGGGGGGCACGTTGGTCAGCGTCTCCACATTATTGACCACGGTCGGCTTCCCATACAGTCCGTGCACCGCCGGGAAGGGCGGCCGCATGCGCGGCTGCCCCCGTTTTCCCTCGATCGATTCCAGCATCGCCGTCTCTTCGCCGCAGATGTAGGCTCCCGCACCCAGATGGGTGTGGATCCTCAAGCTGTAGCCCGTGCCGCACACACTGCTGCCCAGGTAGCCGGCGGCTTCCATCTCGGCGATCTGCCGATCCAGCGCGGCCGCAATGCGCCAGAACTCGCCGCGCAGATAGACATAGGCTGTGTTGGCGCCCACGGCGTACGCCGTGAGGGCCACGCCCTCCAGGAATTGGAAGGGATTGCCCTCCATGATCTCGCGATCTTTGAAGGTTCCGGGTTCTGACTCGTCGGCATTGGCCACTACGTAGTGCGGCCAGTTTTTGTTGTCGATGAAGGACCACTTGGTGCCGGTGGGGAAGCCTGCCCCGCCTCGCCCGCGCAGGCCCGAACTCTTCACCATCTCGATCAGCTCACCCGGCTGGATCGTGGTAACGGCCTTCCTGAGCCCCTCGAAGCCGCCGTGCTCTCTGTAGGTCTCCAGCCGGTCGATGCCCGGAACATCTCGGTGACGCAGAAGCAGGTGGGGCATCAGGCAGCCTCCCTGCGGGCGCGCTTGAGGGTCTGGACGAGTTCCAGCGTGCGGTCCACCGTCATGTTCTCGTGATACTCAATGTCATCAGGGCTCTGCACCTGGAACATCGGCGCCTTGTCGCAGGCGGCCAGGCAGGTCACGGCCTCGACCGTGATCAGGCCGTCCGCTGTCGTCTCCCCAACCCGGACGCCGAGATTCCCGCACAGCGCCTCCAGGAACGCCTCCGCGCCGCGCAGGGCACAAGGCAGATCGGTGCAAACCTGCATGCGGTACATGCCCTCCTGCCTGTCGTGATACAGCGTGTAGAAACCCACCACGCCACCGACTTCGCTCACGCTGATGTCCAGCAGCTGCGCGATCTCCTGCATCGCCTCTTTCGTGATGTAGCCCCCGTCGCGCTGCGCCAGGTACAGCAGCGGCATCACCGCCGAGCGTTTGTGCTCGGGCGGATATTTCGCCAGGATCACCGCGATCTCCCTGGGATACCTGTCTGCCAGAGTCATCGGTCGATGTCTCCCAGTACGATGTCGGTCGAGGCCAGGATGGCGATCAAGTCGGCCACCAGGTGCCCCTTTGTGATGATGGAGATCACCGAAAGGTTCTCGAAGGAGGGTGTGCGCCAGAACACGCGCTGCGGTTTTGGCCCGCCGTCGCCCTCAAGGTACACCCCCAGCTCGCCGCGCGGCGATTCGACCGCGCTGTACACGGAAGCCTTCGGTGCCGGGAATCCCTCGGTCCACAGTTTGAAGTGGTGGATCAGCGCCTCCATGCTCGTTCCAAGCTCGGAGCGCGGCGGCGGTACGAATTTGCGGTTGTCGCTTGTCACCGGACCCGCCGGCAGCATGTCCAGCGCCTGCCTGATGATCTTCAAAGACTCGCGCATCTCCAGGATGCGCACCGTGTAGCGCGCCAGCGTGTCCCCGTCCTGGCTCGTCGGCACATCAAAGTTGTATTGCTCATACCCCATGTAGGGGCGCGCCTTGCGCAAGTCCCATTCCACTCCGGAGGCCCGCAGCATGGGCCCCGTTACGCCGTGGGCCAGCGCGGTGGCTTTCGGCAGCACCCCGATCTTGGCAGTTCGGTCCAGCATCAGCGGGTTCTTGGTCAGCAGCGACTCATACTCGTCGATGCGCGGCGGCATGATCTTGAGGATGTTGCGCACCGTGGCATCGAACTCGGCGGGCACATCGCGCCACACACCGCCGGGACGGATGAACGTGGTCATCATCCGCTGCCCGGAGACCAGTTCGAAAATATCCAGGATGTCCTCGCGCTCGCGGAAGCAGTACAGGAACATCGACATCGCCGCCAGGTCAAGACCGAACGTGCCCAACCACACCAGGTGCGACGCCACCCGTTGCAACTCCACCAGGATCACGCGCAGCGCCTGCGCACGCGGTGGGACGTCAAGCTCCACCAGTTTCTCCACCGCCATGCAGTACGCCAGGTTGTTACCCAGCGGGTTCATGTAGTCCAGCCGGTCGCACATCACCTCGGCCTTGATGTAGCTCTTGGCCTCCATGTTCTTTTCAATGCCCGTGTGCAGGTAGCCCACATCCGGAATGCAGTTGACGATCACCTCGCCGTCCAGCTCCAGCAGCAGCCGCAGGACGCCGTGGGTCGACGGATGCTGCGGCCCCATGTTCAGCAGCATCGTCTCCCCGCTGACCGCGCGCTCGGAGACCAGGTGCCTGTAGGGTCCGACCGGGACTTCTTCGAGCTGGTAGTTCATCACGGCTATTCCTTGGCGTACGGTTTGCGCAGGTCGATCTCGTCCAAGTTGAACGTGAATTGCGGTTCCTCGTAGCCCAGTGGGTAATCCTTGCGCAGCGGGTGCCCCTCCCAATCGGGCGGCATCAGGATTCGGCGCGGGTCCGGATGACCCTCGAACTGGATGCCGAACATGTCCAGCAGCTCGCGTTCGCGCCAGTTCGCGTTCATGAACACCCCCGAGGCCGTGGGAATCTTCGGCTCGCTGCCGCCCACTGGGACGCGCAGCTGGATCGAGAGATTCTGGGTGAGTGACGTGAGCTGGTACACGACGTGGAAACGCGGCTTCTCCGCCGGCCAATAATCCACCGCCGTCATGGCGGATAGCAGCGAGAATTCATGCTGGTCCCGCAGGAAGGTAAGCACATCCACGATGCGCCCGGCCTCGACCAGGAGATGCACTTCCCCCAGCGCTTCCTCGCAGGTGGCGCCGGCCTGCTCCTGCAGCACCTGAACCAGTTGTTCGAGCCGGTTATCCATCTGTTCGCTCCGCTTCCCGCCCGCCCTCGTTGCCGGCCGTTGAGCCGCGTTCGATTATGCCTTCACAAGATCCGCAAACTTCTCGCCTTTGACCTTCTCGAACAGCGTCACCACGCCGTGGATCAGCGCTTCCGGTCGCGGCGGGCAGCCCGCCACGTACACGTCCACCGGCACCACCTCGTCAACTCCCTGCAGGATGGCGTAGTTGTTGAAGACCCCGCCGCAGGATGCGCAGTCGCCCATGGCGATCACCCACTTGGGTTCCGGCATCTGGTCATACAGGCGGCGCAGCACCGGCGCCATCTTGCGCGAGACGCGCCCCGCCACGATCATCAGGTCCGACTGTCTCGGGCTGGGACGCATCAACTCCATCCCGAAGCGGCTCATGTCATAGTCCGCTGCCTGTGCCGACATCATTTCGATCGCGCAGCAGGCCAGCCCGAACATCAACGGCCACATGGCATTGGTGCGTGCCCAGTTCACGGCCGTTTCCAGCGTGGTGGTCACGATCCCCATGTTTCCGAGTTTCTGTTCTACTCCCATTCCAGGGCTCCCTTTTTCCAGGCATACACATAACCAACCAGCAAGATGCCGATAAACACCACCATCTCCAGCAGCCCGAACAGGCCAAGCTGGCGGAACACCACCGCCCAGGGCAGGAAGAAGATGACCTCGATGTCGAACAGAATGAAAAGCACCGCGATCAAGTAGAAGCGGACCGGCATTTTCCGTGTCCCGGGACCGTACGGCACGATTCCGGACTCGTACGGCTCCTCTTTGACCTTCGATTTCTTCTTCGGTCCCAGCAGTTCCCCCAGGCCGATGCCGATCACCGCGATCAGGGTTGCGACACCGATCATGACGGCGATCGCTATGTACTCCAGTAGCATCGTAACCTCAAGAAAGTGGGTTTGAATAATTCAACTTGTGTAATTCGGCACACTGGGGTCGTAGTATATCATAAGGAATTTGGGGACGCCATGGAATGTGCTGTATTTCACAAATAGAAATCAGCCTCCCCTGCCGCCCCAAACCGCGCCCAAACCAGAGCTGCAGGGGGCGCCCTCAGCGGCAAGCGCGAAGGGAGGCGGGTGTTGCCCGCCTCCCTGTGACACGCCTACTGTGCGCGGGCAGCGCTTCCAAGGCCGGCCCTTGGGCGCTCCTACCTCTGGCGCACGAACCCCTTTGGCCCTGCGTAGACTGCCTTGCTCCCCAGCTCCTCCTCGATCCGCAAGAGCTGGTTGTACTTCTCCACCCGCTCGCCGCGACACGGAGCCCCGGTCTTGAGGTGACCGGTGCCCATCGCCACCGTCAAGTCGGCGATGAAAGCATCCACCGTCTCACCGCTGCGGTGCGAGACCATCGCTCCCCAGCCCGCCGCGCGCGCCATGTTGATCGCCGCGATCGTCTCGGTCAGCGTGCCGATCTGGTTCAGCTTGATCAGCACCGAGTTGGCCGCGTTTTCCTTGATGCCGCGGGCGATCCGCTCGACGTTGGTAACGAATAGATCGTCGCCCACCAGCTCGGTGCTCTGGCCCAGGCTTTGGTTCAGTTGCTTCCAGCCGTCCCAGTCGTCCTCGGCCAGCCCGTCTTCCAGGACGTAGATCGGGTATTTCGCCGACCACTCCTTGTACAGCGCCACCATCTCCTCCGAGGAGACCTTGCGCTTTTCTGTGCGCAGGTTGTACTTGCCGTCCTCGTAGAAGCCGCTCGAGGCCGGGTCCATCGCCAGCGCCACATCCTCTCCGGGACGATAGCCTGCCTTCTCGATCGCCTGCACGATGACGTCCAGGGCCTCGGAGTTGGTCTTTAGGGCCGGCGCGAAGCCTCCCTCGTCTCCCACCCCCGTGGAGTAACCGGCGCCCTTCAGCACGGCCTTGAGGGCGTGGTAGACCTCCGCGCCCCAGCGCAGCGCTTCACGAAAACTGGGCGCACCGATCGGCGCGATCATGAACTCCTGCAGATCCGTCCCCTGCCAGTTCGCATGCACGCCGCCGTTCAGAATGTTGAACATCGGCACCGGCATCAGGTTTGCCTTGTCCCCGCCCAGGTGCCGGTACAACGGAACGCGGCTCGAATTGGCCGCCGCGCGGGCCGCCGCCAGGCTCACGCCCAGGATCGCGTTCGCGCCGAACTTGCTCTTGTTGGGGGTGCCGTCCAGATCCAGCATGCTCTGGTCGACGGCGGCTTGCGGCATCGCCTCCTTGCCCGTCAGCGCCTTGCTGATCGGGCCGTTTACGTTCTCCACAGCTTTCAGGACGCCCTTGCCGCCGTAGCGCTTCTTGTCGCCGTCGCGCAGTTCCAATGCTTCGTGCACGCCGGTGGACGCCCCGGAGGGCACCGCCGCGCGCCCCATGGCCCCGTCGCTGAGCCTCATCTCAACTTCGACAGTTGGATTGCCGCGTGAATCAAGGATCTCGCGCGCGTGTACTGATTCGATCTTGGACATCTCGCTTTCTCCTTCTTCGGTGATGGATCTTTCCGGGCCTGGCGTTCCCCGGCCGCTTACCGGACTACGGAGCCGTGAGCTCCGGCAGTTGCCCGCAGAACATTACCATGACTCGGCCGCTTGTGTCAGTGGCATCCTGTCAGCCCGCCGCCGATGTTCGTCACCCCTCCCCGCATGGATTGGCGCCGGCGAACCCGCCGGCGCAAGAAGAAGGCCCCCACCCGCCGGCCGACGATGGAGGCCCTCAGCTCAGGTAATCCCGCAGCGGACGGCTGCGGGCCGGATGCCGCAGCTTTCGCAGTGCCTTGGCCTCGATCTGGCGTATGCGCTCCCGTGTCACATTGAAATACCGGCTCACCTCTTCAAGCGTATGGTCCTTGCCGTCCGTCAACCCAAATCGCAGCTCCAACACCTGCCGCTCGCGCTCCAGCAGTCCGTCCAGGGCCTGACGGATTTGCTCGCGCAGCATCTCACGCGCCGCGGCGTCGATCGGGGAAGGCGCATCCTCGTCTACGATGAAGTCTCCGAGCTGGCCGGAGTCCTCTTCTCCCACCGGGCTCTCCAGCGAGACCGGTTCCTCCGCCGAGCGCAGCACGCGGTCCACCTTTTGGGTCGCGGATTCCAGGCGCTGTTGCACAGCCGCATCCAGTGGTCGCTCCTCCGCCTGCGCCCGCAGGACGGTCTGCACGTCCGCTGCCGGCAGGTAACCCACCTCCAGCGCCAGCTCACGCGTCGTTGGCTCTCGCCCGAGCTCCTGGGTCAGCTTCCGCTGGATCCGCAGGATGCGCGCGATCGACTCGAACAGGTGTACCGGGATGCGTATCGTGCGCGCCTGCTCGGCGATCGACCGGTTGATCGACTGGCGGATCCACCACGTGGCGTAGGTGCTGAACTTGAACCCCCGCCGCGGATCGAACTTGCCAACGGCCCGTAGCAGGCCCATGTTCCCCTCCTGGATCAGGTCCAGCAGCGAGATCCCGCGGCCGAGATAGCGCTTGGCGACACTGACCACCAGTCTCAGGTTGGCGCGGATGATGGCGCGCGTCGCTTCCTCCGCCCGCCCATGGGCGGCTTCGATCTCGTGCTCCAGAGCACTCACCTTTGGCAGATGTCGTTCGAGCGTGGGCAGGGACGGCAGACTGCGGCCGCTATCCAGGCCGGTTGCCAGCCACGCTGCATATTCCGCCGGCAGCAGGTACAGGCACAGGAAGACAGTGTACGCCTTTCGGACCATGCTGTTCCAGAGCGGATCTTGTCCCCACAGGCCGCTCGCCAGGAAGTTGCGCAGGTAGGACGGCTGATCGCTCTCCCAGCCGCGCTGCAGTGCCTGGGACTCTTTGAGCATCTGGCTCAGCTCCGGCATTACTTTCTTCAGCCGCCCCGCATCCTCGACAAATCGTTTCCACGAGGTCGTGACCTCGGACAGCAGGCTGTGATACGTCGCCGTGGCTGCCCGGCTGACCTTACGCACCGGTCTTTGGCGAAACACTGCCAGCTGGCGCTTGGCCTCGATCAGTGTGGCCAGCCGGAACTCGCCGTCGGAGTCGAGCAGTCTGACTTCGCCGATCTCGCGCAGATACAGCCGTACCGGGTCCGCCGCCAGTTCGGTCGCCACCTCGGGACGGCGCGTTTCCAGCGCCTTGTCCTCGAGCAGTTCGTCCTCCTCTGCTTGCGCCTCGGGCTTCGGAGCAGGCGGCAGAGCGTCAAACTCAACGCCGTCGTCGAGCGTGGCATCGGCCAGGTCATCTTCTGGCTGACGCCCGTCCGCCTGCCTCAGGCGCTGCTCGAAAGATGCCGCCTCGGGTGGCGCCTTGTGGCCCTCGCCGTCGCGGGGCGCCTTTGCGGAAACGCCGCCGCTTGCTTCGACGGCAGCCTCGGTCCTGGTCAGTCTGGGCCGACGGCGCCTCTGGAGCGGGGTGCGTCCCTTCTTCCTGGCTGTCATGGTTGGCACAGATATTCTGGGTTCTGTCCTGCTACTGCATGCGTTTGAGCGACATCTGGCGCTCGAACTCGTCCAGCAGCCGCTTCAGTTGCGTAAGTTTTAACACCTCGCCTTGGTAGAGGGTGGCGCTCTCCAGATCCCCGTTTTCCTGGGCCTCTTCCTGGAGAAACCTGTATTGCGTGCGCCTCTCGCTGGCCGCTTCCTCCCGCATCCGGCGGATGCCGCGCAGCAACTCTTCGAGCAGCTTGTCATCCAGCACGTTCATGTTGTCGGACATCGCCAGCAGTTCCCGCGACAAGCCGGCCAGCGAATCAGGCAGCGACTCAACCACGAAGGCGTGCTGGTCGGTCGCGTCCTGCTCCACTGCCTGGCGGATCAAGCCGAACAGCAGCTGATCGTCGGTGTAGGCGAAGTCTTCCGCCTCCAGCGTCGCCAACCCGTTCTGCTGCAACATGCGGTCCACCCGGTAGATCAGTTCCGGTCGCCGGAAGAGCCAGGCAAGCACGTGCGCCTCGATCCTTCTCCGGGATGCCATGGGAGCCGGTGCCTGCACGGGTTTCTCCGGCTCCGCTGGCTGTGGCGGCGCCCGGCGCCGCGCACCTGCTGTGCTGGCGCGCGGGGTCGCGCCGATGAAGGCGCGCTCATCGATCCTCAGAAACCGCGCCAACTTCTGGATGTAGAACTCGCGCTCCTCCGGCTTGGGCAGATCCTGGATCAGCGGCAGCACCTGGGCGGAGATCTCGGATGTCACTTTGCGGTCATCCAGGTTTCGGCCCTCTGCCAGCGCATGCATCACGTGTTCGATGATGGGCTGCGCAGCCTCGATCAGGCCTTGCCACTCCTCCCGGTCGCGCCTTACGATCTCGTCCGGGTCCAGGCCGTCGGGCATGGAGGCCACGCGCAGGTCGGCCTGTAGCCGCGCCTCGTTCCGCAGCCAACCGCGGGCGTCGAAGCCCAGTTCGCCCTCCCGATCCATGGCCTGGCGCGCCGCCTCCAGGCCGCGCATGACCGCCTTCTGCCCGGCCGTGTCCGGATCCAGCGCCAGCACGATCTTCCTCGTGAAACGCTTGAGTAACCGCAGCTGTTCCTCGGTCAGCGCCGTGCCCATGGGCGAGACGACATTTTCGTACCCGGCCTGATGCAGCGCGATCACATCCAGGTAGCCTTCGACGATCACGGCCTGGTCCGCGGCGCGGATGGGCTTGCGAGCCCGATCAAGACCATACAGTAGCCGGCCCTTCGTGAATACGGCTGTCTCGGGCGAGTTGAGGAACTTCGGCACGTCGTCGGCATCGACGACGCGCGCCCCGAAACCCGCCATCCGTCCATTCTCGTCGCGGATGGGGATCATGATCCGGTGGCGAAACCGGTCAAACGTTGTGCCCGCGGCCCCCGCTGGCGATTCTGCCTGGCGTTCGCTTAGCAGCCCGGCGTCCAGAAGCTCCTGTTCGCTGTACCCGCGCTGCGCGAAGTGCTTGAGTGCGGCGTCGTAACTCTGGGGCGCGTAGCCCAGACCAAAGGTCTCAATGGTGGCATCGCTCAATCCGCGCTTGTCCCGCAGATAGCT
>JAZDHO010000067.1:0-16169 GCA_043805815.1 Chloroflexota bacterium
GCGCCCCTTAAGCGAAGGGGCTCGGCGCTCACTCACACGGCGCGGCGTACGTGCGGCAATTCCGGCGGTCCGGGGCACGTCGCGCAAGGAACGGGTCAGCGCCGACTCCGCCCATACGCAGGACGCCGGCCTTTTGCGACAGCGATGACATGATCGCCTGGTATGAGTGTTACCCAGGGGGCAGCTGAGAATCATGCGGAACACATCGGGACCGTGCCAGTCACTTGCGAATATTCTTGGACGGCTATTCCGTCAGGATCGGGGAATTCGCGGCGGCAAAGCGAGGCCCTGACGGCCGCACGCGCAATCCGGAACCAGGTACCCGGACGGGCCCAGATGGGACATGGCGTAGACTGAGGCAATGTCGCCGAGGGTATTCCGACACTACTATTGTGCGGCAGGGGCAACGGCTGGGAGGCTCGCCCAGTCCAGGCCGTGACATCCTTTATAATCCCCCGCGAGGAGAGCAGGTCATGTTCAGTTCACCGAGCCCGGATCGGCGCAAAGAAGAAGAGCGTGTTCGCAGCGAGGGACGACTACCCCCCGGACAATCCTTGACCTTGAAGTTCCCGGTGCTGCATTACGGGCCGGTTCCGCCCTTTAAGCCGGCGACGTGGGATTTCCGCGTGTGGGGCGAGGTTGAGCAGGAGCAGCGCTGGACCTGGGACGAGTTCAACCGGCTGCCGCGATCGCAGATCCAGATGGACATCCACTGCGTGACGCGCTGGAGCAGGTTTGGCACGGTGTGGGAGGGCGTGTCGGTGAAGACACTCGCGGACGAAGGACTTATCAAGATCAAGCCGGCGGCGACGCACGTGATGCAGCACGCCGAATATGGGTTCACGGTCAACGTTCCCCTGGAGGTGGTGCTGCAGGACAACTTCCTGATGGCCACGCACCTCGACGGCGAACCGATCACCCCGGATCATGGGTATCCGCTTCGAGGCGTTGTCGGGTTCATTCCCGGAAGGGAGGATCTGATCACGCCCTACTTCTGGAAGGGCGCGAAGTGGCTGCGAGCCCTGGAGTTCATGCCGCAGGACCGGCGCGGATTCTGGGAGCAGGCGGGCTATCACAACCGCGCCGACGTTTGGAAAGAGGAGCGCTTCGGGTAACGAAGAAAGCAGCAAGACAGCCCAGAACATGGGCTGTCTTGTTTCATGTCCAAGAAGGCGTGATCCCCGTTATGGACCTCTCCCCGGATCCCAGAGTTAGGCAGAGCATGCAACGGCACGCATGCGAGGGCTTTCCGCTCGAACTCACTGCATCGTGCAGGTTCCCTCGAAACGCTCCTGATGCACCTACGGGCGCGGGGCGAGTGTTACGGTTATGTCCAGAGTCTCATCACCGCGAACCACGGTCAGCACCAGGTCTTCCCCGGGTGCCTTCTGTGTGATCAGATAGGCGATCAGGTCGTCGTACTGCAGGACGGGATGATCGTCGATGGCGATAATGAGATCGCCCCCGGCGTTCAGGCCCGCAAAACTGGTGGCCTGCGTGCCAGCCCTCAGTCCCGCCTTTTCCGCGGGTCCGCCTTCAGCCAGGCCGGTGATGTACGTTCCGGTGAAGCGCTTGAGGCCGAGCGCCTCGATCTCATCGAGGCTCATGCCCCCGCGCGAAGGATTGCCGAGGCTGTACGAACTGATCCCCAGGTATGGATAGTGGTACTTGCCGTCCTTGATGATCACCGGCAGCACGCGGCGCATGATGTTGGAAGAAACGGCGAAACCCACTCCGGAATTCAATGGCTGGCCGCTGGAAGAGAAGTTGCTTGTTTCGATGGCGCGATTCACACCGATGATCTCGCCGTTCATGTTGAAGAGCGGGCCGCCGGAGTTCCCGGGATTGATGGCCGCATCGGTCTGGATCAAGTCGCCCGCGGTGAAAGGTTGACCGGTGTCGACCGTAAGATGCTGCGAATCCAGGGTTCGATGCAGCGCCGAGACGATCCCGACGCTCATGGAACCAAAGTACTGGAAGGGATTGCCGATGGCGATCACGGTCTGACCGACGCTCAGCGCATCGGAGTCACCCAGGGCCAGGGGGTGCAGTTCCGAGGCGGGAGCATCCGCCTTGACGACGGCGAGGTCAGAATCCAAGTCCGTGCCGATCACCGTGCCATAGGCCTTGAAGCCGGAGAGAAAATCGACCTCAACCTTGTCATTGACGGCATCCTGGACCACATGATAGTTGGTGACCACGTGGCCGGCAGAATCGTAGACGAAGCCCGCGCCCAGTGCCTCCCCGTCCGGTCCGGTGACCTTGATGATCACCACGCCCGGACTCAGGCGTTGATAGAGGGCGACGAACGAGTCCTGGGCCGCAAGGGGATTGACCGGCGCATTGACGGAGATGGGCGGCTGCCCGCCCAGCGGGGCCAACGGCTGCGGCAGACCCGTTCCCGGCGTTGCGCCTCCCAAACGGCACCCCACAACGGTTAGCGCCAACACGAGGATCACGACTAAAGTGCGTTTGGTATGCATAAAGTCTCCTTGGCTTGAACCCTGGCAGCTGGGCGCGCCGCAGTACGCGGGCCCCGCCCGCAATACTTGATTTCAGTCCATCAGATGAGCGGGCATGCGCGGCTCACGCCCTCGGTCCCAGGCCGGCAGCCTTTTGCAGGAGCTCCCTTTGAGCGGGCGTCAGTTCCTTGGGAATGCGCACCTTGACGCGCACGAAGAGATCGCCCCGAGATTGGGCGCTCTTCAGGTGAGGCATCCCGCGGCCGGCAAGCCGGAATACCTGCTCAGGCTGCGTGCCGGCAGGAATCTTGAGGGTGACTTCTCCATCGACGGTCTGTACTAGGGCCTCGCCGCCCAGGGCAGCTGTGAACACATCGATCGTTGCGGAGGTGCGCAGGTCATCGCCCTGCCGCTCAAAGCGGGGATCGTCCGCAACTTCGACGATCAGGTAGAGATCCTGGCCATCGGGCGCGGCGCCGGCGGCGCGCACCTTCGAGCCGGTCTTCACTCCGGCTGGTATCCGAATGGTCAACTGGCGCGCATCGCTTTGAAACAGGCGCGTGGCGCCTCGGTAGGCCTCATCCAGGCTGATCGTGATCGGCTGTTGGTAGGTGGGCGAGCGCCGCCTGCGCGCGGAAGTGCGCGCGCCGCTCATCCCGCCAAAGACCGACCGGAAGAAATCTGAGAAAGCATCCTGCCCGAAGACGTCGTTGATGTCGCCGTAGTCCACGCGTGTGCCGCCGGGTTGACCGCTGAACCACTGGGCCCAGTCGAAATCGCCGGGCGAACCGCCGCGCTGCTGCCAGTTCGAGTAGGCGCTGCCAAGCTGATCGAAACGGGCGCGCTTCTGCGGATCATTCAGGACCTGGTAGGCCTCATTGACGTCTTTGAACCGCTCCTCGGACTGCTTATCGCCGGGATTGCGATCGGGATGGTGCTGCATCGCAAGCTTGCGATATGCCTTGCGGATATCGTCGGCGCTGGCTGAGCGTTCCACGCCCAGGATCTTGTAGTAGTCCTTGTAGTCCATTGCAGTGGCATTCTATGCTGTTTGCGGTCGGCGCACAAGCAGCAATCGGGGCATCTAATGGAATTCTTACCTCGCCCGGGCGAGCCGGCGCGCTGCTGCCCATGAATTCGCAGACAAGCGCGGCGCGGCGTCACCCCGGCGCGGTGAAGAGCGGTTGCAGGCGCCGCCGAACTGCGGTGGAATGGCAGCAAGCCTATGCCGGTCTGCGACCTGTGAGCCGGTCAAGCATGATGTTTGCAGTGCCCCGAATTACAGCGTCCGCGATATTGAGGCCGCCCCGCAGCCTGTGTCGCAGCCGTTGAAACGACGGGACGCTCCGCAGGCTTTGTTCACGGGCGTGACTGACCGAGACACCCGGAACGAGCCGGCACTCAAACCCATGCCGCATTAGTTTTAGGAAAAGGTCGGGCTCCTCACCATAGAGAAAATACTTCTCGTTGAGCCTCCCGACCGCCTCGAACGCGGGCCGCCGTATGAAGAGGCAGCCCGCATTGAGAAATGCAACCTTCAGTGGGCCGGTGGCCCGCGGCGGCCTCCCAAGAGCATGGGAGACGTAGACCTCGAAAGCCTGCGGCGTCCAATAGGACCAGGTGAAGTTGAGATGGAGCCGCTTTCCGTCATCCTTGAACTGCAGCGGCCCGGCGACCGCGACGCGAGGCTCACGCTCAAGACACCGTTGGAGTGCCTCGAAAACGGCAGCCGACCGAACGCGGATATCGGGGTTCAACAGGAACACCTGCGGGGACTCCGACAGGCCGAAGCCCTGATTGACAGCCCTGGCATACCCGACGTTGACGGCGTTGCGAACAAGCTGCACATCCGGGAAACGTGACTGCACGAGGTCGGCTGTGCGATCCGGCGAGGCATTATCAACCAGGATGGTCTGGCTGGCAGGCGCATGAAGCTGCAGATCAGAAAGGAGATCAGGAACATCCGCACGGTTGTTGTACGTAACTATCACATTGGTGAAGCCTGAGGGTTTCATGCACATGTCCCGTAGCGGGTCGGCACGGATCGGTGCGGGCGTAGAACCCGAGCGCGTGCAGAGGTTATTGTGTCATCGGACTTCTCAGGAAGAAGTAGGCTGCCTCCTGGGGCTGCGCAATGTAGATCATGAGCAGCACACTCAGGCCCGCCCAGAAAGTCCACGCGTCCGGCAGCCAGAAAACGTTCTTCCTGAAGAAGTCCGAGCTCGTGGTAACGACCAGCCACAGCATGGCGGTACCGAATACGAGCCGCAGAGCCCATGCCGTGGGATAGTATATGGGCAGAGCCCAGTAGTCCAGGATGGCAAATGACATGTAAAGCGCCAATCCCATCGCGAAAAAAACGCCGCAGCATCGGCGGTTGTCGTTCGCCAAAATCCCGACGGAATTCCCGCTCCAGGTCGGGCCGGAATCTCAGCGCCTTCCGGTAGGTCTGGAGATCCTGTGCGGCAGTGGCTGTGGGAGACAGCATGGGAATACTATATCCAGTTTGGAAGTTGGAATCAAGACAACAGTGTGTCCAGGATTCCGAGGGCCGCGGATTTGCCGCCCATTCCGTTCTCGCCTCCAGGTCCGACACACGAGGGGCAGCCATCATGGCAGGTACATTGCGTAACGATCTCTGAGGCGCGGGCAACCAGGTCGGCGTGGATCTCGAACAGCTTCTGGCTGAAACCGATTCCGGCGGGAACCTCATCATACAGGACGACCGACGGTTTCCCATCGCGAACCGAGCCCGCGGCATCCGTGTGCACACCCAGGTCGCTTGGATCGCACATGAGGAACAGAGGCGCCAGCTGACTCAAGACGTAGGCGACGCCCGCCAGGCCAGAGCGGATGCGGACATTCTGCTCAGCCCTGCGATGATCCTCGCGACAGAGCGTAATGAGGTTGGCCAGGCGATTGGCCTCGGCGGCGGACGAGAATGCGCGGAATGGGATCTTATGGTGTACCTCATGCTCGCGACCGGATTCCGAGACGCCGCAAACCTGACAGCGAAAACCATCGCGGGTTCGCACCGCCAGGCTGATGCGCGGCCAATCCGGACCATAGTCGTTAGGATCGTTGGTCCAGGCGCCTGAGAGACGCAGGGTCTCGAGGGTCGTTTCCGACAGCGACAGCCAGTAGCCGGTAGTCTGCAGGTCAGTTGCCGGAAGGTCGAGGGGTTCGGCGCCAAGGTTCTCCTGTGTAAGCCAGCGAAGTTTCTTGAATCCAACGACCCTGGTGGTGACCTGGATCTCCCCCCATCCTTTTTCACCGCCGGGCACAGTGGCCAGCGCCGATTCCTTCGTGATCTGTATCTCTGTCTCGCGCTGCGGCTCGGTGTAGTAATCCAGACCGACCGGAATCAGGACCGCAATGTGCTTCTCGAGATCGAGCTCCTGAACGAAGTACTGCTGCCCTTGATGCAGGTACACGGCCTTCGGATGCACCATCCACAAGGCGCTGGGCAGATCTACCTCTCCCACCGCCGAGGGGCGTTCATCCCCGGCAGCCAGCAGCACAACGTTCTCCGCTGAGGCCGAGCGCAGCGAAATACTTGCCGCCGGATAGGCATCGGACATCCAGAAGTAGTTGTCGCCTGAGACATGGGCTTCCTTTCCCGTGACCAGGAAGTCCAGGAACTCCTTCACCGTATCTCTCGAGAGAGCGCCGAAGCGTGCATCTTGTTCGAAAGGCAGCTCGAACATCGCACAGCGCAAGTGGCTGAGCAGGATGAGCAGATGATCCGCGTTGATCAACGCCCGTTCAGGTGATCGGCCGAAGAAGTAGTCGGGATGGTGGGCAAGGAACTGGTCCAGAGGATTGGCGGAGGCGACGAGCACAGCCAGGGCAGGAGCAGATCCCCGGCCGGCGCGGCCAGCCTGCTGGTAAACACTGGCGATGGAGCCTGGGTAGCCGGCGAGGACGGCGGCGCCCAGGCCGCCGATATCGATGCCCAGCTCGAGGGCATTCGTGGCGACGACGGTGCTGACACTGCCGTCCCGCAAGCCTTGTTCGATCTCGCGGCGCTCGGACGGAAGATACCCGGAGCGATAGCCCCGGATGGAGGAGGTTGCGCGGCCGGGGGAGGCGGGTGCCCGGGAAGCTCGACGACTCGCACCGGAAGCTGAAGATGTGTCTGCTTCGCCCGCCTGGAGGTGGGTCAGCATGAGCTCGACGGTGCGTCTCGAACGCGCAAAGACAACGGACTGTACATGGTGGGCGTGCAGGTCCTGTGCGAGCCGGACGCTCTCAAGCATGGAGCTCTTCCGCAAGCCCAGGGCCTGGTCCACCACCGGCGGATTGTAGAGAAGAAACTCGCGCGGACCGCGGGCGGAGCCATCCTGATCGACGAGCTCGACATCACTCTCGATCAGCCGCCCCGCAAGCTCCTGCGGATTGCCGATGGTCGCCGAGCTGAGGATGAATTGGGGCTGGCCGCCATGGAACGCAGCCACCCGTTTCAGCCTGCGGAGGACGTTGGCGACATGCGACCCGAAGATTCCCCGATAGGTGTGCAGCTCATCGATCACCACGAAGCGAAGGCCACGGAAGAAGTCCGCCCAGTTGGTGTGATGAGGCAGGATGCCGGTGTGGAGCATGTCGGGATTGGAGATGATCAACCGGGCATTCCGTCGAATGGACGGACGCCGGGCCTGGGGCGTATCTCCATCATAGATCGCGGCCGCAAGAGGCGCGGCCGCGGCGGCCTCCGCTCGGGCCTTGAGCAGTCGTTCGAGCGCTGTCAGCTGATCCTGAGCAAGGGCTTTCGTCGGAAAGAGGTACAGAGCTCGCGCCTGCCCGTCTTCGAGGAGCGCCGCAAGAACGGGCAGATTGTAGGCCAGGGACTTGCCGCTCGCGGTGCCCGTTGCCAACACGAGATTCTTCCCCAGGCGAGCCAGTCGCCAGGCCTGCGCCTGATGGCTGTAGAGGGAACGGATGCCAGATTCCGATAAGGCCTGCTTGAGCCTGCCCGGGAGCTCGTCTGGCAAAGCAGCCGTCTGCGCGGGTCGGGCCGGCAGCGTCCGCCAGACCGCGAAATTGGGGGCCGTCAACGGATCTGCTCGCCAGTGCGCGACCAGGGACTCGATTGACATGGCTATTCAACGGAGGCGTTGAGCGCAACAGGGCATGCCGCTAACTGCAGCCCCATGCGCGGCGTCCATTAGAACCGGAATGATACAATGCCGTCCAATGCAATGGAAAGAACGGAATAACATGGTCGTGCTGATGGCTCTCCACCTGCTGTGGGGACTGGTCTTGTGGTTCAGTATATCAAAATACGGACTTGGGGTCTCCACCGATGGAGTGCATCAGCTATTCGGAGGTTTCAATCTCGCCTCGGGGAACGGATTGACCTCGTATGACGGCCAGACACTGATCCTGTGGCCACCGCTGTATCCCGTGCTGCTGGCATTGGTGCGCTGGATAACGGGAAGGGAGATGCTCGGGGCTGCCGCTGTCGTGCAAGCCGTGGCATTTATTGGGCTGGCTTTGGCCCTGGCGATCCTGTTCCTCAGAATTTTCGATGGCAACCTTGGCCTGGCGATCGCGGGGACGGTGCTGGCACAGGCCGGCTCGGTCGTCGTGATCGCCTTCGGGATGGTCGGTGCGGATTACTTTCACCTCTTCCTGGTTGTGCTCTTGCTGGTTCTGACTGGACACTACGTCCAATCGGGCTCCGGACGTGCGTTCGTGGCACTTGCCTGGGTGGGCATACTGGCAACCATGCAGCGCTATCTCGGCGTGGCCGCAGTCGCAACCGCGGCCCTGACCATAGTGGCCCTGGCCCAGGAAGGCTTTGGGCGGCGGCTCTGGAACGGCCTGGTTCTGTGCAGCACCGCGCTGCCAATGGCGGTTTGGCTCGCAATCACCTCGCAGTCGTATACGCGAAGGGGCCCGATCAGCCTGGCAGAGAACTTCAGCTGGTTCTCGAGATCCATTCTGGAATGGTTCCTTGGCCCGATTTCCGCGAAGCAGGGCTTGGAACAGAGCATCGCGCTGCTCTGGCTCGTCTTGTTCGCGCTGGTTGCGATCACGCTTGTCGATGCAGTGCGCCGGGCAGGAGCATTGCCCCTTCGGCAGGTAGAAGGCAAAACGCGAAGAACAGACTCCTTGCCCTACCTGTTTCCCCTCCTTCTCTATGGAGCGTGCTATACCCTGGCCCTATTCGGCTCGGCATCGATGGCCTACTTCAACAAGCTCGGCGGCCGATTCTTGCTGCCGCTCTACGTTCCCGTCATGGCTTTGCCCATCCTGGCTGCGGGCGGCATCATGCGCCGGGTAAAGGGGGTGGGTTCCGCCGTCGTTCGGACAGCCGTCATCGCAGGGTGCTACATCGCTTTGGCCGGACTGGCAGTCATTGTGCTTCGGACCACCTATCCGCTCATCATTATGTCTCACGCCGAGGGCGCGGTGGGCGGCGAGAACGCTTTCAATACCCGGGAGTGGCGCGAGAACCCGGCGATCCAGTTCTGGCTGGATCGCAAGCCAGAGGGCAACTACGTGCTATTCAGCAATGAACCCGATGGAGTTGCCTTCCACACACAATATCCGACGCGGCCGGCCCCGCGCAGGACCGCCGGTCCATACGGGACGCAGGAGATGCCGATCAGCGACTTCAGGTCCGAGCTGTTCGGATCGGCGAATGACGTCTACCTCGTGTGGCTTGAGCCGAATCCCCATGATTACTACTATGGGGTGGACGAACTGAAGGCGATCGCCAGCGTCGAAACGCTGTTCCGCAGCAAACGAGGCAGCGTGTATCAACTGCGGCCTCCAGCAGAGCAATGACGCCGTGAACTTCTCACGGATCACGGAGGACATCTTTGTGGGCACCACACCGAGTCTGCAGGACTTCGAACGCCTGCACAACCTGGGTGTTCGCCTGGTGATCAATATGCGGCTGTGGCTGGGTCGACCACCCGCCGAAGGGCATCCACCGCTGGAGTACTTGAGACTTCGGACATTCGACAGCCCGCTCGTGCCCATCCCGGCAGAGGCGCTGATCCGCGGCACGCACGCCGCGCTGCGGGTGATCGGCGAGGGCGGCAGGGTATACACCCATTGTTCGCTCGGCCGGCACCGCAGCGTGGCCATGGCAGCCGCCATCCTGATCGCGCAGGGGCTCCCGGCAGAGGCGGCCATGCACCTGATCAAAGCGCGGCGACCGGAGGCGGACCCTGAGGCGCCTCATATTCGGCCGCGGATCGTATCGTTCGGGCAGATGTGGCGATGCGCTACACAATCCGCCCGGGCGGACGCGGGGTAGGCGTCGAGCGTTTCCCCAGCTGGGCGCTACCCGAGGCATGCGGCGGCATCCTCCTGCCGGGTAAGGGAAGAGCAAAGACTCGCAATCCCCCAAAGTGGAGCAGCTCGCAACTAGCCGCTTGCGAGCTTGGCTATGGTCACCCCGGCGCCGCCTTCGTTATCATGGGCTTCCTCGAACGACGATACGTAGGGATTCTCTTTCAAGGCGGCACGCACCGCGGCGCGCATCCGTCCGGTGCCCTTGCCGTGGATGATGCGAACAAACGGCAGCCCGGCGCCATACGCCTTCTCGAGGTATCGATCCAGTTCCTCCAGGCCATCCTCGACCAATTTGCCTCGGAGGTTGACTTCGATTCCGGGCTGCGGATGACGGCTTCGACCTGGCTCGCCAACCGTGGGGGCAACTGCCTCGCTTCCAGGCGCCGATCGTACGGGCTCCTTTGACTCCGCGATCCCGGTTCGAGACGCCCTACCTCTATGCTGCAGGTGCACCAGCTTCGCGCGCACGCGCAGGCTGCCGATCTGCACATCGGCATCGGTCTCGGCCAGAGCAGTGATGATGCCTTCCGATTTCAACTCGGGGACGAAGACCCGCTCTCCAAGGGCAAAGGAGACCGACGCCTCGACGACGGCGCCCAACTGGCGCCGCTCGACAGGCGCCTCGATCATATCCTGGATCGCCTGAGCCTTGACCTCGATCTCGCGCAGCGCCTCTAGCGGCTGCCTGGCCTCCTTCAGCCGCGCCCTCAGGGAATCGATATTCTGCCTGAGAACTGCGACCTCCAGCTCGCCTTCGGCACGCGCGCGCGCCAGGACCTCCCGGCGCTGGTCCTCGACCTTCTTCAATTCCGATTCAAGCTCGCGCGCCCTCTTTTCGCCGTGCTGGCGGGCCTTCTCAAGCTTCTCGCGTTCGCGCGAGGTCCGATTGCGTTCCTTGCGGATGTCGTCCAGGAGCTTGTCCGCCCGCAACTCCGCCGGATCGATGTGCTGCCGAGCGGTTGCGATGATCCCCTGGTCAAGGCCCAGGCGCTGCGCGATCAGTAAGGCGTTCGATCTGCCCGGCAAGCCAATCGTGAGGCGATACGTGGGGCGGAGCGTCTGGACATCGAACTCAAGCGAGGCGTTGACGACTCCCGGTGTGCCGTGGGCGAAGGCCTTGAGCTCGGGGAAGTGCGTGGCGACAAAGGTCGTGACGCCGCGTTGGATCAGGTGACCGAGTATGGCGCGGGCGATGGCCGCGCCTTCCTGCGGGTCTGTGCCGGCGCCCAGCTCATCCAGGATGACCAAAGCGCGGGCATCGGCAAGCTTCAAAATGTGGACGATATTCGTGATGTGTCCACTGAAGGTGCTCAGAGACTGCTCAATGGATTGCTCGTCGCCAATGTCGGCGAAGACCGAATCAAAACACGGCAGCTCTGAGCCGCTCTGAGCCGGAATATGCAGGCCGCTCTGGGCCATGAGCACGAGCAAGCCAACCGTCTTGAGCGTCACGGTCTTGCCCCCGGTGTTGGGGCCGGTGATGACCACCGCATGCGTGCCGGTCGGCGGATCCACGTCGATGGCCACGACGGCGGCGGGAGAAATCAACGGATGCCTCGCATGCAGGAGCCGGATCGACGCCCTCCCGGAAGCCGATGGCTTGAGGTCTTCCGCAGCTGGCTGGCGCGCGCGCAGGCTCGGACCATGCAGCACCGGCTCGCTGGCACGCAGGGACTCGGCGTACTTGGCCTTGGCGAACGCCAGATCAAGCACCGCCAGGTTCTCGATGCCGTACTTCAGTTCAACCGCGTGCTCCCCCACGATGGCTGAGAGCTCAGCCAGGATCCTGCGCTCCTCGTCGCGCTCTGCCAATTCAAGCTCGCGCACTTCATTATTGAGTTCCACGACTGGCAACGGCTCCACGAAGAGCGTGGCGCCCGAGGAGGACTGGTCGTGGACAATGGCCTTGATCTGCCCCTTGAACTCGGCACGCAGCGGGATCACATAACGCCCGTCTCGCTGGGTGATGATGGGTTCCTGGAGCTTGTTCCCGGATTCCGTCAGATAGCGCTGAAGGCGCGCCATCAGCCGGTCGCGCGTCGCCCTCAGGCTTCGGCGGATGTCCCCGAGCTTCACAGAGGCTGAATCCAGCACCTCGCCGCGCTCTGACAGGACGCGCGTGATCGCATCCACGATGCCGTGGGTCTCCGGCAGCCCGGTCGCGGCGCGGGCGAGATTGGGAGCTTCATCCTGGGCATGTTCCAGCGATTTCTTCAGGTCACGGCAGGCGACGAGCGTGGATTTAATGTCAAGCAGGGCCTGGGGATCCAGCACGCCAGAGCGCGCCGCCAGGTCCACGGAGGGGCGAATGTCGTGCGACCCGCCTATGGTGAGATCCCGCGTCGCAAGCAGGAGCCGCGCCTCGGTCGTCTCAGCCAGCCAACGCACGGCTTCCGCGTGAGTGTTCGTCGGCCGCAGCGCGCTGGCAAGCTCCGCCGAGGCCGAGAAATCACAGTAGCCCGCGAGGCGGGCGACGATCTTGTCGTATTCGAGGACGCGCAGGGTCTTGGCGTCCATCACGTGGAGGATTTAACCACAAGACCGAACAGAACTGAAGTCCGGCAAATGATCCGATTTCGGGAGGTCGCTCGGGCACCAACTGCGCGACCACAATTGCCGTCCCTACCGGCACGGCCGTGGTGACAGGAATGAAAGTTGAACGGCGCCAGGGAGGCTCTACTTCTGGGATGCCGTGGGGCCTGGTGGCAGCGCCGCGGGTTCGTCCCGACCGGCCTTCCATGCCTGGTAGACGCGCAGATCATACTCCACGAGCATCAGGCACGCGGCGACAAGGGCGGCATCGTCAAGCTGCCCGACGATGGGCAGAACATCCGGCATCAGATCCAGTGGATTGAAGACGTACAGCATGGTGAAGACCACGGCGCCGACCACGCCAACGGGGACGTGCCGATAACGGCGCGCCCAGTAGTCCTTGATCATTCCCAGCAGGAGCTGCGCGTCCAGCAGGAATCTTCGCAGTGGCCCGCCGGGCTTGAACTTCTTCTTGATCTCGTCGGACCTGGCCACGACCTTCTGTATGTCATTCTCGGAAACGTCCCGGGCTCCCGCCTTGATCAGACCTTTCTCGAACTGCCTATCGCTCATCGGTTATCCCGTTTTCCATTCTCAATGCCGCAGCTCCGGGTGGAGCCCCACATGAGTGCCCGGCAAGTCATCGATCAGCCGTAGCGACTCATGAAGTCGCCCATGCGCCGCAGGGCCTCCTCGATCCGCTCGTATGTCGTGGCGTAGCAGGCCCGCGCAAATCCATCACCGCCCGGGCCAAACGAATTGCCCGGCACGATCGCCACGCGTTCCTCCTCCAGCAGCTTCCGGCAGAACGTCTCGTCGTCCATACCGGAAGCGGAGATGTTCGGGAAGGCATAGAACGCTCCGCGGGGCTCGAGGGTCCTAAGGCCAAGCCGGTTGAATCCCTCGACCATCAGCCTGCGGCGGCGGTCATACTCCGTCACCATCTGCCGGACGTACGTTTCGCCTGTCGCCAGCGCCTCGAGGGCGGCATCCTGCGCCGTGGTGGGCGCGGACATGACAGTGTACTGATGGATGCGCACCATGCCCTTGATGATATCGGCCGGGCCGGCTGCATAGCCGATGCGCCACCCGGTCATGGCGTAGTCCTTCGAGAAGCCGCCCAGCAGCACGGTCCGCCGGCGGGTGTTTTCGCCGAATGACGGGACGCACACGTGTTCGAAATCGTAGACCAGGCGGTCATAGATCTCATCCGAGATCAGGATGAGGTCGTGCTCCTCGGCGATGCGTGCGATCTCCATAAGCACTTCACGGCTGGCAACTGCACCGGTTGGATTGCTGGGGTAGGCGACGAAGATGGCTTTGGTGCGCGAGGTGATCGCCTTGCGGATGCGGTCCGGATCGACCTGGAAGTTGTCCTCCATGCGGGTCGGGATCTCAACCGGGACGCCGCCGGCCAGGATCACTTCGGGCTGGTAGGAGACGAAACACGGCGTGGGTATGATGACCTCATCGTCCGGATCGAGCAGCGCGGTCATGGTCAGGTACAGTGCCTCTGAGACGCCCACGGTGATAACCATCTCACTGACCGGATCGTAGCGCACGCCATACAGGCGTTCCAGGTGGGCGGCCAGCGCCTGCCGCAGTTCGAGCTTTCCATGATTGGAGGTGTAATGGGTCTGCCCCCTTTGCAACGAACGCAGGCCGGCCTGCAGAATGGGCTCCGGCGTGGTGAAGTCGGGTTCGCCAATGCCGAGCGAGATGACATCCTGCATCGTGGCCGCGATGTCGAAGAATTTGCGGATGCCAGAGGGCTTCAGGCTGGCAACCCGCCGCGCGATGCGGACGGTGTCTGACAGTTCGTGAACCGCGGGCTTCACTTTCACCATTGAGCCTCCTGGATCGGTTGTACCTGCCATTCGTCGGCGATCTCGCGGTAGGCCAGGTCGAAGGCCGCACCGTTCACGGTCTTGATACGAAAGCCCTTCTCGCCGGGCCCGCGCCACGTCGCCACGATCTCGGCGATCTCCATCCGCTGACCCTGCCAGACAAGCGCGAGCGGACGTTCAGCATACTCAGAGTCGGAGCGGCACTCAACTGTGTCCATCGCGCGGTCTCAGCTCGTCACACCGAGATGACGGAGCCATGAATTGATTCTATCGGGTATGGATGAAAAATGATAGGGAAAGCCGTCACGTTTGGCTCGCAGCCTGGGCGCTGGCGCCCCGGGAAGCCTCAAGACGGATGGTACTGTCGTCACCGATGTTCAGGGTTAGGACTTCATCAAGCCCGCGGCCCTCGACTGTAACCCGGCAGCCGATCAAGGAGCCCTTGATGGCGACGTTCCGTATTTCGCAATCGGCCTCGACGATGCTGTCCTCGATCAGGCTGCCGGAAACGCGGCAGTTGGGGCCGATGGAGGCGTACGGGCCGATCACAGAGGACTCGATCTCCGCCGTCTCATGAATATGCACCGGGGGCCGGATCTCCACGCCGGGTCGTGGAGCGATCTGAGGCGCGGAGGGCCAGGCGCGCTCCAGCATGTAGCGATTCGTTCCCAGGGCGGCTTCAAGCGTGCCCGTATCCAGCCAGGCTTCAACTCGCTGCGGCCGGAAGAGCGCCTTGTGCTCGAGCATGATGTTCACAGCGTCCGCAAGGAAGAACTCACTCCCGAGCTGCACGTTCCGCTCCATTTGCTCCTCGATGGCGCTCATCAGGTCCTCACTGCGGCGAAAGTAGTAGCACCCCGTCAGAGCAAGGTCGTTTTCGAGCGTCTGAGGTTTTTCCGTGAGGTGGGAGACCCAGCCTTCTGCATTGACTTCTGCAACGCCGAAGCGCCGCGGATCCGGCACAGCCTTGACCCAGATCACGCCATCCGCCCGTTCACGCGCCAGGAAGGAGAAGTCCGTTTCAACAAGCGTATCGGAGAAGCACGAAATCATGGGACCGGCAAGGTATTTGCGGGCGAGGTACAACGCATGGGACTGCCCTTTCATCTCGCCCTGCACCACGTAGTGGGCGATGAGGTCAGGATAGTGCTGCTCGATAAATGTCGGGATCTGCAGTTCTCCGAGGTATGGACTGAGGATGAAGACAAACTCGGCCCGCTGCCGATCCGGCACCGAGGCAAATGTATCGATCAAGTGGTCCAGCGCGGTGCGCCCGGCCACGCCAACGAGCGGCTTGGGCTTGCTCCACGTATGCGGCCGCATGCGCGTGCCCAAGCCGGCCATTGGAATGACGATCTTCAGGGATTCGGCCATGCTTCCATTCTACCTGTCCGGGCAAGAACTCGTGCATCCGGACGCCTCGACGGCGTGTCTACCATTCCCCGAACCGCGGAAAAGAGGGTGCCTGCTTCAGGTCCCGGGCGCGGCGGTACTCGAGCAGTCGCTGACGGTGGCCCGGCCACAGCCCTTCTGGCAGCGAGTCCAGGGGGAAGAAGCGCAGCTCGGCGATCTCGTGATCGTGGCCGCCGCTGAGAGTGAAATCGTCTGAGAAGAACAGGACGTTGTGATCGCTCTTCCATTCCTTGAAGTTTGAATACACGCCCAGGAGGGACATGGTCTTCAATTCCGCGCCGGCTTCTTCGCGGGCCTCGCGGCGCGCCGCCTGCTCGAGCGTCTCGCCTCTCTCGATGCGGCCGCCGGGAATGAACCAGCCATCCAGGTAGGTCTGGCGGACGAGAAGCACCTCCCCGCCGCGTATCATCATGACGCGCACGCCGAATGTCAGCGGGCGCGCAATGAACAGATAGACCTGGTAGAGCCGATAGATGAGACGGAGCACGGATCCCCGGGTGCGGATGAGCGTGGGCCTAGGTGTGACCCAGGATGGGGTGGAGTTGATAGGGTTCCTCGAGCTGCTTCACTTCCTCGGGTGAGAGCTGAATACCCAGGGCGGCGATGG
>JAZDHO010000068.1:0-14788 GCA_043805815.1 Chloroflexota bacterium
CAATCACGAGAGCCCGCGGCGCGGCCTGGAGTTCGTCACGCGCAAGATCTCGGATGCCGTTGCCCGCATCAAGCTCGGCACGGCGAAGGAATTGCGTCTCGGGAATCTCGAGGCGCGGCGGGACTGGGGATTCGCCGGCGACTACGTCGAGGCAATGTGGATGATGCTGCAGCGAGACCAGGCCGACAACTACGTGATCGGGAGCGGGGAGACGCACTCGGTGCGCGAGTTCTGTGAGGTGGCCTTCCAGCACACGGGCCTCAATCACGAGGATTACGTCGTTCAGGATCAATCCTTCTACCGGCCGGCGGAGGTGGACCTACTGGTCTCGGATTCGGGCAAAGCCCGCGCGGAGCTGGGCTGGGAGCCCAAGGTGGGATTTGAGGACCTGGTCAGAACGATGGTCGATGCGGACCTGGCGCGTCTCAAGAAACCTTGAACCCCAAATTGCGGCCGTGAAGGTCGAGAGCCCGCATCCAGAGAACGATGCATGCAGCGGAGCACTGTAACGAATAGGCGTCAAGTCAATCTGGGGCGCATCATTCTCGCGGTCCTGCTCGGAGTGACCGCGGGCGCTTTTATCAGCGGATACTGGCTGATCGATTACTTCCCCGCAGAGAGCAGACAGCTCCTCTTCTTCACGCTTCTGTTCGCGGCTGTATCGGCCCTAGGATACTACGCGGGCGCGGGGGCATTCGTGCGCTGCCTTTCCGGGCTGAACGCCCCTAAACGAATCCTGGCTATCGCGCTCGGTGCGCTACTCGGTTGCTTCCTCTTCTTTGCCGGCACAAGCCGCTGGCAATCCTCGGAAAGATACGTTGCCTTCCTGCTGCCGCGGCATCAGTTCGGCCTTGTGGCCGATGGGGCGCGTCAGGGCACGGCGATCGTATGGCTCAGCACATCCCTGGGAGATATCTCGTATGATTCGATCGCGGCCGAGGGGTGGGTTCGCCGCGGCGACCAACTGGTCCTGGTGGAACCTGCCGCGAATTCGCTGGAATGGTCGGCGGCGACAGGCGAGAAGCTCCAATTGGTGCTTGAGACCAGCCAGCCTGGAGGGCAGGTGCACCTGGCTTGGGGCGGTCGCGAGCAAGTGATCCCCCTCAACTCGCGGAAGACGACCTATGAGCACGCCTTCGTGCTGCCCTTCGTTGCGTCGCGAACCCTGGTGATCCTGCTGGGGCTGCTCAACTTCTGGGCGGTCGCCACGGGGATCCTGTTGGCCGCCACGGGCATGCTCCCCGCTTGGCTTTCACAGATGGAGCAGGCGGTCGCGCATCAGCGCATCTCCCGAGTCCTTGGCGACGAAATACTGATTGTGGGCCTGGCTGCTTGCCTTGCACTGCTGCTACGCGCCTTCAATCTCGGAGGCCTCTTCCCTGCTGTTGATGAGTACTACCACCTCATTGCTGCGAATCAGATCCTGGAGGGCACGCCGCTTGACTCGGTCTACCCGCGCGGGCTCTGGGTGGTAACGCTGCCAATTGCCCTGGCACTGCGTGCGTTCGGCCACGAAGTTTGGGCCGCCAGAGCCATCGGCGTGCTTTTCAATGTGCTGGCGGTCGTACCACTCTACCTGCTCGCCCGCAAGATCAGCCGCCCGGTGGCGGCCGTGGCGTGCATGCTCTACGCCACCAGCCCATGGATCATTACATTTGGGCGGGTGGCGCGGGAGTATGCCTACTACCCGTTCTACTTCTACTGGATCGCGTACGCAATGATCTTGTTTGTGGAGGCGGTTCCCAGCCGCTTCATTGTCGGAAAGCACTGGAAGGGGATCCTTAGGTCCAGAGTGATCATACTGGCGGCCATCCTCACCCTGCCGCCGATCTTCGCGCTTGCCGTCGACTGGCTGTCCACGTTTCGGACGATCCTCATAGCGTATCTGGTCTTCGGGGCATTTGTGCTGATGCGGTTCGACTGGAAGGAACGGGCGAATTGGCCGTGGTTGGGAGCAACTACCGTGGTCCTCGTCGCAGGCGGTCTCGCCTGGTACCGGGAGCAACTTACAAAGCTACTGCTGATACCCAGAGTGAATCGGGTGCCCTTGGAGTACTTCTTCCCGAATCCGCAACAGCAATGGTATTACGAGCGAATCGCAGTTGTGATGGTACTTGGTGTCGCCTTGGCCATCACTGCCAGCGTTATGCTGCGCAGGGTGAACTTCGTGCCGCTGTTCTTCGTCAGCCTGTTTGTGAGCTACCTCGCGGTGTTCGCCCTCATCTCGAAGTCTTTCTTTCACACGCGGCATCTCATGTCCACCCAGTTCTGGTACGTGGTCGTGTCCGCTATGGGTCTCTACTGGCTCTGGGACGTATTGCGCCGGGCCAGCCCGTGGAGAGGCCGGGCAGCGGCAGTGTCGCTGGCGGTAATGGTCGCCGTGTCTGCCCTGAATCCGTGGCAGGTCGCACTGCCTAGCGTCTCCACCGATCCGGACATGCCGATCTCCGAGGATTACCTGCACGATTTGTCGGCGGTGCAGGCCTACATGCTGGGAAACGTAGGCCCACAAGACGTCCTCATCGCGACGGTGTACGGCCTGTACGCTACGTGGGAGGGCGAGCCGACGTTCAGTAAGCAGTATCGGATCACGTCGCACACGACCAGAGAGGAGGTGAGAACGATCGTCGCCCAGCATGCGTCGGGATGGATCGTCCTGGACGACATCCGCTTGAATCTCTCCCCTCTCTCCGTCAGGGATTTCGCGGACAACCCGCAAATCGAGTATATTGGAGTCTTCGGTGATGAGCATGTCTGGCGGTGGGAGCGATCCGCTTGGGGGCCGGGCGGCGCAGTCACCGAGTCGAAACGATGGACCTTTCGCTGATCATTCCCGTCTACAACGAAGAAGACACCCTCCCCGCCCTTTTTGACGCCATCTGCGCCGCCGTCAAGCCTGTCGGGCGGTCGTGGGAGGTGGTGTTTGTTGACGATGGCAGCACGGATGCAAGTCTCGAAATCCTGCGCCAACTCGCAGCCCGGGAGCCGGAGCATGTCTTCGTCATTGTGTTCCGACGCAATTTCGGCCAGACGGCAGCCATCGCCGCCGGCCTGGATCACTCTCGCGGCGAGATCATCGTGCTGCTCGACGCTGATTTGCAGAATGATCCGCAGGATGTTCCGTTACTGCTAAACAAGCTCGACGAGGGCTACGACGTGGTGAGCGGCTGGCGAAAGTTCCGCAAGGACAACGCGCTGACCCGGACACTGCCTTCGGTCATAGCCAACTCGCTGATCTCCGTCGTGACGGGGGTGCATCTGCACGACTATGGCTGCACGCTCAAGGCCTACCGGCGCAGCGCACTGGAGGGTTTTCGTCTGTACGGGGAAATGCACCGGTTCATTCCGGTTTTTGCGCATTCGATCGGCGCCCGGATCACGGAGATCGCGGTACAGCATCATCCACGCCGCTTCGGCAAGACCAAATATGGCCTGGACCGGACACTCAAAGTCATACTCGACCTGATGACGGCGAAGTTCCTGCTGAGCTATTCGCATAAGCCTATGAGACTGTTCGGGGGCGTGGGTCTTGGGCTCGGATTCAGCGGTTCGGCGCTGCTACTCTACCTCTTCATCCGCCGGTTCGTGGGTGGCGTGCCTGTTCTGGGTTCGCCCGTGTTCCAGATCGCTATCATGTTGTTGATCCTGGGATCGCAATCGCTTCTGATGGGCTTGATGGCCGAACTACTCGCCCGGACCTATCACGAATCGCAGAAAAAGCTCACGTACACGGTTCGGGAGACAATCCCACCCGGACGCGCCAATGATCAAGTGGCTCGGGAATAACCGCCAGCTGTTGCTGCGTCTCCTGGGCACGATCATCGCCACTGCGCTGATTATCGTCTTGGTACGGGAGGAGGCCTGGAACGATGTTCTGGCGGCGCTTAAGCAGCTCACGTGGATACGAATCGCCGGTGCCCTCGCACTCGTCATCATCTCACGGTTGTTTGTCGCTGCGCGATGGTACGTGCTGCTGCGTTCAGGCGACGTGAGGATCTCGGTCGGCCACGCGGCTGCGCTGACATTCACGGGGCTGTTCTCAAACAACTTCCTACCAACCACGATCGGCGGCGACGTGGTCCGTATGGCCGGGGCGATGCAGCTGGGTTATGACCGGGCCGTGTGCCTGGCTTCCATCGCCGCCGACAGGCTAATTGGCATGTTGGGAATGCTGTTCACGCTTCCGCTGGGCCTCATACCGACCCTGCAGAACCTTGGGCCGGGAGCATCGCAAGCTCCAGCGTGGTCGGGCCTGTTTACACGCGGGATCGCGTTTGTCCGACGCACGGTGCAGACATTCTCAATCTGGTTCGGAAGGCCCTTTGCCCTGTTGGCCGCGCTCGGCTGTACATGGGGTCACATGCTCTGCACCTTTCTGACAATGTACGTCCTGATCCAGGCGCTGGGTGGTCATGTCGATCTGACGCTTATCGCCGGCCTGTGGAGCGTGGCGTACTTTGTGACGCTGGTGCCCATTTCCATCAATGGCTACGGTGTGCAGGAACTATCGCTTACTTTCCTGTTCTCCACGATCGCCGGTTTGAGCACGGCGACAAGCCTGACTGTGGCCGTGCTGATGCGAACGCTGTACGTGGCAGTGAGCCTTGTGGGCGCGATCTACCTACCGGGCGTCCTGGCAGCCGTAGAGAAGCCACAACCGGCAGGACCACCGCTCGACTAGGGCTTCGAGTCCAGCCTCAGCTGCATGCATGCGGAATGAAAACGGCGACTAGTTTCGGGAGTTTTGTGCGGACGTACTGCGCCATTGGCGCCGCGATAAGCCTGCTGGCGATCTATCAGACCCAGGTTCAGACCCAGGCGCTCCTGAAAGTCAGTACGCGCTACAAGTGGGTCGTACTCATGATCGTTTTCGCTGTGAATGCCGCGGTGGGCCTGTACGTGGTGCTGCGGCGCCCTGGCAGCCAGCCCTTCTGGGAGAGAATGCAGGGGTGGGTGGGAAGAAGCGGTCCTGGCACCTTGGCCGGACTGGTGTTGGTCCTCCTGCCAGTTCCATTGTTCTTGTATGCCCGTGCCGATTTCTATGGTCGGGGGATCGAGGCATTCTTTCGGCTTTTTTGGTTATTCTGGTGGATGGCGCTGATGCAGGCGGTGGGCGTGCGGTTGGTAACCGGCCTGGACTGGCCGCGTTCACTAGCCCTCATCCTGCTCGTGGATGGGATGGGCGCTCAGCTCTTTACGCTGGGAGGGGCGGTGAGTCAGTATCCATTCTCGATGGGTTGGTCCGAGGCAAGCCGCTACTACTACGGCTCACTGGTTTTCTCGAGATCCCTATACGGCGAGGCCCTGCCGCTTTCGGTGATGCATGGAAGCCGCTACCTGCTGCAGTCGCTGCCGTTCGCGATCAGCGGCATATCCCTTTGGGGAGCGCGCTTGTGGCAGGTGCTGCTGTGGATCGGGCTCACGCTGTGGGCATCCTGCGCGGTTGTCCGCCGGCTGGGATTTCGAGATCGGCTGGACGCGGTCCTTGTGGCGGGCTGGCTCTTCCTGTTCTTCTTTCAGGGGGCAGTCTACTATCACCTGCAAGTTTCCGTGATCATCATCATGCATGGCGTCGTCTTGAGGCAGCCGCGGCGTTCGCTTGCCGCGATCGTGGCTGCATCGATCTGGGCCGGCATGAGCCGCGTAAACTGGTTTCCGGTTCCGGCGATGCTCGCCATCACGCTCTATGTGCTTGAGAAGGCATTCCGGGATGCGCGCGGGCCGTCGCACTACCTAAAGACGCCTGTTTTGTGGGGTGTTGCCGGGGTCGTCTCGGCGCTGGCGGGCCAGGCCCTCTATGTTGCGATGTCAGGCAACACGAACCTCGAGGCCTTCGCCTCCAGTTTCAATTCAGCGCTCCTATGGTATCGCTGGCTGCCAAGTCCAACCAATCCAATCGGAATCATTCCCGGCGTGATGATCGTCTCGCTGCCGCTGATGGCGCTCATCGTCTGGAGAGTGCGAGCCGAGCCAGGCGGGCTGCACCCGCTGCGCGTCACCAGCATCGCCGCCATGCTGACGATCCTGATGGCCGGCGGCTTGGTAGTGAGCACAAAGATCGGAGGCGGTGGCGACCTGCACAATATGGATGCGTACTTGGTACTGCTGGCGATCCTGGGCGCATACGGCCTGCAGGGAAGCGCACAGACTGAGCAACCCCCCCAATCGGCCGGATCCACAGCGCCGTGGACGATCGTCCTGCTGATGGTGGTCGTGCCTGTGGCCTTCTCTCTGCTGCGGTTGGCTAATCCGTTCTCTTATGATGCGGCACGCGCCGGCACCGAGCTTTCCGCGCTCCGGCGGGAGGCGGAAGCCTACAGCAAGTCCGGAGAGGTGCTTTTCATGTATGAGCGGCATCTGCTGACGTTTGGGATGATCCGACAGGTGCCGATGGTGGCAGACTACGAAGTGGTCACCCTGATGGAGATGGCAATATCGGGCGATGAAGGGTACCTTGGTAAATACTATCAGGATCTGGAAACGCACCGGTTCGCGGCCGTCGTTGCCCATCCGCAGAACTTGGGAGTTGAAACTGGCGATTTCATAGAGGAGAGCGATGCCTGGAATCGACTGGTGGCGCGACCGCTGCTGTGCCAATACAAGCCGGCGATGACCCTGGACTACTCCAACGTCCAGATCCTTGTGCCGCGTGCTCGGCCTTGCCCTGAGTTCCCACCACAGATTGGAGTGCCGTGAACTGCGAACCGGGCGTCGTGCAGTCCACGCGCTGGAAATGCGCGATGCTGATGCAGTCCGGAGTCTGGATGACCGCCAACGGGGGAGTCGGGGCATGAGGCTGCTCATCATCAACAGCGAGTACCCGCCGATCGGCGCGGGTGCAGGCAATGCCAGCAGCAATCTCGCTCGGCGGCTCGTCGAATCAGGCAACGAGGTGGTCGTTGTCACCGCCGGATACTCCGGGCTGGCGACCGATGAGACGCGAGACGGCGTTCGCATCCTGCGAGGACCGACTTCCCGAAAACGCGTCGATCGGTCCACGGCGATCGAGCAGGTGGTCTTTATGATCGGTTCCGCCATCCGATGCCTTGCCTTGATGCGGAGCTTCCGGCCCCAAGTGGTCCTGGCTTTCTTTGGGTTGCCGTCTGGCGCAGTTGCGTGGTTTCTGAGACTGATGTTCGGGATCCCGTACGTGGTTTCCCTCCGGGGCGGCGATGTCCCAGGTTTTCGCCCTTATGACTTCTGGCTGTACCACAAGATCGCGGTGCCGTTCCTGCGTATCATCTGGCATGATGCAGCCGCGGTTGTAGCCAACAGCCAGGGACTGCGCGATCTCGCGAAGGCCTTCGATCCGTCGGCGGAGATCGCCATTGTTCCCAATGGTGTGGATTGCGAGAGGTTCTGGCCGCCGGGTCGCCGATGGTCTACTCCCACGATCCTCTCCGTCGGGCGCATCGTGCACCAAAAGGGGTTCGACCTTGCCCTGATCGCGCTGGCAGGCGTGAGAGACCTTCCCTGGGAATGGCGGATTGCAGGAGATGGCCCTCAACTTGGAAACTTGAAGGAGACAATCGTGCGCCAAGGTCTGCAGGATCGCGTACACTTTCTTGGCTGGACGGACGTGGCTGGGTTGATCAAGGAGTATCAGGGCGCCAGCCTGTTTTTGTTCCCATCCCGGCATGAAGGCATGCCCAATGCGCTGCTGGAGGCCATGGCGAGCGGACTGCCGGTGATCGCCAGCCGGATCGCTGGCAACGAGGAGCTGGTGGTCCCTGGAGAAACGGGCGTGTTGGTGGCGCCGGAGGACGCGGATGCGCTGCGCGAGTCGCTGCGCACGCTGCTGACTGACGAGGGGCAGCGCCAGCGGATGGGGCGGGCGGCCCGGACGAGGGTGGCGGAGAATTACGGCTGGGCGGTTGCAGCCAGCCAATACCAACGGATTCTTGAAGCGGCTATCCGATAATGTGCGGGATCTGCGGGATCGCCTACGCTGATCAACGGCCGGGAGAGCCGGAGTTGCTGCGTGCCATGAGTGATGCCATTCGCCACCGCGGCCCCGACAGCGACGGCTCATTCATCGATCGGGGCATTGGACTGGCGATGCGGCGGCTGTCCATCATCGATGTTAAGGGTGGCGATCAGCCGATCTCAAACGAGGATGATTCAGTCTGGATCATTCTCAACGGCGAGATCTACAACTACCCGGAGATGCGACAGCAGCTTGAGCATCGTGGCCACAAATTCAAAACGAGGTCAGACACGGAGTGCATCTTGCACTACTACGAAGACGAGGGTGATGCATGTGTTCAACGCCTGCGAGGCATGTTCGCCTTTGCGCTGTGGGACAACACGCGCCGAAGGCTCCTGCTTGCACGTGACCGGCTGGGCAAGAAGCCCATCCACTACACCGTGCAGGACGGCCAACTGTACTTCTGCTCGGAATTGGGCGGGCTGCTGAAGGCCCTGCCGGCGCGCCTGGAGATCGATCTCGAGGCCATCGATCTGTATCTCAGCCTCCAGTACATCCCTGAGCCGCGAACGGTCTACGCCGGAGTATTCAAGCTACCCGCCGGGCACACACTCGTGTGGGAAGACGGCCAGGCGACCACGCGCCGCTACTGGGACTACTCGTATCAGCCGAAGATCAGCGCGAGCGAGGCGGACCTTGCCGCCGAGCTCCGATCGCGCCTACGCGAGGCCGTGCGAATCAGGCTAGTGAGCGAGGTGCCCCTGGGTGCGCATCTAAGCGGTGGCCTTGATTCGAGCATCATCGTTGCCCTGATGGCGGAGGCAACCGACGCGCCGGTGAAGACGTTTTCGGTCGGCTTTGAGGAGGAGGGCTATTCGGAGCTGCCCTACGCGCGTGCTGTAGCGCAGCGATATGGCACCGAGCATCGCGAATTCATGCTCCGTTATGACGATCTCCCCGCGACGCTCGATGTCGTGACTCAGCATTTCGGAGAGCCCTTTGCAGATGCCTCGGCAATCCCTCTGTACCACCTCTCGCGCCTGACGCGCGCGTCGGTCACCGTGGCTCTGAATGGCGACGGCGGAGATGAAGCTCTGGCGGGCTATCAGCGCTACTGGCTGGATCCGCTTGCCAATCTGTACCTCAAGGCACCGCGCTGGCTCACGCGCACCGTGGTTCCAGCGATGACGCGCGGCCTGCGTGACGACTTTGCGCGTCCGACAGGTCAGAGCTTCCCGGACGGCTTGAAACGATTGGAGCAACTGGCTCAAGCGGATTCGCGTGCAAGCACGCTGCGTTGGGGTTCCTACTTCTCATCAAGACAAAGGCGGGAGCTGTGGCGGTCGGAGCACTGGCCTACATTCCAAGCGGAGAACGCCGAGAGGCTGCTGATCGAGGCTTACGGACGCGGCTCCGGGAGCATTCTGGATCGAACGCTGTACGCGGATATCCACACCTACCTTCCGGGTGACTTGCTGGTAAAGGCCGATCGCATGACCATGGCGGCCTCGTTGGAGGCGCGCTCACCTTTCCTGGATCAGGAATTAATCGAGTGGACGGCAAGATTGCCAGACGGGCTGAAGGTGCGAGGGCGCCGCGGAAAGTACCTGCTGCGACGAGCGTTTGACGATGTCCTTCCTGAGAACGTGAAGAGACACCCCAAGCAGGGCTTCGGAATACCTCTGGCCGCCTGGTTCCGTGGTCCGCTACTCGAATGGTCCCGCGAGCTACTGCTCGGATCAGGGAGTCCCCTGCACCAGTGGCTGAATCAAAGGGCGATGGAGAGGCTGCTCGACGAACACGTCCAGCGAAAAGCGGATCACGGCAAGCGGCTGTATGCACTTGGCATGCTCGCGGTCTGGGCGCGCGACGCCGCGCGCTAGAATCACTATCATTTGGGGCAACGGCGAACGGGCCCAAGAGATCACATGAGCGAGCTCCTCAGACAAAAAGCACTGCGCAAGGAGCGGATATTCGCGGCCATCCTGGGGGCGGTTGTGATTGGGCGGCTTGGTTTCGCGGCGCTCGTCTTCGCCAGGCCCGAGCTTGCATTCGCGAACGACACTGATCGTTATGTCCCCATCGCGAATGCGATCCTGTCGGGGCAAGCCTACGCATGGAACACGGAACGTCCGGGGGAGCTGCTGAACACCATCGGCTACCCGCTGTTTCTCGCGGGCGTGTTCGGCGTGCTCGGGCACGAAGCGGGAGTGGTGGCGCTGGCACAACTATTGACGACTGGAGCAGTCGCCGTGATACTCTTCGCCCTGCTCCGGAGGTGGTTGGGGGGCGGAGGAGCTTTTGTGGCGGCGATTCTACTTGCATTGGATCCACTTACGATCCTGTGGTCGATGACTATCCTCACCGAGAGCCTCTTTGCAGTCACGCTCGGTATTGGCGCCGTCCTGCTGGTGGCCTGGGCGCATTCGCAAGACGACCGAACACTGGTGCTTGCCGGAGTCCTTTCCGGTCTGGCATGCCTTGTCAAGCCGTTTGCCATACTGATTGTCGTGGCATGGGCTGCCTGCCTGCAGGTGTTTCCGCAACACGAGCCCGCCGCGAGAATCACGTGGGTTGCGAGAGGCGTGCGCCGCGGGCTGTTGTTCCTGCTGCCATCGATCATGCTCATCGCGCCCTGGTTCGTGCGCAACGCCCAGCTGTGGAATTGCCCCACCCTGTCTTCGGTGGATCGCGTCACCCTGCGCGACTACATGGCTGCCAAGGTCCTGGCCGAGGCAGCGCGCGTGGGTCTGCATGAGGCGCAGCAACTGCTGCAGGAGTCAGACCCCGGCGTTTGCCCAAGCCAGACAGCGAAGTACTGGGGAATCATCCTCGCCAATCCGGGCATCTACGTGCAGCTGCATGTTGTGGGTACAGTGCCGGTGCTGATCGCCACCAACTTCGACAGATGGCTGCAGTATCTTGGTGCCGACTACTCGCTTCCAGATCTGTGGCGGCCGTACATGGATCACGGATGGGGCGGTCTGATGTCCCTACTTGGCGAGGAGATGCGGGAGTACCCACAGGGCCTGGGCTTGATGCTTGCGCTTACCGCGTTTCAAGTGCTGCTTTACGTGCTGGCGTTGGCGGGCGCGATTGCGGCAATTCGCCTGCCTTCACGTGCGGCCAGGTGGAACGCAATCGTGCTGCTTATGACATTCCTGATCTTGGTGCTGACGCCTGGGCAAGGCGGCCACGAGCGCTTCCGCGTCCCTGCACAGCCTCTGCTTGCGATCCTCATTGGATACGCCGTGGCCGGGAGAATGATGCTGAAGCAGCGGACTGCTGCACCTCCGCCAGGGATCCAGGGCGCCTGAGGAAGCCATTCGGATCACCGCGAGAGAGTCCTCGGCTTGGATATAATCATGCGGGAACGGTATTTGGAATGCCGCGCACGCCCTCATGAAGCTGGGAGTGGCGCCTTTCCCAAGACCGGTTCACGTGCGATCATCTCGGTCGCGTATCCTCAAGCGGGTCCACCGTGCCGGAGCCGAATCTGGAATACAGCTCTGCGGAGCAGGGGAATGCCGTGCCGATAGAACAGGTTGTTTCTGGAAGCGATATCCTGGCGATCATTGTGCGTCATGACTTCGCCGGGTCAGGTGTCCGATTCTTCACACCAAGCGAGTTCTCGCAACAGCTGGGGTATATGCAGCACCCTGTGGGTAAAGTGATCCAACCGCACGTGCATACTGCCGTCCAACGGGAAGTGGAATACACGCAGGAAGTCCTATTCATAAGAAAGGGAAAGCTGCGAGTCGATTTCTACAGCGGTGCGCAGCATTACCTTGAGAGCCGGGTGTTGGAGGCGGGCGACGTGATCCTGCTGGCGTCCGCCGGGCATGGATTTGAGGTCCTTGAGGACGTGGAGATGTTCGAGGTCAAGCAGGGACCGTATGCCGAGCATGCAGACAAGGTGCGTTTCGACGGCATCTCGCCGGACGATGCCATCATTGGCGGGGGTTCGAATTGAGCATGGACGATTTCATTCCGGTCAACCAGCCGGTCCTGGACGGAAAAGAAAAGGAATACCTGGTCCGCTGCATCGAGACCGGCTGGATCTCTTCCGAGGGACCTGCCGTACAGGAGTTTGAGGAGAAGCTTGCGGCGCGAGTTGGACGCAAACACGGCATCGCGGTGTCCAACGGCTCCACGGCCCTGGACCTTGCGGTCCGGGCATTGCGGCTGCCCGAAGGCAGCGAGGTGATCATGCCGTCGTTCACGATCATCTCCTGTGCCGCTGCGATCGTCCGCGCCGGGCTGAAGCCTGTATTGGTGGATGCTGAGCCTCGCACGTGGAATCTGGACGTGGCGCAGCTGACTTCGAAAGTAAGCTCGAAAACTCGGGCGGTCATGGTAGTGCACATCTACGGGCTTCCGACCGACATGGATCCTGTACTGGAGCTCGCGGCACGCCATGGCTTGCGGATCATCGAGGATGCGGCGGAAATGCACGGGCAGACCTACCGAGGCAAGGCATGCGGCAGCTTTGGCGACGCAAGTGCCTTCAGCTTCTATCCCAACAAACATATCACGACGGGCGAGGGAGGCATGGTCGTTACAGACGATGCCGAGATCGCGGAGATCTGCCGGTCGCTTCGCAATCTCTCGCACAGCCCCGGGCGCCGTTTTGTGCACGAGGAACTTGGATTCAATTACCGCCTGACGAACCTCCAAGCCGCGCTCGGAATTGCACAGCTTGAAAGGTTGGACGAGACGGTTGCCAAGAAGCGGCAGATGGGCCGAATCTATAATTCGCATTTCGCTGCGATGCCGGAATTGGAGATCGCTCCCGCCAGGACTGACTACGCGGACAACATCTACTGGGTGTATGGAATGGTTGTGGCAGATCACATGGCGATCGATGCAGCTCAGATGATGACCGGGCTCGCCGGGCTAAAGGTCGACACGCGGCCCTTCTTCTGGGGCATGCACGAGCAGCCGGTGTTCCAGAAAATGGGGTGGTTCACGAATGAGAGGTACCCCGTGACGGAGAGGATCGCGCGGCGGGGGTTCTACGTGCCGAGCGGATTGGGAATCACGGAGGAGCAACAGCTCCGGGTCGTCGAGGCCGTCAAGCAGGCACTTGTCGCGGTGTAATGAACGAGGGGGCGTCACTTCGGATACGTCCGCTCACGGAGGCGCTCCTCGAGCACGTCATTCGGATCCACCGGGCCGGTATGGGGTATACACTCAACGGTCGCCTAGGGCCGGATCACATGCGTTTTCTCTATCGGCGTATGGCAAACGCTCCGGGTTGCTATGTGGGCGTGGCATTGGTGCAGGATCAGCCTGCGGGGGTCGTCAGCGGATCCGTCGACGCCGGGAGATTCAGTTCCATGCTCTTTAGAACCATGCCCGGAGTGCGACTTACCCGTATTGCGTTGACGATGCTCCTGCAGCCTCAGCTGATCTGGTTATTGTGGCAGGGGATGATGATCGCCGCGCCCGTGCGGGTCAACTCCACAGAAGTGAGGGCGGTATTGACGGCAATCGCTGTGGATCCGGAAATCCAACGTAGGGGAATTGGACGCGCCCTCGTAGATGCCTTCGAGGATTTCCTGAGCCAGGGCAGCGTGCACACGTACAGGCTGGACACACAGATCAAGAATGAGCGCGCGATCAGGTTCTACAGGGATCTGGGATTTCAGGAGGCGGCACGGAGGGCGGGCAGTATCGTTTTCGTCCGAAAGCTGACCCAATGAAGAAATCCACGTTCTCCGGCGTGTCCGTCATCATGCCAACGTACAACGAGGCCGGGCATATTCAGGATCTCATCCGTGAAACCGATGGTGCCCTGGTCGAGGCGGGTGTAAGTGACTATGAGATCATCGTGGTCGATGACGATTCACCCGACCTAACCTGGGAAAGGGCCGGGAAAACCCCGGTGGCGGATCCGTCGCGGCTATCGGTGATGCGCCGAACTCGTGACCACGGACTGACAGCCTCCCTACGGGACGGAATCCTCGCGGCGCGGCACGAGGTGGTGGTGTGGATGGATTGTGACTTCTCCCATCCGCCGGAGAAGATCGCGCAAATGCTGTACATGCTGGATGAAGGCTACGATGTAGCTGTAAATTCGCGTTACGCCATCGGTGGGGGAGAGGACCGGGGCGGCAAGGGCGGAGCGATCCAGTTGATCCTGAGCAGGCTGCTCAATTGGGGTGTCCGATTCATGCTGAAGCCTTCCTTCTCGGACTACACCAGCGGATTCGTGGCCGTGCGGCGGACCGTCCTGGCTGAGCACGAGTTGACCGGGGACTACGGCGAGTATTTCATCGACTTCATCTACACGGTGCTCCGGGGCAAGAAATTCAAGGTATGCGAACTGCCGTACGTGGCACCGCCGCGCCGAAGCGGTGAGTCCAAGACGGGAGCCTCGCTGGCGCAATACCTGAGGCGGGGAAGCAAGTATTTGTGGACGGTATTCCGGCTAAGATTTTCCCGGGACCCCCAAGGTAGGAAGACCGTGGACGCTTGAAATCAGGTCGGGAGCAGGGACCGAGCCGGGCACCGAGGGCTTGACAGCCAATCCCGAATGTGTGAGAATTCAGAAATTGAATTCTCACACATGGCAGACATCAAGCCGCACGAGTACACACTCCTGAATGAGATCGCACACGACTCGCTTGTTACCCAGGCGGGATTGTCTGCGCGGCTGGGGATCGCGGTGGGCAGCGTGAACTGGTACATCAAGCGCCTGATCCAGCGCGGCTGGATCAAGGTCACGCATCTCGACCGGACTCGACTCAAATACGACCTTACGAGCAAGGGCATGAACGTTTTCACACAACGTGCCGTGCTGTATGCGCGCGACTCCTTGAAAGTCTATCGAGAAATGCGCAACAGGGCGCTTGAGAT
>JAZDHO010000069.1:0-37524 GCA_043805815.1 Chloroflexota bacterium
CGTCCTTTCGGTTTGAAAGGAGTTGACGAAATTCGAGGTGCGCCAGCCGGGGTGCGCCATGGCGTTCGGTTTGGCTGCTGCAAACTCCCGCGCAATGCGGTCAATTGTTGCCGCCGGCACGCCGGTCTTCTGCTCCGCCCACTCGGGCGTGTACTCTGCCAGATGCGTCGGCAGCTGTTCACAACCAACTGTGAACTCCTTTATGAATCCGCAGCTTCCAAGCTTTTCTGTCACGATCACACGCAGCATCGCGAGCAGAAACGCAAGATCCGTGCCTGGGCGGATCGGGATCCACTCCGCGGCTTTTGATGCGGTCTTGGTGTAGCGCGGATCCAGGTACACCAGCTTCGCCCCCCGGTCGATGGCCTCGATCAATTCGCCGGTCTCGGAGTTGGAGATGGCCTCGGCCAGGTTGCGGCCCGTGAGCAGAATGTATTCAACGTTCGAGTAGTCGCGACTGGGCTCTTCCACTCCGTAGGTCAGTTGAAAGGCCGTAACCATGGCATTGAAGCACAACGACCGCTGCGTTCCATAGTTTGGCGATCCAAATCCATATAGCAGGTTCTCGAACTGGGTCTGCGACAGACTGTGCGTCGAGGAGAAAACCATGGCCTCCGGACCGTGTGCTTCCTTGATCTTGAGCATGTTCTCAGCGACGATGTCCAGCGCCTCGTCCCAGGTGGCTTTTCGGAACTTGCCTTCACCGCGCTGGCCGACGCGGACGAGGGGTGAAAGTACACGGTCCGGGTCGTAGGTCGTCATGATGCCGGCCTGCCCTCGCGGGCAGAGCCTGCCCTTTGAGTGCGGGTGGTCCGGATTGCCATCTAGCTTCACGACCCGACCGTCCTGGATCTTGGCAAGCAGCCCGCAGCGCCACACGCACATTTCACACAGGCTGGCGATGTAGCCGTCTCCCTGGGCGTTCAGGTGACCCGCCTTGCGGGCCGCGTGGGCAGCAGCTGGAGGCACAAAACTGCCCAGCGCCAGGGCGCCAGCTGCAGCACCGCCCACCTTGAGAAAATCACGCCTGGATACCGTGTTTTGCATGCTTCTCTCCAATAATTGCAGAGGGATCAGCTCGATGCCGATCCCATGGTCCCCTAGTCAAGTTTCTTTTGCTGTCGCTGCCAACCCATGCGATCGATGAGGTAGAAGAGGACCAGCGCCATCAGCGCAAAGACAAACACAACCAGAATTGCGTTGACGTTCCACAGGTCCGGGATGACGGCGCTGCCGTAGTTGAGCAGCTTCGAGATCGGCGGAAAGACCGTGTCGTAGGTCAGGCCAAAGAGGGCCGCCCCGGTCAGGAATCCCAGCAGGCCGGGGATCAGGTAGTCGAGTTTGCCTTCTCCAGCGCCTGCAGCCATGGTGCCCGGGCAGAAGCCCGCAAGCGCCATGCCCACGCCGAAGATCAGGCCGCCCACCAGATTGCCAACGATATATGTGGAGGGCACCGTCGGGAAGGTGATTACGCCCAACATGCGCAGCGGGTAGACGCCGATCATGGTCACGACCAGGGCGGTCATCATGAACTTAAGCACGGCCATGTCGTTGAGCCGGAATACGTTGACGATCTTTGCGTAGCGCGTCAGCCCGGCCTTGTTCAGCGCGAAGCCGAAGAACAATCCCAGGATGAGCGGAAGGATGAAGCCGGTCATGGTTTAGTACCTCTTTCCGTAGATGACCTTCGCGGTCAGGATGCCGGACGCGAACATGCCGGCGATGAACAGGAAGGCGGCGGGTGCCAGCAGCATGCCGCCGGAGATCGCCAGGCCGCTCGTGCAGCCGCCGGCAATGCCCGCGGCGAACTCGAGGATGATCGCTCCGACGAAGAGCAGCAGCCAGCGCTTCCAGCGCTGCGGGCCGTACGCCTGCTTCCACTGCTCGTCGTCCATCGTGCGGATCTTGAAGGTGCCGCTGGAAAGCGCCCCCAGCGTGCCGCCAAAGAAGACGCCGATGAGAAGTATGACCGCGTAGGTCACCTGGGCGGGCATGACGAAATTGAAATAGGTGTTATTGAAGGCCGCGGGCGCGATGGCCTTGCCAAGCATCCCGGCGATGTTCTCAAACCCGCCCGATGCCCCCAGGAGCGTGTTCGCAAACACGACGGTCGCGATCCCTACCAGGCCAAGCATCACGCCGGCCGCATAGGGTGACCACAGTTCTTTTCTGATCCAATTCATAGGTGCTCCTTTCAATGCAGAGGTTCGACAAGATTCCTGTTATTGCTTATCGCCGGACGGTTCGTCCGCGGAAAGCCTGTCCAGTGCTGCGAGTAGCCCGGCCGTGGCGGCCGGCTTGGCCAGCAAGCGAGCCAGGGACCTGCGTGCTGACGTGTTCAGCTTCGTGGCCTGGTCTGCGATGCCAACGACGTCCTGCGGATACTCCTTGTCCAGGCCCTTCTTCTCACTGAATGAGATGGAAATCCAGCCTTCCCGCCGATTGATGAAGAAGACTCCGATTCCGATGAGCCCGAGAAGCAGGATGAGCAGGATGATGTTGCCCCAGTTTGTGGGCTTCTGGTTGAGGACTTCCTGGTTGTAGCGCTCAACATAATCCACCAGGTTCGGATCGTTGGGGGAGAGCGCGGCCGCGGGCGCGGGTGCAGCAGCAGGCTGTGCCGCCAGTTCCGGTGCCGCGACGGTCGCCGTCGGGGCAGGGGAGGCAGCGGCGGATGGTTTCCTAATCGAGGCGGCCGGAATACCGAGGGCCACAGTGTAGACGTCGGCGCGGGCCACGAGATCGTTGGGATGGCACTGTGCGCATGCACTCTGAACGTCGGTCATCGGCGCCACCATGCCGGCATGCGCTGCCTCCGCCTCGGTCGCCTGGTTGTTGCCTGCGTGACAGATGTAGCAGAAATCACCAAAGGCGTGCGACTCGTGCCAGCCCGTGCCATCCGCATTCACAGGCATTTGCGCCTGCGTCTCATGGCAGTTCTTGCAGGACGACGCCTGCGAGCCACATTGCGCCTGTGCCGGCTGCGCAGTTGCGAGCGCAACTGCGCCAACCCCGATCAACGCCGCGCCAAGAATAATGATTGCCCCCGTCAGTTTTCTTCGGTGCATGTGCTCCTCCTGAGAGAGTGCGCAGCCGCCGCGTGCATTGGCAGCTGATCAAGCGGGTTCGCCCTCGGTTTCGCTCATCAGCCCCGCCCGGTGCACCAGGCGCTCGCGCATGACGGTTCGAAGCAGGTCAAGGGCCTGGATGAGCCTGGGATCAGCGAGATGGTAGGTGACTGTCGTGCCGTGTCGGACCGTCGCGACGAGGCCGCGGTCTCTCAAGATCTTGAGATGCCGCGACGCTGTCGGCTGCGCCACTCCCGAGTCGCTAGCCAATTCCGTGACATTGCGCGGTCCCTCGCCGAGTGCATAGATCATCAAGAGCCGAGTCGGATCGGAGAGCGCAAAACAGAAGTCGGCCTCAAGTTGGGAGATTTCCTGTGCCAATGCCTGCGAAACCATTGAATGCTCCTGCTCTCATGTGCATAAACACATATGTACATGCGTGATAATAGTCCTGTGAAGAAAAGTACAATAGTGCGGTGTGTCATGTTGGCAGTGGTATAATGTCACATGTATGGTGCAGGGCCGTAATCGGACAGACATGGTCCGGATTACGTAATAGGAGGCAGAAAGAGTGTCTTATCAGCGGGATGCAAGGTCGGTGGACGTTGCGGTACGTCTGCGTGAACTGCGGGAGGCGCAGGGCATTTCGATGCGCGCGCTGGCGCAGCGGAGCGGGCTCTCCGCCAACGCCCTCAGCATGATCGAGCGCGGGCGCGCGTCACCCTCGGTGAGCACGCTGAACAAACTTGCCGAAGCTCTGGGGGTGTCGATCACCGAATTCTTCGGACATCCGCAATCCCGCGAAGATGTAGTCCTCATTCGATCAGATGAACGCGCCCGCGTCTCCTTCTCGCGCGGTCTGTGGGAGGGGCTCGGGGGGGAGCGGTTCACTGGCAGGGTGGAGCCATTCGTCCTGACGCTGGATGCCGGCGCGTCGAGTGGACCGCGGTCGATTGTTCACACGGGCCACGAATTCGTCTACTGTCTTCGAGGCGCGTTGGAGTACCTGGTGCAGGACAAGAGGTTTGAGCTTGAGCCCGGCGACAGTTTGTTGTTTGCGGCCCATCTGCGCCACCGCTGGAGGAATCCGGGCAGAACGGTAACCAATGCACTGATCGTGCTCTCCGGCTTCGCCGAGGGCCGGACCCCGCATTCACTGGATCGGACGGCAGAATAGGCAAAACGAAACCGCCAGTCGTTCATCGACTGGCGGTTTGATTGAAGTCGCAGGAGTCCTCGTCTCAGGCGTACATTCCCCAGTCCAGGGCGGATGGATCTTCCATCATGGCGAAGTCCCAGACATCGGGAAGCATTTCTACGGTAACCGGCTGCTCCAATGCTTCCACAGCCTTCTCGCGGGTCATTTCGATCATCGCAGGCCCATAGGGGCAGAAGGGCGTCGTGAGGATCATCTTGAGGTGAGCGATGCCGTTCTCGATGCTCACATCCCGCACCAGCCCCAATTGGATGATGCTCATGCCGATTTCGGGATCGATCACTTCTCCAAGGCGCGCACGGACTACCTCCACCGACTCCGGGTGGGTATCCTGAATGCTCCACTTGATGAGATTCGGAGCCTGCTCATTCGCCTCAGCCATATTCCAGTATCCTCTAGTTCGCCTGTGCGCTGCGCGGCGGCTGCACAACGTAGGTGCAGTGTGCGCTTCCGCTGAGCACGCACTGCACCTTCTCGGCCGGCAAGGCCAGCATCCTGGAAATCAACGCCTGGTCAACCAGGCAAACCTCGGGGTGATTGACCCCGATCTGGTAGTAAGGACATGAGATTTCGTGGATCCGGTATTCGTCGCCCTGCTTCTCCCATTCAACGGTGAATCCCTCCTCGGCAAGCAGGGCTTTCACAAAATCGAGCCTTTCCTCCACGCCCATACCGCGCACCTCGTCAGCGTGTTCGCTGGCCAGGTCCTCAGCGACCAGGCTGAAGAGTCTGGAAACGACCGGCGCCGGCATGCTTTCCTTCATCTGGGCGAGCAGGCGCGTGGTGAGCCTGAGGTAGCGGGTTGGGAATTCCTCCATGCCCGCCTCCGTCAGCATGTAGACCAGGCGGGGTCGTCCGACGCCGTGCCGCTCCTCCTCGAAGCTCACCAGGCCCTCTACCTGGAGGTTGGAAAGGTGATGCCGGACCGAGATGGGGTTGATGCCGACGGCCTCGGCCAATTCGGCGATCGTTCGCCGGGGCTGTCGGAGCAATGTCTGCAGGATGCGATCGCGAGTGCTTTTCATACGGGTCGATTGCCCGGGAACGCACGAGCGTCACAAGGCAATCTCTCTTCGAGGCAGTATACCCATCAACCTTAGGCTTGTCAATATACTAGATAAAAATCATAAATATACAGAGGATCCGAACCGGTTTCGCTTCGATTGGCCCCCTGGCGGCCCCGTGCACCAAAGTGTCAGTCAGGCGGCTCGGGACCCCGCAGTCCCTAGCGGCAGGACTGCCGCCTGGCGTCTGAAGCCTGCACGCCACCGGCTACGCCGCCGGTTCGTCTTCGTCCCAGCCAGACTCTTCGACGGGCAGGTGGTGGATCTTATGCTCCTGCATCACGTGCAAGCATTCCTTCAGCATCCAGTCCGCCCGCGGACGTTCGTCGTCGTGACGATTCCATACTCCGCGTTTTGCTGGCTGACGTCAACGACCACGCTGTGGATATGGCGGCGGCGCATCAGTGTCATGGCATACGAGACCGTGGTGTCGGGATCGACCACCACCACCGGTGCGCTCATCCAATCTCGGACGGCGTGCGGCATACCCTCGTCTCCCCGCGCAACGCAAACAGGCACGGTGAGCCGCACTCGCGCAGGATGTTATCACCAAGCTTGTCCGATCTGTGGCTTGACGTACGTATGCGCGTGCTGGTCGCACGCGGCCGTCTGCCCCGCGGTCTATCGCCCGACGATCTCCCAAGTGGCGGCCGCATCGCGTGTCACGTAGAGGTGCCGACCCCGATCTCCCTGATCACTGAGCACGAAACCAACCTGGGCCGTAACAAAATCCATGCCGGTGAAGCTGTCGGTGAAGTCAACGTCGGGTGAGATGGATGCCCACGACTGCGCCGCATCCTGCGTAGTATAGAAACTGCCACCGTTCCACGCAAAACCGATCTCCGGCGAGATGAAGTCCACAGATCCGCCCTGCGGTATGAACTGGGGCGTGAGCAGCCAGCTGGCCCCACCGTCCTGCGAGACATAGACCGCGAGCATTACGCCGTATTGCGATGAGAGGTGCACAGGGAGAAAGGCGATTTGAGGGCCGGCGAATATGGGTCCAGGGGTCTGGACTTCTGCGAGTTCGTACCCGTCGGGGGCTTTCACGGGCGTCTGGGCCCAGGTGCGGCCTCCATCTGCCGTCTGGTACAAGTACATCCTCCCCGGCTCATACACCACGCCTCCGATCCAGGCCTGCTGCAAGGTGAGAGGCGTGATCCCATCCTTGAGGCCTCCGAGTGGCAGGCTGCTGCCCGCTCCCTGCTGGTTCGGATCGTTAACATAGGTCCGCGTCCAGGAGGCGCCGGCATCCTCGGTCTGGTGCACGGCGATCGCCATGGAACCGGCGCCGGCGCCCAGGCTGGCCATCATCCATCCGCGCCGGTTATCGATGAATTGAAGCGCGCCGCCGCCGAAGGGAGCAGGGGACTCGTTCCAATGCGCGCCCCCATCGGACGTGCGATAGAGGATCCCACTGAGCCAGTCTTCTGGATTCGGAAGGAGCACCCAGCCGTGCAGATGGTCGATGAACTCCGTGGTTACCGAGTAGCCGAAGTCGGACTCGATTGGGCTAACGTCGTGCCAGGTAGCGCCGCCGTCGGCTGTGCGGAGAACGGCCGTCTCGCTGATGCCCCAGCCATTGTTCTCGTCAAACATCCGTATCGCCAGCAGGCCCGGGGATTCGATCACCGGCGCGTCGAGAGGCGGTGGTGTCTGGGTCGGCGGGGAAACCGTTGCTGTCTGGGTGACCGGAACGGGAAGGAGCTGAGCAGCACAAGCCGATACGGATGCAACTGCGATCACGCACAGGAGCCGTGCCGCCCATACGAGTTGTCGAAGCATCGAGGCTCTCCCGATCCTAAACAAGATACTCAACGATCGTCGACTCGCCCTGTCCAACGCCGACGCACAGCGTCGCCAGGCCATAGTAGGGTTGCTTCTCCCGCGCCGCGCGGCGCCGCATCTCGTGCACAAGCGTTGTAAGAATGCGGGCGCCTGAGCAGCCCAACGGATGGCCCAGCGCGATGGCGCCCCCGTTCACATTGACCAGCTCCGGTTCCAGGCCAAGGTCTTCGATCACAGCGAGGCTTTGTACCGCGAAGGCTTCGTTGAGTTCCACAAGGCGGACGTCCGGTATGCTCAGCCCAGCCCGCTGGAGCGCCTTGTGGGTTGCAGGAATGGGACCGTAGCCCATGACACGCGGCGGCACGCCAGAAGCCGCCGAGGCGACGAGGCGCGCCATCGGCCGCAGGCGCAAGCTCGAGGCGCGGTCTTCGCTCATGAGAAGCAAGGCCGCGGCCCCATCGCTGAGGCCGGAGGAATTACCGGCGGTCACGGTCCCGCCGTCACCTCCAAATGCGGGCTTGAGCTTCGCCAGGGAATCCATGCTCGTGTCGCGGCGCGGGCGTTCGTCGATGGCAACCACCAGGGGGGCACCCTTCTTCTGAGGCACCTCAACTGGAACGATCTCCTGCGCCAACTTGCCCGAATCGGTGGCCGCCACAGCGCGCTGATGTGACCGGATGGCGAAGGCGTCCTGCTTCTCCCGAGTGAGATGCGGGCGTTCCCGTGCGATGTTCTCGGCAGTCTCGCCCATCGACTCGGTTCCGTAGTTCTCCTTGAGCGCCGCATTGGGATATCGCCAGCCGAGGGCCGTGTCCCAGGCGGTCAGGTTGCCGAACGAGAATGGCGCTTCGGCCTTCGGAAAGGAGTACGGGGCGCGGCTCATGGATTCGACGCCGCCGGCGATGAAGATCTCCCCGTCACCGGCTTTGATGGCGCGCGCGACCTGATTCACCGCGCTCAGCCCCGAAGCGCAGAGCCGATTGATGGTGACGCCAGCCACATCGGTGGAAAGCCCCGCCAGCAATGCCGCCATTCGTGCAACGTTGCGATTGTCCTCGCCAGCCTGGTTGGCGCAGCCGAAAAAGACTTCTTCAATGGACGCAGGATCCAAGTGGCTGCGCTCAACGATCGTGCGAATCACCAATGCTGCAAGATCATCCGGACGGACTGCAGCCAGCGCACCGCCAAGTGCCCCAATGGGTGTGCGGATCGCGTCGATGATGACGGCATTCGGCATACGGCCTCCAAGCGTGCTCAGTGAAAAATTGTACCACCCGCTCTGTACGTCGCGACGTGCTGGCATTTCCAAGGGTATTCCAAGGACAGGAGTTTTGTACAGGCGAGAAATGACGCTTGGCACTATCCGCGGAATCGTCCAAACGGGATAATGAGCAGGGTAATTGCGCCAAATCATCTCAAACTTCTCAACTACGGAGGCGGGATGCCGGCTAAAGGCTGGATTGAAGTCAGCGACCAATACTGCAAGGGCTGCGAACTGTGCATCAGTGTCTGCCCGCAGGAGGTCATGGAGCTGGACATGTCAAGACTGACGCCGCGGGGGTACCATCCGGCACATACCTTTAAGGAAGGCTGCACCGGATGCGCGATCTGTGCACTGGTGTGCCCTGACGCAGCCATCACTGTCTATCGCGAGGTGACGAAAGCGGCGCCCGCCAGCGCGGCGGCACCGGCCTGAGCGTGGTTTGGGTGCGAGCAGTCACGGAGAGAGCCGATGGCACGTGAAATGTGGGAAGGCAACCAGGCAATAGCCGAAGCCTCGGTGCGAGCGGGGCTCGAGGCGTATTTCGGATATCCCATCACCCCGCAGACGGAGGTGCTTGAGTACCTCTCGCGCCGCATGCCCGAGCTCGGGCGGACGTTCTTGCAGGCGGAGAGCGAGCTGGGCGCCATAAACATGGTGTACGGCGCGGCCTGCGCCGGCGTTCGGGTGATGTCATCGTCCTCCAGCCCAGGCGTGAGCCTCATGATGGAAGGGCTGTCATACATTGCCGGTACGGAAATCCCCGCAGTGCTGGTGAACGTGATGCGCGGCGGTCCGGGACTGGGCAATATCGCGCCCTCTCAGGCCGACTACAACCAGGCGGCGCACGGCGGCGGGCACGGCGACTACCGCAATATCGTGTTGGCGCCTGCCTCGGTGCAGGAGTCTGCCGACCTGATGGGATTGGCATTTGACCTGGCAGAAAAGTACCGCATGATAAGCATGGTGATCCTGGACGGCTCGATCGGCCAAATGATGGAGCCAATCACGCTGCCTGAGATGAAGCCCGTGCAGCGGAGGGACTGGGAATGGGCTACCAATGGCCGCATGGGGAAGCGAGAGCGTCGGGTGCTGACGTCCATCTACCTGGACCCCATCGAGGAAGAGGTGACCAATCTGCGGCTGCTTTCGCGCTGGAAGCAGGTCCGGGCAAACGAGGTGCGCTACAAGGAGTACTTCCTCGACGACGCCGAGTTCGTGATCATCGGCTTCGGCACAGCTGGACGCGTCTCGCTTTCCGCCGTGCGCGCGGCGCGGCAGAAAGGCTTCAAAGTGGGGCTCTTGCGGCCGATAACCGTCAGCCCGTTCCCCTCGAAGGTCATCGAGGACCTGATCTCGCGGGTTCAGGGATTCCTGGTAGTCGAAATGAATACCGGTCAGATGCTGGAGGACGTCCGGCTCACCGTCCAAGGGCGCGTGCCGGTCGATTTCTACGGACGCCTCGGGGGAGTCGTGCCGTACCCGGGCGAGATCCTGAGCGAGATCGAGAGGGTTATCGCGGCCAAGGGGCGGGTGGAAGCCGATCCGCGCCAGGCGTGGTACGATCGCATCACCGCTGAGGCGTAGATCTTCATCCACATGACGCGTAGATGACGAGGACGCATGGCAATCGCAAATCCCAACGGTCTGGTATACGAGCGCCCTGAAGGGTTCACCGACGCCCCGACCCACTATTGCCCGGGATGCACCCACGGTGTGGCACATCGGTTGGTGGCCGAGGTGCTCGAGGAAATGGGCGTATTGGAGAAGACGATCGGTGTTGCACCGGTGGGCTGCGCCGTGTTTGCCTACAATTACTTCGATACTGACTTCGTGGAGGCACCGCACGGTCGGGCCCCCGCCATGGCGACCGGCATCAAGCGCGTGTTGCCGGATCGGGTGGTGTTCACGTATCAGGGAGACGGTGATCTGGCCTCGATCGGTATGGGAGAAATCGTGCACGCAGCAGCGCGCGGCGAGAACATCACCGTGATCTTCATCAACAATGCCAACTACGGCATGACCGGCGGACAGATGGCGCCGACGACACTGCCAGGCATGAAGACCACGTCCTCACCGGCCGGCCGCGACGTTGAGACACAGGGCTATCCGATCCGGGTCTCCGAATTGCTCGCGACCCTGGACGGGTCGGGCTATGTCGTCAGGCGTTCGCTGCACGATCCCAAGAACATCAGATTGGCGAAGAAGGCCGTTCGGCTGGCGTTTGAGACGCAGGTGCGCGGCCTGGGTTTCTCGATGGTGGAGCTGCTCTCCACATGCCCGACGAACTGGGGCCTGACGCCGGTCGAGTCGCTGAAGTTTGTCGAGGACAAGATGGTGGCCTATTTTCCCCTGGGCGACTACAAGGTCTCGCAGGGTGTCGCTCAGATCAAAGTGTGAGGGAGCGCGAGCATGCAGAAAGAGATCGTCATCGCGGGTTTTGGGGGGCAGGGAGTGCTGTTCGGCGGGCAGGTATTGGCTGTTGCCGCCATGGACTCAGGGAAAGAAGTAACCTGGATCCCCTCCTACGGCCCGGAGATGCGCGGCGGCACGGCCAACTGTACCGTCGTGATCGCAGATGAGGAGATCGGTTCGCCCCTGGTCGAGCATCCCCCGTTGGCGGTGGCGTTGAATCTGCCATCATTCGACAAGTACGAGGACCTGCTGCAAACCGGAGGAACTCTCGTGGTCAACCAATCGATGGTGGACCGCGGCGCCAAACGGACGGATATCAAGGTGCTCCTGGTTCAATGCAATCAGATCGCCGAGGACATCGGGAGTCGCAAGCTGGTGAACATGGTTGCGATCGGTGCCCTCGTCAGCGCGCTGCCCGAGCTGGGGCTCGAGGCCCTCGAGAAGGCCCTTACGGACCACTTGCCCGCGCGCCACAAGGATATGCTGTCCAAGAACCATGAGGCTTTGCGGCGCGGGTATGCGGCCGCGAAGGCACAGTAGTATCGTGGGCTTCGGCCTGGAATGCCGTCTCAATACCGGCCCATGCGGGCCGGTCTTTCATTGGAAACTGCGAATGCTATAATGCCGCCCCATGAGGTACGAGGAGCTCCACGGATGCAAAGTGCCGAATGTTGGCTTCGGCACCTGGAGCATCGGTGGAGGCACCAGGGCGGATCGTAACCGGGACGCCGCGTCCCTTGCGGCGTTGCGCTCGGCGATTGAGCTGGGCTATGCACACTTTGACACGGCGGAAACATACGCGGCGGGACATTGCGAAGAGCTGTTGAGGCGGGCAATTCGGGAGTCGCGCACGGATCGCGGCGGCCTGTTCCTGACAAGCAACGTCCAGCCCGCCTATCTCAATGCCGAGAATGTCCTCAGGGCATGCGAGGGCAGCTTGCGGAGGCTCGGAACCGAATACTTGGATCTTCACCTCATCCATTGGCCCAATCAGGAGATCGATCTGGTCGAGAGCTTCAGGGGCCTGAATGGCTTGGTCAAGAGCGGCATGGCAGGCAACTGGGTGTCAGCAATTTCGGTGTCGACCTGCTCAAACAAGCGCGGAGGCTGTCCGAGACGCCGCTCCTCACTGATCAGGTTCCGCTAAGTGTGGTGGAGCGCTCTTACTCGAAGTGCGCATCGATCAGAGCCTGGCTGAAATCGCCGAGGCCAGGTCCGCGACTGCCCATCAGATCGCGATCGCGTGGCTTTGCAGCCAACCGCGCGTCATCACCATTCCGATGTCGAGCGATCCCAGGCACCAGCGCGAGAACCTGGAGGCGGCCGACATTGTGCTCTCTACCAGGGAACTCGAACTGATTGGCTGAAGGACGGCCCGCCATTCACACCGTAAGGATGCCTGGGTTTTTGGGGCAACTTCCACCCCGCGATATAATCCGCCGAATGCCGACCGGCGACCAACCCCTACCCGAGAAGGCGGGAACGCACCCGGATCGACTGGAGGGTGAACGGCCGTACAAGGTCTACATTCACAACGACGACGTCACGCCAATGGACTTCGTCGTCCACGTCCTGGTGATGGTCTTCCTGGTGCCGACTCTCAACGCGGGACAGATCATGTATGCCGCACACCTCAATGGCCGGGCCTATGTCCAGACACTTCCGGCCGCAGAAGCGCGGCGCCGCATTGCCAAGGCACGCTTCGCGGCCAGACTGCGCGGGTTTCCGCTTGAATTCTCAATGGAAGCGGAATAAGTGCGGGCTCGGCTTCAGTCCCTGACGCAGATCAATCTCGATGATCTCGCTGCCGCCCTCGGCCTGCAGGACCAGCCGCGGGCCGCGCAACTGGCGCGCGCTTTGCTGAGGCATCCGGCTCGGGAATTCGCGCAGCAGATGCTCGAGTTCGATTCCGTCACCGGCGCGCGCGGGCTTCCCGAGGGAGCGCGCCACGCCGAGCGCCTCCTGGCGCGAGAAGTGCGGGTCTTCGGACGAGACAGTCTGCCGCCGGGAGGCTTCCTGGCACTCTCAAACCATCCTGGCCTGACCGACACGCTTGCGCTTTTCTCGGCCATCGATCGGCAGGACGTGATGACCATCGCGTTGGAGAGGCCCTTCTTGACCAATCTCGTGAACGTCAGCAAGCAGCTCTTCTTCCTGCCGGAGGCGGCCAGCGAGCGCGTGGCGCTCGTCCGCGAGGTGGCACGCGCACTTCGAAATGGCCGCGCCGTGCTTACGTTTCCCGCCGGGCGCATCGAACCGGACCCCGATGTCTTTCCGGGCGCGGTCGAGTCCCTGCAGACCTGGACTGCCAGTGCTGAGGTTTTCGTTCGCCTTGCCCCCGGGACGCCGGTGATCCCTGTCTGCGTCCGCGGCGTGACATGGTTGGCGGCCGCCCGGAATCCCCTCACGCGCCTCCGAAGATCGCCTGCGGACCGTCAGTTGCTCGCGTCTGCGCTGCAGTTGCTGTGGCAGCTCTTGTTCAAAACGCGGCCTGTCACCGTGAATGTGCAGATCGGCAATCCGATCTTCGCTGAGGGCGCGGGGCGATTCGATGCCGAGGCGCTTCACCGCGCGGTGCTGGACTCGATGCAGCGCTTGATCCGGAATCCGCCCGCGGGGGATTGGCAGGCTGCCCTGTGAGGCAGCGGCCCGCCGATTCTGGAATGGGCAGCGTCTCCGCGCAAGTTGGGCTGCGCCGGACTCGAGCCTGGCTCATCCGGGGCGTCGCCGCACTCGCCGCGTCCGTGCTCCTGTACTGGGCATTTCGGGCTGCGCCGCTTCTGGAAATCGGCCGGGCCCTCCGGCAGATCACCGTCTGGCAGGTGCTTCTGATCATCATTCTGAATGTTCTGTTCCACGCACTCATGGGATTGCGGTGGTGGATTGTCGCTCGGGCGGACTTGAGGCAGGTACGCCTTGCGGAGATGATCGTCGTCCGCCTCTCTGCATTCGGGCTGAGCTACTTCACGCCCGGGCCCCAGGTCGGCGGCGAGCCGCTCCAGGTTCAATATCTCCGCCGCCGGTGGGGCGCCACGTTCGCCCGTTCGACCGCTACCGTGATCATGGATCGGCTGCTCGAACTCCTCGCCGGCTTTGTTTTCCTCGTGCTTGGTGTGACGATCCTGCTGAGGAGGCAGGGGCTTCTCAGCGGTATCGGCCCGATTTCGCCAGCAGCCTTGGCGGGCATGGCTCTCCTGTTAGCTTGGCCCGTGGCGCATATCGCCCTGCTGCGGCGCGGCAAGTACCCCATATCGGCCCTGGTACGACGCCTCGGTGTAACGCGACGGCTTCGAAAGGTCATGCGACTTGTCCAGGCGTCTGAGCACCTCGCCGGCCGTTTTTGCCAGCGCAGGCCTCGGGCCCTGCTGGCGGCATTAGGCGTCTCAGCCCTGGTCGGTGTCCTGGCGGTAATGGAATACGGCTTCATAACGTCTTTCTTGGATATGAACCTGAGTTTCTGGCAGATCGTGGCGGGCTGGACGGCGGGCTGGATCTCCTTCCTGTTTCCGCTGCCCGGCGGACTTGGGGCTCTGGAGGCAAGCCAGGTGATCGCCTTGGGAGCATTTGGAGTCGCGGGCGCGACGGCTCTGGGCGCGGTCCTATTGCTGCGCGCACGTGACCTGGCATTCGGCGGCCTGGGGATTGCGCTGGCGGCGCGGTATGTGCACTTCATCACGAAGTCCGAGGCTCCCTTTGCCTCGGATGGACGGACGCACGGATCGGGAACCTGACTCTCCAATGTCGGGCGTGAAAGGCAATCATGATTGAACCCAGGATCACCAAAGAGGTCAGCACACGAATCCCGACGAAGTACGGCACATTTGAGTTGGTGCTGTTCGCGAACAATCTGGATGCAAAGGAGAACGCAGCCCTCTTGCTGGGGCAGGTGAGACGCCGCAATGAGGTCCTGACCCGCATCCACTCCGAATGCTTCACGGGTGATGTCCTGGGCTCTGTGCGGTGCGACTGCGGAGAACAGCTCGACCGCTCCCTCCAGATGATCGGCCGGGCGGGCTGCGGGGTGCTGCTGTATCTGCGTCAGGAAGGCCGCGGCATTGGGCTTCTCGACAAGTTACGGGCGTACAACCTGCAGGATGAGGGCCTCGATACGGTGGAGGCGAATTTGCAGCTGGGACACCGCCCGGATGAGCGGGACTACCGCATAGCCGCGCTCATCCTCGCTGATATTGGGATGGCCTCGATCAATCTCATCACAAACAACCCGGCGAAGATCCACGCGCTCAGCCAGCTTGGCGTGCACGTTGCCCGGCGGACGCCTATCGAAATACCCGCCCGACCGGAGAATGCGGAATATCTACAAACCAAGGTGCATCGGATGAACCACCTGCTGGAACAGGGTGGTCAATTCCGACTGTCTGGCGATCAAGCTTAGAGGATACAGGGAGAGAAGATGCAACTTAGAGGCCGCCACTACATCATGATTGTCTTGGTGCTACTTACGTCCGTTCTGCACTTTGGCGCAGCGCTGGATCGTCGCATATTTCCGGACGGACCGGACCTGCTCTTCGGCCTGAATGGCCTCGGATATCTGGGCCTGCTGGCGGCGTACTTCGTGCCGATCGGCCTGCTGCGGCGGACACGGCGGCTCACCTGGTGGACGCTATTCCTGTACACGATCGTGACCATCGTCGCCTGGTTCGTCATCTACCTCGGATTTCACGTCATCAAGGATGGCAGGCCGTTCTTTGACGTGGACGCCCTCTACGGCGTGCCGGCGAAAGCAGTGGAGTTGGCACTGCTGTATTTCTTGTGGCAAGACAAGTCCTAGCGCTTATCGCCGGTGGGGGATAAGATAGAGCGGTGGGTCGACAAACAATTCACTTCATCGGGCCGCAAAAGCTCGAACTGCGGGAAGAGCCTGTGCCCGCGCCGGGTGACGATCAAGTTCTGGTGCGGACCGAGCTCACGGCCATCAGCGCCGGCACGGAGATGTTGCTCTTCCGCGGAGAGGTTCCTGCAGGCTCGGACACGGATGCCGACGCCATAAGCCGTGGGCTGACGTATCCGACGCCATACGGGTACTGCGCCGTGGGGAAAGTCATTGACGCGGGTCACTCGGTGGATAAACGATGGCTGGGACGCTCGGTTTTCGGATTTCAGCCCCACTCCTCTCATTTTCTGGCGGCGCCCGCCTCGCTTCTTGAGTTGCCTTTCGGCATCGGCGCGGAGCAGGCCGTGTTTCTTCCGAGCGCCGAGACCGCTGTGAATCTTATTCAGGACGCCGCGCCGATCCTGGGCGAACGCGTCCTCGTCCTGGGCCAGGGAGTCGTTGGACTCATGAGTGCAGCACTTATGCACGAGTTCCCCCTCGAATGTCTTGTAACCGTGGATCACTTCGCATATCGCCGACGAATCTCGGAAAGCATCGGCGTCACGGCAGTGCTGGATCCGGATGCCGCCGGGTTCAGGGGCAAGGCCATTTCATTCACCGGCAATTCAGGCGGCGGTTTTGACTTGACGGTCGAACTGACGGGCAACCCCTCAGCTCTGGACGACGCCATTGCCCTGACGATGTACAGTGGGCGCATTGTCGTTGGCTCCTGGTTCGGGAGCAAGAAGGCTTCACTTGACCTTGGGGGCCGCTACCACCGCTCACGGATACGACTCGTCGCCTCACAGGTGAGCACAATCACGCCGGAGCTGTCCGGGCGCTGGGATAAACCGCGGCGCTTTGCGGTGGCGTGGGAGGCCATTAGGCGAATTCAACCAAGTCGGTGGATAACGCACAGAGTGCCGGTTGCGCGTGCTGCCGATGCGTATCGCATGCTCGATGAGTCGCCCGATGAGGCGATCCAGATTGTCCTTCAGTATTCCTGAGACAGACCCAGAGTCGCCTGAGCCCAAGGAGACGCCATGTACACGCTTGCGGTGCGCCGCCAGTTCATAGCACGTCACGCCCTGATCGGCGGCGATTGGGGCAGGGAGAATCTCCCCAACTCGCACCGGTATCTCGTCGAACTGCAGCTTGGAGGCACACAGCTTGATCAGCACGGGTTCCTGGTGGACATTGTTGATGTCGAGAGGCACCTCGATGCGCTGGTTGACCATTACTCCGAGCGGCTGCTGAACGAGCTCCCTGAGTTTGAGGGCCTGAATCCCAGCCTGGAGCATTTCGCGCGGATGCTTGCCCTCGCCCTCGACGAAGGAATAGAAAGGAACAGCATTACCAGCCTTAAGGTCGTCCTGTGGGAAGATGAGTCGGCGTGGGCCGCGTACGCCGTTGGACAGTGATGCCGCGCCCGGCAGGCAGCGAGTCGAGAGGGCCGCCGACGCGGACCCGAGTCGGCCATGAAGGTCGGACTGGCGATCTACGGCTCCCTCGACAGCCACAGCGGGGGATATCTCTTTGATCGGATGCTGGTATCCAGGCTGCGAGAGCGGGGCGATGTCGTCGAGATCGTTTCGATGCCGCGTCGCAGGTATGCGGCAAACCTGCTTGATAATCTCGCCTACCGCAATGGTTCGGACGTGGATGTCCTTGTCCAGGACGAGTTGAACCATCCGTCCCTGCTTTTGGCCAATAGGCGCCTCCATCGCTCACCGATCATTAGTATAGTGCATCACCTGCGTTCTTCCGAAAGGCGGCCGCGCTGGGAGAATGCCATGTACCGCCTCATCGAGCGAGGCTACCTGAACTCGGTGGACGGTTTCGTTTTCAACTCCGAGGTCACCCGCGAGTCGGTGCAGCTCCTCGCGCGGCGCCCCAAGCCATTTGTGGTAGCTACGCCGGGGGGCGATCGCCTGGGTCGCTCGACTCCCGAGCACGTAAGGCAGCGCGCGCTTCGGCCGGGCCCGTTGCGCCTGATCTATGTGGGGAGCCTGACTCCCGCAAAGGGCCTGGACGTCCTCATCGACGCTCTGGCGGTTCTTCCTCGGGCCGACTTCAGCCTCGACGTGGTCGGAGCCAGCGCGGCAGCGCCGCGATTCGCAGGAAATATGCGCCGCATGGCCGAAGACCGGCGGCTGCCGGTATCATTCTGCGGTGAACTGGACGACCGCGCGCTTGAAGAGAAGCTGCGCAATTCACACGTGATGGTGCTGCCCTCGTACTATGAAGGGTTCGGCATCGCCTACTTGGAGGGCATGGCGCATGGCCTGCCGGCGTTAGGTACCGTGGCAGGCGCAATCCCTGATCTTGTCAGCGATGGCGTGGATGGTTACCTCGTGAGTCCCGGGGACGCGCGCGTGCTTGCGGACCGCATCCTCGCCCTCGGCCACAAGCGGAAAACGCTGGCTCGGCTCGGCCTTGCGGCGCTGAGGCGTTTCGATGCGTTCCCCACGTGGGAGCAGACGACCGAGCGAATCCGTGACTTCCTCTTATCAGTCGCGCTTCGCTGAATCTCACAAGAGCGGGCCAGTCGTCAACACCACCGCGCAAGCCAGGGCGGCGCCGGAGGCCGCGCATGCGAGGTTGACCAGATCGTTGTTGAGCCAGGACCATCCCCGGCTGTGGACCGTCGGGGCGCCGCAGTGATGAATCGGATGCTGCTCGGTCTCGACATTCTCCGCCGTGCAACGGTACAAACCCTGAACGGTCGCCCCCAGGTATGAATCAAGCGCGGTGCCAAGCAGTCCGCCGGCGGTAATCGGAAGGATCAGGCTCGCGGCCGGGCTTGGTGCAATCACGGTCGCAATCATGCTAATGAACGTCGAGCCTAGCAGCGCGGCAAACGTCCCCTCGAGCGAAACCCCTCCGGAAGTGCCCGGCCGGACGCGCCGTCGCAGCCGGGTAATCAGGCGGGGCGGTCTTGAAGACAGTACTCCCAGTTCGGTTGCCCACGTATCGGCATTCACTGCGGCAATCGACCCGGCGAATCCAAGCCATGGCCAAACGCCATCTGGGTTGTAGTGCATGAGGACGGCGAAGGCCGCTGCGGTTATCCCATTGCTCAATACCTGGCCGGCATCGCGCCGCCCGCCCTTGGCATACACGCCTTGCGGTCGCCTGCCCAGCGGCCGGAGAAACCTGTCAAGCAGCGAGGAGCTCACGAAGAAGGCCAGGAGGACGACTGCCGCCCGCCATCCGCCGAATCCGTATACGGTCGTGCCGAGTGCCACGGCGGCAATGGCGCCGCCGCGACTGAGACTGCGGACCGCAAAGGCCGCAGAGGATATGGCCGCGGCCAGCAGAAAGCCAATCCCGAACTGCATCCGCAGGACCGCTAGACCGGCGTCATGACAATGAATAGGACTGCCAGAAGGAAGAACAGGCTCGCGAGTGTGGCGGCGCCCCACAACATCACAGCGATGATTCGACGCTTTCCCCAGCGAAAGAAGAATAAGCCGGAGATCCAGCCAACCAGGCTCAGCAGGGCACTCACGAGCGGCAATATGATAAGTTGGACGGAGGGCACCGCGTCCGGGCTGCGATCAGGCCGATATCCGAGCGCAAACAGGGGGCTTGAGGGGATCAGCAGGCTGATCCACGCTGCAAGGCCAACGTTCAGGAAGAGGGCAGCAAGCCATAGGTAGCGAACCAAGCCGGATTCCCAAGCCTGCGCGAACACGAATGAGGGGTACAGGGACTTGGGGGGCGCCTCCTTCAGGCTGCCCAATTCGATGGCCCGCGCGAATGTGTCAAGGAAATCCCGTGGCTGCGCGGGCGATATCGCGTACACACGTTTTGGGGTTCCCACAAGCAGCAGACCGCGCGCCGCGCTGGAGATGAACTCCACGATACCGAGGTCGGGGTGCCGCCTCAGGCCGAGGACGGCACCGGGCATGGATATCGGGGGCGCAACGAGGGGATGCGTCAGATCGTCTGCTGGCCGGATCCATTCTATGTCTGCCAGGGGGATGATCTCGTTCCGCAGCCCCCATCGCAGCTCCAACGAGTCGCGATCAAGTCGATACTGTGCGCGATATAGAGCGTAGGCACGGTAGCCCAGCAGCGGGACAGGCGCAAAAGCGATCAGGGCGATCAGGAGATACACAGCGAAGGCCGGGCCGACCGTCGTGTCCGACAGCCGCGAGAAGCCCCAGGCCGAGAGGCCGGCCAGCGCCACGAGTATCACTCCGTGGAAGAGCACTCCCCTGCGCTTGGAAGGAGGGAATAGCCCGGTATTCATCGCCGCCGCGCCTGCGCTCCGGCGCGGAAAGCCCGCGCTGTCACGCCGCGGTGAGTTCCGTTCGTAGGACCTCGCAGACGCTCTCCACTTCGTCCTCCCGCATGACTCCCGAGAACGGAAGGGCGAGGCCTCGGCGACCCAGGTCCTCCGTGTTTGGATAGTCGCCCTCGCGAAAACCGAAGCGATCCACCATGTACGGCTGCAGGTGAATCGGCAGAAAGTACGGCCGAACAGGGATGCCCCGGGCGGTCATGCGCATGGCAAGGTCGCCTCGATCAACTTCGCGGCTGAGGTGCACGACGTAGACGAACCAGGACATACGCGTCGTGAATGGCTCAATCGTCGGCGGGCGGATGTCCGGGATGCTTTGAAGGCGAGATCCGTACCACATGGCAACTTGATCGCGCTTGGCCAGAAGCTCCTGAAGCCGCGTCATCTGGATCATGCCCAGCGCCGCCGACATCTCGTCCAAGCGGTAGTTGTAGCCGAGATGAGTGTGCTGCAACCAGGTGTCGCCGGCGGCACGGCCCTGATTTCTCAGGGCGCGCATCAGGCCTGCGGCGGCATCATCATCGGTGACGATCATGCCGCCTTCACCGGTCGTGATCTGTTTGTTGGGGTAGAAAGCAAATACGGCGGTGTCGCCCACCGTGCCAGCGAGCCTTTTGTTGTATTCGGCGCCCAGGGCTTCACATGCGTCTTCGATCATCGGCATGCCGTGCTCGTCCGCCACCTTGCGGAGAGCATCCAGGTCCCCCGGCTGACCAAAGACGTCGACCACCAGAATCGCCTTGAGGCCTCCGTGTCCCTTGATCCCATGACGCGGTAGCCAGCGCTTTGCCGCCGCTCCTCCAGCGATGAGATCGAGCGCCGCTTGCTTCACAAGTTTCGGATCGATATTTCCCGTGGCAGCATCGACGTCAACGAAGACCGGAACCGCGCCCTCATACAGCAGCGCGTTGGCGGAAGCCACGAAGGAAAACGGTGTGGTGATGACCAGATCGCCTTGGCCGAGGCCCGCCGCACGGACACACAGATGCAAACCGGCTGTTCCGGATGAGACCGCGATGGCGTGCGCTCGGCCGGTGTACTCTATGAATGCTTTTTCGAAGTTGGCAACCCAGTGCCCCATGCTAAGGATCGGCGTTTGCAGTACATCCAGCACGGCGCCGCGCTCGGCGGCCGTCAGGTCCGGAGAAGACATCTGGATATGCATGCTCATCGCGGCATCACTGTGAGAGATCGAACCTTCGCCACGATCTCTTCAATTGGCACCAGCTCCATGGAGGCGTCGAATCGACTTTTCAATTCTACCATTCGGTCGGCAAGGTGCCTCTCGCCGACGGTCACACGCAGCGGGCACCCGATCAAGTCCGCATCGTTGAATTTCACGCCTGCGCGTTCATCCCGGTCATCAAACAGGACCGCCATGCCCGCCGCCTCCAGCTCGCGGTGGATCTCGACAGCCGCGGCCTTGGTGTCCAGTTCCCGGGATGGCAGGTGCAAGAGATGCACATCAAATGGTGAAGCGCCCATGGGCAGCCGCAGGCCTCGATCATCATGATGTTGCTCTGCAAGCGCCCGCAGGACCTCGGGAAACCGAATGCCGCCTTGGTCTGCCACCAATTGCCCTGCTGCGGACTCCAGAGGCGAGCCGCAGACCGTGCATCCATCCCCAGGATGGGCCAGCGTCAGGTCGGCAACCTCATCAGCCCGATAGTCGCGTCCGCAGTTCGTGTTTTTCATGTGGTAGCCAACCTCGTTGGCGCCGCCAACGAGGTTGGTAGCATGTGGGATCAGATCATCGACAAGGACAAAGACAAAGGCATTGTCAAGCCCGATCGGTGATGCGTAACCGGGGATGGCGCCCGCGCGAATGATTTGGTCGTGAGTTGCCGGTTGCAGGGCGCCGGCTGCAGCCCGCAGCTTTCGCTCGCTGATCTGCATATCGCCGCGGATCACTACAAAGATCAGGTCGTCGCCCCCGAGCCGCGTGTACAGGAGGACTTTAGCGGTTCTCGATTGCGGAACTCCAAGGAAACGCGCGAGCGAATCGATCGTGCTGCAGTCGGGAGTTGCCACGCGCTCGAGTGGCTGTTGGGATTCGTGCGCCAGCGGGACTTTTCGGAACTTGGCATTTTCGACCGAGGCCGCGTACCCGCAACTGCGGCACCGCAGCAGCTGAAAGTCCCCCGCCGGAACGTGGGCGACCACCTCGCCGTCCTCTGTCTTCACAGGGGAGAGTCCGAGCAACTCGAGAAAGTTCGGAGCGTCTTCCGCAAAGCGGCGCAGGCGGGAGGCGGCCCGATCACCCAAGTCGGTCAAGCCGCCTTCGGCCCGCAAGTAGCCAGCGCGGATGAGGTAGCGCTCGCCTTCGGTCTTTGCCCGCGCGGGCCTCTCGCGGCGCGTCTCGATGTGGACCTCGTGGAAGCGCATGTCAATCAAAGACCCTAAGGATTGTCCTTGCCCTAGGGTCCGATATCTCCTAAGTGACGCCCTTGCGCCGCCTGACCACAGTTGTGCCGGCGGCCGCGTTTGCCGGGGGTGCAGGCGGCCCGCCCTCAGGCGACGCGCCAGACTCTTCAGGCTCTGGCGTGGTAGGCTGCACGGCCTCCAGGCCAAGGTCAACGGATTCTTCCATACGCATCTGGCCTCTCAGGAAGGCGCCCTCGTCGGTGACGAAGGCAGTCGTGATCACGTCGCCCCAGACGCGGCCGCTGGAGCGTATCTCCAGCTTCTGCGTCGTGATGTTGCCGCGCACAGCCCCGGCTACGATGACCGCGTTCGCCCGAACGTTGTTGCACGTGACCCGGCCAGTTTCGCCTACGACAAGCATCCCGCGCAGCGCGATTTCTCCCTCAAATGCGCCCTCGATTCGCACTCCACCCGAGCCGCTCACGGAGCCGTGCCAGATGATGCCCGGCCCGAGCACGGACGTGATCCTTTCTACAGCCGCCGCCGAGGGCGCTGAGTCATCTGAAGTCGTCGTTCGCTTGAACATCGAAGGTATTCTACCTTAGAACGCTTGCGGAGCCGCCCGGCGCCTCATGGCGCCCTCCGGTTGACCCTGAACATGCTGCCGCGGCATGACCGCGCATTGCACTGGCAGGAATACTGTTCGGCCTCCGCCTCTTCGTCCTCATCGTCCCCCGTCAGGTTGTAGTCGTAGGTGAGCTCCTCGCCGCTCCGAATGTCGCGCAATGCATGGATCCAAATCCGGCGGCCTCGGGTCACGGCTTCGCAATTGGGTTCGCAGCTGTGATTGATATACCGGGCTTCGTTTCCGTTCACGGCCGCGTCGATCACCGTCCGGCTGTCGACGCTGAAGAGCAGCACCAGCGGGTGCATAGACGGCCCGCCCTCAGAGCGGGCATCCGCCTCCTCTGGCGAAATGCGCTCCCCCGCATATTCGATGATCCGACTCCTTCCGGCGATGGGTCGCGTCGCAAATGCCCCGAGCCCGGATATCCGGGAAGGCCGTACCTCTAGAGGGGGCGTGGCACCATCGCTGGATCGATGTCACGCTGAGCGCACCGCAGAGACCGTCGGAGGCAGTGCGGCCGGGCTCCGCGTTCCTCCGCGAAGCCGATTCGCCGAGGCCTATGCCGCGGCGCCGTCTGCCCGGCGCGTGCCGCGGGCAGCAAGATATATCCCTCCAAGGATGAACACGGCACCTCCAAGCACGAAGGCTCCGGGCCTTTCATCCAGAACGAAATACGCCAGGAGGGCAGAACCGACCGGTTCGCCCAGCGTGGTGACAGCCACGAATGCTGCCGGCAGGTAGCGCAGCGCCCAATTGTACGTCGAGTGACCTATCAGTTGGGGAACGATCGCGAGCAACACGATCCAGCCGTATGCGACAGGTGGAAGGGCTAATACCAGACTGCCCGTTAGGACGGCCGAGACCAGCAAACCAAGCGCCGCGAAACCGTAGACTAGAAAGATGTAGGGAACAAGCGCAAGAGTAGCGCGGAGCCGCCTTCCCAGTATCAAATAGCCGCTGACGGCCCAGGCTCCGGCCAGGGCCAGGAAGTTGCCCCATAAGCTGCTTCGCTGCGCAAACCCGCTGGGATCCGTGCACCGGAGGCCGTCCTCCCATCTGCAGGCATCTCCGGCGGCGATGATGATCCCCCCGACAACTGCCAGTGCCAGCCCCAGCATCGTCCCGCTTGTCAGGCGTTCGCCCAGGAAGAGGGGTGCCAGCAGCGCCACCCACAGGGGACCGGTGCTGACCAGCACCACGGAACTTGCCACGCTCGTGTATTCAAGGGATGAGATCCATGTGCCAAAATGCAGGGCGAGGAATGTGCCCGAGAGTGCGGCCAGCCACATTTCTCGGCGCCCGAGCGCGTGCAGTTCTTTCCGATGTCGACCAATCGCCAATGGAGCCAGGAACACAGTCGCCAGTGCGAGTCGCAACGCAGCGATTGTGATGGAGGGCGCGTCCTGTTGCGCGAGGCGAATAAGGATCGAGGCGGTAGAGACGGCCAGAACCGCGATGCCCAGGGCGAACGGCAACATGAGTCGAGGTGGCTTGGCTCGGATGGTGGACATCGGGAAGGCCCGGCGTGCCCGGCAAGTATACCCTCGGCACAGAGCGCGGGCGCTTGTGAGGGTCTCGTATGCGAAGCGTTAACGGCACAGGGCCTATGCTTGACAGCCCGTCGGGGCACGTATACAATTTTCATGATAAATGTCATAAAAATTTCGGCCACAGAGTGGCCACCCAGTAGAAGGAGAGGAAAATGACTTTCGAGCTGCCGAAGTTACCGTATGCGTTCGACGCCCTGGAGCCGTATATCGACGCTCAAACTATGACCATTCATCACGGCAAGCATCATGCCGCGTATATTACGAATCTGAACGGCGCGCTGGAGAAGCACCCGGAATTGGCGGGGAAGCCGCTCGAATCCCTGCTGGCTGACTTGAGCGCTGTTGCGGAGGATGTCCGGGCAGTCGTGCGTAATCACGGAGGCGGTACCTGGAACCACGGCATGTTCTGGGAGATCATGGCCCCCAAAGCGGGAGGCGCGCCCAAAGGGGAGCTGGCGAAAGCCATCGACATTGGATTCGGATCGTTCGATCAATTCAAGGTTGAATTCGAGAAAGCCGCCAACGGACGGTTTGGTTCGGGGTGGGCCTGGATGGTCAAGAAAGGCAGCGGCTTGGCCGTCGTCTCAACGGCCAACCAGGATAATCCGCTATCAGACGGCGCAACGCCGATCATGGGCATCGACGTTTGGGAGCACGCCTACTATCTGGAGTATCAAAACCGCCGGGCAGAGTACGTGACCAACTGGTGGAACGTGGTCAATTGGGACGCGGTCGCCGGTCGATTCTCGGCGAAGTAGGTGCTCGCGAGCGCCTATCTGCGGCAACGTGTGCCTTCGTTCCTCGTCCTACTCAGAGATATGTTAGAATCGTGCGAAGCTTATTTCGCACAAGGAGAGGACCGATGACCCATATCATAACCAGTCTTTGCGTTCGCGATCGGGGTTGCATCGAGGTGTGCCCCGTGGAGTGCATGGTTCCGGGTTTTCCGAAGGCGGAATGGCCCTGGATCTACATCGATCCTGATACGTGCATTGATTGCGGTGCGTGCATACCCGAGTGTCCCTACGCGGCCATCTTCCCAGAGGACGAGGTGCCATCGGCGTACGCAGCCAAGGGCGGCGAGTACATCAGCAATGTCGGTCTGACGGGGCACTTCGAAGGGACGAACCATAACGGCAAGCCAATCCTCTTGGATACGACCCGACAATTGCAAGCAGGCGAAGTTGTGGACATGACGCCGGACATCAAGCCCAACTACGATTTCTTCAAGACCGGCCCGGGCTACGGCACCAAGGACGTAGATGACGGCACCTAGCCGCCAGAGTATTGAATGAAATTCTAGCCCGTTCCTTGGAACGGGTTGTTTTTTAGGATCTGATTGCGACACGCCGATGGGCTCGGGTTTGGCCTGCGGCGAGACTCGAAGGAGGGTAGGATGCTGCGTCGATGCTCCAGGCTGGAAAAGGGAACTGTGGCGGTACTGGTTGGCGTGACCATACTGGCCTGCAATCTGCAGTTCGCGACCCCCGGCGAAGGGCAAGAATCGTCCGCGCCGCCGGCGGAGACCGCAACGAATTCGGCCTCCGCGACTCCGGAGCCGTCCGCGGCACCGACGCAGACCGCTACGGACTCCGCCACGGAGACTGCGACGGCCACGGTTGGTCCGCCGCCTGTCGTGACAGTTGCCGCCTCTGGCGGCAGGCTCAACGTACGCCGGGGGCCCGGCCCCGAGTACGATACAGTTGGCGCTTTCCTGGATGGGCAGTCGACGACTGCGACGGCCCGCAACGGGGACGGCAGCTGGGTGCTCATCAACACGCCCGACACATCGAAGTCATTGGGTTGGATCATTGTCAAGACCCAGTACACGACGGTACGCGGAACTGTGGCCAACCTGCCTGTGCTGGAAGTCGACTCCGCGCTTCCAGCCTACATCCGTAACTGCACCCCGCACGAGATGCTGGTCAATCCGGGTGGGGCACTGCTGCTGGAACGCAGCAACTCACCCGAAAATCAGTTGCAGTTCTTTCCTGGCGAATACTCGGTGATAGACCAGACGACGGAGTCGGAGGTAGCGGGTGTCACTGTTTTCGAGGGCAGGACGATCGATGTGAAGAAAGACTCGTCGGGCAAGAGCTTCTCGTGCCCGTAGCACTGGCAGGCCGGGGGCTCTTGGCCTGCCGCACAATCAGGGGCTGGCGGCCGCCTCCAGCAAGCCCGAGCCGATCTTGGTAGCTGCGGACACGTCTCCGCTCTCCAGGAGAACCACAACGACGAGGGGTGTGCCTTGCCAATCTGGCAGGGTGCCTGCCACATACCAGGTGAGGACCTGCTCGGGGGACGAGGCGCCGACTCGCCATTGCCATATCGCGCCAGGGGCGACGGCGTAGTGGAGCGCGGCCTGATCCGCGGCCTCTGCAGACACGACCGCTTGTGCCTCGCCCAAGGCCGGTAGGACCACCCAACCTTGCCGAGGTGTGTTGACCGCCAGGGCGATCCTTGGACTTGGCCGGACTCCTTCGTTGCTGAGTGCTGCTGCCGCCGCGGTCAGTTGAAGTGGGCTAACGCGCACTTCTCCGGTGCCCGCGCCGCCATAGGGATCGGAAACCGGCATGCGGATCCGCGGTGGTGAGTGGAAACCCAGGGCCTCGTAGAGCGCGTCTGTATCCGCCTCGCTAGAGCCGACTCCGGCTGCTGTGCGTAGCGGGAGGGCGGCTTGGTGGAGTCCGTAGGTGCCCTGAGCCGCCCGATTGAGAAGAGGTGCGCCCGCATGCTGCAGTAGGCCGGCCCCGATGACGTCAAGATCGTTGGCGTCATAGGTGGGATGCGATGCCATGACCAGTATCTCGCCTGAGTGCGCGTTCATCAGCACGATCGCTCCGGTGAGGTTCCCGAGCGAGGCGTCAGCGTTTTCCTGCAGAGAGAGATCGATTGTGAGGCGGACGTCGAGGCCCTGTGGCGGAGTCCCATAGAGTAATTGATCCCAGAGGAGAAGGCTCACCGGATTGCCTTGAGTTCCGCGCAAGTACGGATCGAGGGATGCTTCCAGTCCAGCCTGGCCAAACGCGGGATGCGTGTAGCCAATGATTGGCCCCAAATCAGGATATACATACATTCGCCGAAGCGAACCACTCTCCCCCGCCGTTAGATTGATCGGGCTGTTGTCGCGGTCCAGGAGGCTGCCCCGGAGAACATATCGATCGGCGATGGCGCGGCGGGCATTGTCGGTCCGGGCGAGCAGGTCGGGACCGCGGACAATCGCCCACCAGGACTGGATCAAGGCCGCGGCCACGATGCCAGTCGCAAGCAGCCCACCGAGCACAACGTACGGAACCGGTGAGGGGACGGGGGCAGGCTTGCGGTTGGAGTGATTGCTGATGGTCACGAGCATGGCCACGGCGACGGATGACGTAAGCAACGAGGAACCGCCGTACGAGACGAAAGGAAGGGTCACGCCTGTCAACGGCAGCATGCGAAGATCGCCTCCGATGATCAGCAGGCCCTGGATGCCCAGGTATGCTGTGAGGCCGGCAGCTAGCAACCGATGGAATCTATCCGGGGATCGCAATGAGACCACGAGCCCGCGCGTGAAGAGCAGTGCGTACGCCGCCAGCAGGCCCAGGCTTCCGGCCAGACCCGACTCCTCGGCGATCGCGGAGTAGATGAAGTCCGAATGCGAGACGGGGACGAGCCCGGGGCTGCCGAGGCCCAACCCCCTGCCCACGATGCCTCCATTGGCAATGGAAAGCAACGATTGGATGATCTGGTATGACCGTCCACTGGGATCGGTCCAGGGGTTGAGCCATGACTCGAGCCGCGCCTGGATGACGTCCACAAAAAGGAAGCCGGTGGCTGCTGCCAGTCCAAGCGCCACGACCGTCGCGATCAGAACGCGCCTTCGTTCGGTGGCGACGTAGAGGATGATGGTGTAGAGCAGGATGAAGATGCTGGCGCTGCCAAGATCCCGCTGGACCAGCAGGAGAAGCAAGGCCAACCCGGCAACAAGGACGGTGGGCAACAGCAGCGGGAACGTCCGCGTCCGCAACTGCACTTGATCCGCAAGGTAGGCTGCGAGATACAGCACCAGCAGCAGCTTCAGCGGTTCTGACGGTTGCAGATACACGCCGCAACAGCCCAGCCACAGGCGCGGGCCCGCTCCAGTCGGACTCGTGCCGAGGATGATGGTGAGCGCTGTGAGGATCAACCCGCCCCCCAGCAGGACATACTTGTAGCGGCGGAGGATCGTCAAATCGTCCCAGCGACCCACCAGCCATATCACCGCGGCTGCGCTGACCACCAACCAGGCGGTCTGGCGCAGCCCAAAGGTTGGGTCGAGTCGCCAGATAGTCACGACACCCCAGCCGCTCAGGAGGGCGCACAGCGCCAGGGCGAAGGGATCGCGATTCGGCAGAGTGTGCTCCAGCAGGCGCTGGAGCACAAGCATCGTGACCAGCCAAACGAATATGCCGAGCCAATGCGAGAGCTTGAGACTCGCCGCCCAGGACCTCTCGCGGACCGCGGGTGAGAGCATGAGGATCAGGCCCTGCGCGAACACGAACGCCGTCGCAAGCGCCAGCAGCCGGCGCCCGCCTCGATCACTCACCGCGTTCCACCCAACAGGCAGGCGCCCTGCCCTCCAGTGGATCGGCGCGGCACAAACCGCGGAGGAATTGCAGGTCTCCCCAGTCCCATTTCCTCTCCGGAGCGTCGACCAGAGCCCGCGGCTTGCCGTTCCACATGAAAGGATATTGACTGACAGAACAGCGGAACTGCACCAGCGTGCTGGCTGCGACGGCGGTCAGGAAGGCGTATCGCCAGGCCGAGCGCCGGAATGCCTGAGATCCCAAGACGGGTATCAGGAAGTATGTGAAGTAGGGAATCACGTCGACGAAGTAGCGCGGTCCAATCGACCATGCGCCTCCCCAGTCTTCGAAAAGCGAGGTGGTGACCCAGTGACTTACGAGAATCCCCATGATGTAGAGATCAAGATTCGCCTTATGCAGGCCGCGCTGCGTGACAGCCAGGTACGCGCCGAACCCTGCAAAGAGGAAGATGGGCGTGAAAACGAACAGCCCCCGATTCGGGCTGGCCAGTGTTCCGACAAGTGCTTCCCCGATGGCAACCGGCGTCCCCAGTCTCTCGAAGAGCTGATACGCGTAGGGTGGGAACAGATTACCGTAGGCGTTCCAGTTCTGGATCCCGTATGGCATGAGGACCGCCAGGCCGCCAAGAGCGTAGGCCCACACACGCCGCCGTCCGTTGAGCCAGTGAAACAGGCCGAAGAACGCAAATGAGAGACTGTTGGTGGGACGGACAAGGTAGGCGAAGGCAAGGATGAAGCCGGTTGCGAAGACGGCCCAGGTCTTTTCGGGGGTCGAGATAGTGAGATACAGCGCTGTCGCCAGCAGCAGAACAGAGGGTCCGTGCTGCCAGAGGGCGCGGCTCGCCGTTGACCACATCGAGGTTGCGAAGGCAAAGATGAGGGCAAGGGCGATCGAAAGGCCGACACCCCCAAAGCGCCTGGCGATTAGATACATCGCGGCAGTCGCCAGCGCGACGATGGCCGATGCTACCAGCTTTTCGAGCCTTGCAGTGCGGTCATCCGGACCGTGGGCGGCGAGGTACCCATAGAAGTCCGTAGAACGCGAAGTAGGAAGAACCGCGTTCGCGAGCAGCACAACGGGAGTGAGGAGCAACGGAGTGGCGGACGGGTAGTAGTAGTAGACGTGCCCGCCGATGGTTCGCAGGCGGTAGTCCAGGTCGAGGTCCATGAGCGGCCGGTATTCGTCCAGATCGACGTCACCCTCCCTGAGGATGCTGGCCGCCACATGGAAAGTCCAGGCCGAGTCGGTGCTCGTTGTTACCGGACTCGCGGCATGGATTGCAAACGTCAGGACTACCAGGCCGAGAAGGGCAAGACAATCGTGTGCGCGCTGGACAGGCCGACCGCGATACGGTGAGCGTGTTGTCCGCATGCGCTAGAGGGCGATGTACTTGCTCACCAGCGGACCCAGTTGGAGCAGCGTTTCCTTCACAGCAGCACCCGGTCTCGTGATAATGGCCCCCGCCAGGGCGTTCGGGCAGTCGCAGCTGCGATCGGGGTGCAACGCCTGCAACAACAGGCGTATCGCCCGTTGCGCGAGGGCCGTGTTCTGCTCCAAGGTGCGGACGACAGCCTCCACCGTGACCGGGGCGGCGCTTTCGTGCCAGACATCGTAGTCCGTGACGTGTGCCATGACGGCGTAGCAGATCTCCGCTTCCCGTGCGAGGAAGGCCTCCGGCGCAGTGGTCATGCCGATCAAAGACATACCCCAGGATCTGAAGACATGGGATTCGGCCTTCGTGGAAAAGCGCGGCCCCTCGATGGTCAAGAACGTTCCTCCGCGATGGGCCGTGCCGCCAGCCGCGAGAACCGCCTCCCGGAGCTGCCCTGAAAGCTCCGGGCAGAACGGCTCGGGTGCGCTGAGGTGCGCGACAACGCCATCGCCGAAAAACGTGCGGGCGCGGTCCTTCGTGTAATCGAACAGCTGATCGGGAATCACGATGTCTCCAGGAACGAACTCCTCGCGCAGCGAGCCGCAGGCGCTGACGCTCACAATCCGCTCGACGCCCAGCGATTTGAGGGCAAACACGTTGGCGCGATAAGGCACTTCCGTGGGCATCAAGCGATGGCCCGTGCCATGCCTGGGGAGAAAGGCAACCGTACGGCCGTCAAGAGCGCCCACCAGGATCGGAGCGCTCGTAGGTCCGAACGGCGTGTCGACATCCACCGACCGCGCATTTTGCAGACCATTCAGCTCATACAGCCCGGAGCCGCCGATGACGGCCAATGAAATGGATTCAGTCATGGTCCTCCCCGCGCCTGGACCGTCGCCTGCTGTCCTCGCCAGGCAGGGTCACAAGCACCTTCGCGGATCCGCACTTGATTTCGTCGCCGCTGGTCAACACCGTGGACACCAGGACGCGCTCGCGATTGAGGCGTGTGCCGTTCGTGGATCCCAGGTCATCGACCCACCATTGCCCGTCGTGAAAGCTGAGCCGCGCATGTCGGGCCGAGATGGCCTTGTCGCTAAGCGGCACGTCGCACAATGGATCGCGACCCAGGATCACATCGGTCTGCGTGAAGAAGCGCACGACAGGCCGCGCACCTCGCGCGCTGACCTCGAGTCGTATGGGTGGCACCTTGTGGCCTGCGGCAAGAGCCGCCGTGCGGCGAAGTTCCTGCCACATCATCCACAGGGCGATGGCCAGGAACGTGTACAGGGCTGCTGCCGCGAGCAGGCGCAGGACCAGGACTATCGGTCCGGTCATGGCTTCTTTCTGATCCTGCCGGTCACTGAGCGAATAATGGCGGTCGCGCGTTCCGCTCCAGCCTGGCTTCGAGGACCCGTGTGACGGAGATCGCGCTGCGGCAGCGGTACGTCCTGTCCGTAGATCAACGAGACGCCCGCGAGCGAGATCACGTCGCCCGGGTAGAGGACGGTCTGCGAGGTGCGCTGCCCATTGATGAAGGTGCCGCCGGAGGAGTTGAGGTCGAAGACCACGTAGCGGCTCTTGATGGCGCGAAGCTGGGCGTGGTGACGCGACACCCGCGGATCATCCACCACCAGTTCGTTGTCCAATCGGCGTCCGATGTTGACGACGGCCCGCGTCAGCGGAAATTCCTTGACGCCGTCAACGATCAAGAATGCGTTCTCCGGAAGCGCCGGGAGTTCCTCGGACGCGTGCTGCCCATCGGCGCCGGTCTGCATGTCCTGGGTCTGGCCGAGAGCGTCGGCGCTGTGGGAGGCCACGATCCTGAATTCGTCTGAGGTGATCGTCGGATCGTCCGCGAACGTAAGTGTGGGCGAATTGTCAAAACGCAGACCCGCGTCGGATGCCACCGTCTTGACCGCCGCAAGCAGCGCGTCGACCAGGCCCGGCACCTGCCAGCGCGCACGCGCGCTGGCGTGCGCGAACAGCGTATACACATCTGGGGCAACGTGCTCGCCGCTGGGATCGAGGCGGGCGCTGGTCTCAATTGCCTCTGTCAGGCGCTGGACGAGGAAGTCCTCGGACCTCTTGCCGGGGAGCGCCCGAATCAGTCGGACCTCGAGCAGTTCGCGGAGCCGCGCTTCAAGTCTTTGCAGCTTCATAGGCTGAGTCTACTGGCGTCGAAAATTATAACGCTTCCGGTGGGACGCAAGTGCGTCTGCGCCGCCTTGGCGGCCGCTGTACGCCAGGGCGTGTGAGTCCCCCACTCCATGCCGCGCGAGAATGTCTGAGGCGCCCGGAGCGCGCCGCCTAGGGTTGCCCGCGACCCGCCGCATCCCGCCCGACGAGAGCCTGCCCGCAGTTCGGGCACCGAACCTCGTCGGCTGCGACAATGAAGCCGCAATTGGAGCAAGCGCGGGGTTGGGCTTGCCCCATCGGTGCCCCGCAGGCCACGCAGCTGCCTTCGCCCAGTGGGTTGGCGGTGCCGCAATACTCGCACGTGAGGCGCTTGAACCTCTCGGACATCTCGAGGCCTGCGCCCAGGGAGCGCGTGGTGCGATCGATCACTGCCCAGGCACGCTCCATGAGTTGGATGTTCTCGACATCCTGGGCGATGTCGTCCAAGCGGTGGAGCAAGTTCCACGGGTTTGCCAGCGCGGCGATGGTCGTGCGCCCAAGGCTGGCGGCGGTCCCCAACCACTGTTGAGTTCCGGACTGGACAAGCACTCCGTCTTCCGACCTGCGGATGCTGATGGTCAATGCCGTTTGGCCGCCAGAACTTGTCCCGGGCCGCGTCGCGATCTGAACTGCAAGATCATCACTCTCGCCCACGATCTGCGCGCGCAGGTTGCCTCGATCGAATTCCGCGATCAATCCGCGAGCGATGTCGATGGGACTCAGCTGGCCGTGGTAGAACTTGGTGTCCATGTTCGGGATTATAATCGCTAACCGATTTGATCCCGGTAGATCATCGAGCATGCGTGCATCACAGGGCTCTTACATCGCCATGGCAATTCTCGCGGGGTTGTGCGCGGGCGCGCTCCTTGGCGTTCAGCCACCAGGAGGCGCGAGCGCACAAGCCCCGGCGACGGACACCGCCTTGCCCGGAATCGATCAGGCCTACATTACGAACACGTTCGAAGAAGCGGTAAACGTTCGCGCGGGGCCCAGCACGATCACGTTCCCCATCCCTTGCGGCTCGCTGCCCGTTGGGGCGACCACAGTGGCCCTCGGCACGACGCCAGCGCGAGCGTGGGTACAGATCGAGTTTCCAGAGTGCCCGGGAGGCGTCGGCTGGGTCTACGCGGAATATGTAATGCTCACGGGATCGGTGCGCGAGGTCGAGTCCCCGCCCACATCCACGCCCTTGGCGTCTGCGACATTTGATCCGACTCTGGTGGCTGCCTTCCAGGTGGAACCCACGGTGACGCGCTTACCTACGTTCACGCCGCCTCCGCCGCTGGTTCGACCGACGTTCACTGAAGCAGAGCGGCCGCGGGGAGATTTTCCGACCGGCGCCGCGATCATGGCAGCAGCTCTCCTTGGTGGGCTGGTGCTTGCGGTGTCCTTCATCTTCCGCCGGTGAAGGCGCGGCGGCAGGAGCGTGATGCGATTCAGGGAAATGACGCTGCTACTGCTGGCTGGCGCCGCCGTCGGCGTGCTCACACAAGTGCCGGCGCGACGACTAGCAGTGGCACAGCAGCCAACCGGTTCGATCCCCACCGTCACCGGCACGCCGACCGGACCGACAGTGGCGGTTGACCCGAGTCTGGAGAGGGTCCGCGTCTACTCGGGTCCGAGCAGCCTCAACTATCCTGCCATCGGCGTCTTGCTCACGGGAGTAAGGGCGCCCGCGTTGGGTAGGGCCCTGGGCAACGATGATTGGATCCTGATCCGCTACGACGGAGTGCCCGGCTCGCAAGCGTGGATTTATGCTCTTTACGTCTCCCTGTCGGGGAGCGGAGGACAAGAGCTGCCGCGCGTGGAGGTCCCGGCGACGCCGACACCCGCATCCACACCCACCATTGACCCGACGCTCGCAGCGGCCTTTATCCCGCCCGAGAACGCCACTCGCCTGCCGACATTCACCGCTGTGCCGCCCCTCGCTATACCAACCTTCGTTGACGAGGCGGGCGCGGCCAGTCGCATCCCGGTCGGCCTGCTGATCTTGGGCTTCGCGGTAATCGGCGCCCTGGGCACGATGATCTCGTTCTTGCGTGGCAGGTAGCCTGCATGAGGACGCGCACGGAAGAAAAGGGCTGGCGGACCTTGCGGTCTGCCAGCCCTTTGCGTTGCTCGTAAGATGGCGGCGGCGCTCAGTTGCTGCAGGCGCACGAACCCCCACACGCGCAGGCTTCCTCACCGTGGGCATGCTCGTGACTGTGAGAACCGGGGCTATTCACTACGAAGCCCGCGCCGCGCTGAGGATCATTAACGAAATCGATGCTGGCACCCTGGAGGTAGTCCATCGAAACCTGGTCCACCACGAGCCGCACGCCGCCGGACTCGAAAGTCCGATCCACGTCGCGTACGTTGTTGTCCAGTGCCATTCCAAAGTTCACGCCGCTGCAGCATCCGCTTCCCGCAAGGTAGACACGCAGAGCATACCCCTCCAGTTTGCGCTCTGCGACGATGTCGCTGACCGCTTTTGCAGCAGCATCGGTCAGGGTTATGGTCCGCAACTCAATATCCTGAAGCATCTTGAGTCTCCTGTTCCCGCCGGCATGGTCTCTGGTTGCTGCTCCGGGGGCCGCGCGGTAAGATCAGGACATATACTATCAGAATAGGCGAATCGTGTCAACGGAACCCTAAGACGGGCCGCCTGCTTGACACAAACCCCCCGCACCTGTAAAATCGGCCTGTTTTGCTAGGCTTTGGGCTCGAACTTATCGCCAATTCGGGAGGAAATCCGCCGCATGTACGCAATGTACGGACTAACCACACTTGAGGCAATCGCCATCTGGTCGGTATTTGGCGTCGCCATCCTGGGCTTGCTGTACGCCAACTTCCTTCGAACCCAGATCCTGCGTGAGGACAAGGGGACCGAGAAGATGCAGGAAGTCTGGGGCGCCATCAAAGATGGCGCGGATGCATACCTGGGGAAGCAGCTGCGCTCGATCCTGCCGCTTATTCTGATCCTCACCGCAGCGCTCTTTCTGTCTGTCTACATTGTGCCGCCCTCGCCTGAGGCGCTGGAGCGCTTCAGCTCCAACAGCCCGGAGCAGGTTCGCTTGATTATTGGCGTGGCGCGCGCGCTGGCATTTGTGATGGGGGCACTGTTCTCGCTCACGGTCGGACAAATCGGCATGCGAATGGCGATCCAAGGCAATGTACGCGTGGCGTCTGCATCCAGGAGGTCCTTTGGGGACGCGCTGCGCATTGCATATCGCGCGGGCACCATCACGGGAATGCTCACTGACGGCCTGGGATTGCTGGGCGGGACCGTCATATTCATCGTTCTGGGAATTGCTGCACCTGACGCCCTGCTTGGATTTGGCTTTGGCGGAACCCTGCTGGCGCTGTTCATGCGGGTGGGCGGTGGCATCTTCACCAAGGCGGCGGACGTCGGCGCCGACCTGGTGGGCAAGGTGGAAGCCGGAATTCCCGAGGATGACCCCCGCAATCCTGCGGTCGTGGCCGACCTCGTCGGGGATAACGTGGGCGACTGCGCCGGCATGGCTGCGGACATATTTGAGTCCTATGAAGTCACTATGGTTTCAGGCCTGATCCTGGGTCTGGCGTTATGGCATCTCACGGGCCGTCTCGAATGGATCATCTTCCCGCTGATCGTGCGCGGTATCGGCGTGTTGTCCTCGATCGTAGGCACATATGTAGTGCGCAGCGGCCCGGGCAAGAGCGGGGACGCCATGGCCGCCATCTTCCGCGGCTTCCTCTCTTCGGCAGCGATCTCAGCGGCATTGTTCTTCCTGGCTGGCTTCCTGTACCTGCAGGCGCCTGAACTCGGCGGTTGGTGGAGGATACCCGCGACCGTTGGGGCCGGCGTGCTGCTGGCGATCATCATCGACCGTCTCACCGAATACTTCACCGGGACACATGCCTCGCCGGTTCGCGCGATCAAGAAAGCTGCAGACACGGGTCCGGCGACCCTGATTCTTCAGGGTGTCTCGACCGGATTTGAGTCCTCTGTCTGGGCCGTTCTGGTGATCGCATTGACGATCGTTTCGTCGATCCTGATCTTTGGCGCGATGCCCGGTGTGGACGCGGCTTCGCGCGTGACCTATATCCTGTACGGCGTCGCCATGACCGGCATCGGCATGTTGACGCTGACGGGCAACAACGTGGCGATGGACTCGTTTGGGCCGATCTCCGATAACGCGAACGGCATCGGCCAGATGTCGTGGTCGGGGAAGACCGACCGGGCGACCAAGGACGCGCAGCAGATCATGGCCGACCTGGACGCCGTGGGTAATACAACCAAGGCAATCACGAAGGGCGTCGCCATCGGCTCTGCAGTCATCGCGGCGGTAGCGCTATTCGGCTCTTTCCTTGTGGACGTTTCTCGCGCTCAAACATCGCTGGGAATTCCGTTGGAGCAGCAGATCCAGGCGACAGGCATCCGCGTGGACCTTCCGCAGGTGTTCGTGGGAATGCTGATCGGCGGCGCGATCCCGTGGTTGTTCTCTTCCTTTGCCATCCAGGCTGTCAGCCGCGCGGCATCCCTCATCGTGCTGGAAGTGCGCAGGCAGTTCAAGGCCGGTGTGCTGAAGGGCCGCATCAAGCCGGACTATCGCCAAGCCGTGGAGATTTCCACAGCCGCCGCGCAGAAGGAATTAGTGGGCCTCGCCCTCCTGGGCATCGTCACCCCTGTGGTCGTGGGGTTGTTGCTCGGCATTGAGGCCCTGGGCGGCCTGCTTGCCGGCATCATCATCTCCGGACAGCTGCTGGCGGTGTTCCTGAACAACTCGGGTGGCGCATGGGACAACGCTAAGAAGTTGATCGAGGACGAACCCATCAACATCGCCAGGAACACGGGCAAAGGCTCCGAGCGCCACAAGGCCGGCGTGGTGGGCGACACGGTGGGGGACCCATTCAAGGATACAGCGGGTCCCGCGCTCAATCCGATGATCAAGGTGGT
>JAZDHO010000070.1:0-8666 GCA_043805815.1 Chloroflexota bacterium
GGCACCTCGATGTCGGCTCATCGCATCCTGGGGCTGGACAAGGTCCCAAGGGTCGGGCTGTTCGCCCGTTAAAGCGGTACGCGAGCTGGGTTCAGACCGTCGTGAGACAGGTCGGTCTCTATCCGCTGTGGGCGCAAGGGATTTGAAGGGAGCTGCCTCTAGTACGAGAGGACCGAGGTGGACAGACCTCTGGTGTGTCAGTTGTCGCGCCAGCGGCATTGCTGAGTAGCTATGTCTGGCAGAGATAACCGCTGAAAGCATCTAAGTGGGAAACTCGCCCTAAGATTAGATCCCTGTATTCCCGTCAAGGGAGTAAGACCGCAGGTAGACTACCTGCTATATAGGCAGCAGGTGTAAGCGCAGTAATGCGTTAAGCCAAGCTGTACTAATGGTCGAGGGCTTAATCCCGTGGTGCGGAGAACTTGATACTTTTCGCCTTCCCAACGTCATTGCGAGGGGCGATCTTCCCCGAAGCAATCTCCTGGAAGTTGACTACATCAACCAATGCTATTCGGTCACAACTTTGTGAAATGTCCCTTGGTGATTTGAGCGGCGTGGGTACACCCGGTCCCATCCCGAACCCGGTAGTTAAGCACGCCAGCGCCGATGGTACTTGGAGGGCGACCTCCCGGGAGAGTAGGTCATTGCCAAGGGGCTTTTCTTTTAATCCGCCATCGTGTATAATCGCCCTGCTGGTTAAGGTGAGGGACGGGCGTCGCTCGTCGTTGACAACTCGAGGAGTGTGAAGCGCTTATTTGATCGAAAGGTCAATTTCGCCGAATTGGTTGCCCACCCCGCCCTCAGCCGCCAGCACGGCCGGGGGTTTTCTTGTCCCGGCCCATGCAGGACGCGGAAGGAGGTGAATCAGACATGGCAGTGGTTGTATTGCGCGGCGGTGAATCCCAGGATTCGCTGCTCAAGCGCTTTCGTAAGAAGGTCGTCAAGAGCGGAGTTCTTAGCACGGTCCGCCGCAAGCGTTGGTTCGTCTCCAAGAGTGAACAGCGCCGCATGGAGAAGAAGAAGGCGATCCGCCGCATCAAACGGCGCAGCTTCACCCGGGACTACGAATAGGCCGATGGGAGGCCGCGATGGCAAAAGAGGAAGATAAGATTCGGGCCGAGGGGGTCGTGATTGAGGCCCTCCCGGGCACGCAATTCCGGGTCCGGCTCGAGAATGGGCATGAGATCCTGGCGTACCTTTCGGGCAAGATGCGCAAGTACTACATCCGCATCCTGCTCGGGGATCGCGTGTCAGTGGAGATGTCGCCGTATGACCTGGCGCGCGGCCGCATCACCTTCCGCCAGCGCAAGAATGCCCCGGCTCCCGCTGAGACGGCATCGTGACAGTCGGTCAGGGTCAATGAAAAAGAACCTCCGGTCATCCGGAGGTTCTTTGTTCTTGTTGCTGGTGGAAGCTACGGCAAGTCGCGGAAGGAACTCAGGACCTTCATGTAGTTGGCCCGCTCGAACGCCGCGGGCTCAGCCACGGACTGCTGGCTCATGCTGCCCTGCATCTGTTTGATGGAGGCGTATTCGCGTTCCGTCATCCATGCCGTCAAATCCGAGAGGAGCTCGGCCACCCTGCCGGCGCCTCTTTGCAGAAGCTCGGAAGCAAGCATGGCCACCCGGGCCCCGGCCATCATGGCTTTGAGGACGCCCTGGTGGTCATGCACGCCTGTCGTGAGAGCCAGGTCCGACCGGATGGTCCCATGCAGGATCGAGATCCAGCGCAGCGGGAGACGCAGTTCGGCGGGGCTGCTCAGATCCAGGGTGTGTGCGACGGCCAATTCTTCGAGATCGAAGTCGGGCTGATAGAAGCGGTTGAACAACACGATCCCGTCTGCGCCCGCGCCTGCCAGCCGCTGGATGAAATTCGGAAGACACGTGTAGAACGGGCTGAGTTTCACGGCCAGCGGGATGGTTATGGAGGACTTGACGGCCGCGACCAGTTCCACCTGGGCATCCTCGAGCTCCCGGGCGGTCAACGCAGGATCGATGGCCAGGTAGTACAGGTTGAGCTCGAGGGCATCGGCTCCGGCGTCCTGGATCAGGCGCGCGTAGCGAACCCATCCGCCTTTTGAGACGCCATTTAGGCTGCCGATAACCGGTATGCCGGCCGCCTTCTTCACCTTGCTGACGTGCTCAAGGTACTTCTCAGGCAGCAGGCTGTATTCGCCCGTATCAGGCAGGTAGCTGCTGGCCTCAGGTGATGAATCCGCGCTGCGCGAGAGGTAGTGATCCAGTTCCAGACTTTCGTGGATGATCTGTTCTTCGAATAGCGAATGCATTACGACGGCCGCTATTCCAGATGCTTCAAGCCGCTGCACCTCCTCCTTGCGCTTGGAGAGCGGCGAGGCGGATGCGACCAGCGGGTTCTTCAGCCGAAGCCCCAGGTACGTTGTGGATAGATCGACCATCCTGTGTTGCCTTTCTCTCGCCCCTAGGATGCCGCCTTGCCGTTCCCGTTCGTGCCGTAGTGCATGGCCGCCATCTGCTCGTACAGCCGCCAGCGCGCTGTGGCGTCCTGCTGCGCTTCCTGCATGAGCCTCTCGGCCCGCGCCTCGTCCATCTGTGTCAGCATCTTGTAGCGCGTCTCGTTATATGCATACTGCGAGAGCGGCACAGTCGGCTCCTTGCATTCGATCTGCAGCGGGTTCTGACCCTGCTGGGCCAGGCGCGGATCGTAGCGATACACCGGCCAGGCGCCGGATTGCACGGCGAGCTTCTGCTGCTCCAGCCCATGGATCATATCGTAGCCTTGCTGGATGCAATGGCTGTAGGCGATGATGAGCGACGGGCCGTCGTAGGACTCGGCATCTAGGAAGGCTTTCAGAGTCTGCTGATCGTTGAAGCCGAGAGCTACGCGTGCGACGTAGACATAACCGTACGCCATGGCGATCAGGCCCAGGTCCTTCTTGGGCAGGCCTTTTCCCGCCATCGCAAACTTGGCAACGGCTGCGCGAGGTGTGGCTTTGGACGCTTGACCGCCCGTGTTGGAATACACCTCCGTGTCGAGCACGAGTACGTTGACGTTACGCCCGCTCGCCAGGACGTGGTCCAGACCGCCGTACCCGATGTCATAGGCCCAGCCGTCGCCCCCGACGATCCAGACCGAACGCTTCACCAGGCTGTCGGCAACGCTCGCAAGCTCCTTGGCAGGCAAAGACGAATTCTTGGCGATCGCGCTCTTCACCTGGGCCACGCGCTCACGTTGGCCGTCAATTCCGACCTCGGTGGATTGATCTGCGGTCAGGATCGCATGCACGAGCTCGGCGCCGAGCTCCTTTTCCAGGACGGTCAGCAGTTCCTTGGCATACTGATTCTGCTTGTCGAACGTCAGCCGCATGCCCAAGCCGAATTCTGCGTTGTCTTCGAACAGCGAGTTCGACCAGGCTGGCCCGCGTCCATGGGAGTCAATTGCCCAGGGCGTCGTGGGTAGATTGCCGCCGTATATGGATGAGCAGCCCGTGGCGTTGGCGACGACCGCTCGATCGCCGAATAGCTGCGACATCAGCTTGAGGTAGGGGGTCTCGCCGCAGCCTGAGCACGCGCCCGAGAACTCAAACAGCGGTCGCAGGAGCTGAGAATTCTTAATTGTGGATGGATTGATGAGCTTCCGATCCAGGTCCGGGATTCTCATGAAGAAGTCCCAGTTTCTGGCCTCGTCCTCGCGAAGCGGGATCTGCGGAGCCATGTTCAGCGCCTTTCGTCCGGCCTGCGTCTTGTCTTTGGCAGGGCAGACCTCGACGCACAGAGCGCAGCCTGTGCAGTCTTCCGGCGCGACCTGAACGGTGTAGGCCATGCCCTGCGAGAACTCCTTGAACTTCGACGGCATGTGCTTGAACGTGGCGGGCGCCCCTGGCAGAAGCTTGTCGTCATAGATCTTCTGCCTGATGACCGCATGGGGGCAGACCATGATGCACTTGCCGCACTGGATGCACAGGTCGGTTTCCCAGACCGGGAGGTCGAGCGCGATATTACGCTTCTCCCACTGTGTGGTCCCGGTCGGGAAGGTGCCATCGATCGGCATGGCGCTCACGGGCAGGTCATCGCCCTCGAATACCAGCATCGGCGCAATGACATTCTGGACAAACTCGGGCGCCTCTTGCGGGACGGCGCGCCGGCGAGTCGCCGTGGCGGTGGCCTTTGCGGGAACCTTGACCTCGAAGAGGTTTTCGATGGTCCCGTCAACGGCAGCGAAGTTCTTCGTGACGACGGCATCGCCCCGCTTGCCGTAGGTCTTCTCGATGGCGTGCTTGATCTCGGCAATGGCTTGATCCCGGGGCAGAATGCCGCTGATGGCAAAGAACGCGGTCTGCATGATCGTATTCATGCGTGCACCCATGCCCGTCTTCTCGGCCACATCGTAACCATTGATCACGTAGAACTTGAGCTTCTTCTCGAGGATCTGCCGCTGCACCTCGATCGGCAGCTGCTCCCACACTCTGTCCGGCTCGTAGAGACTGTTGAGCAGGAACACCCCGCCCGGCCTCGCATACTTCAGCATGTCGAACTTCTCGAGGAAGTTGAATTGATGGCAGGCGACGAAACTGGCTTGATTGGCCTCGATCAGATAGGGTGCTCGAATGGGCTGGGGGCCGAAGCGCAGGTGGGAGATAGTAACCGTGCCCGACTTCTTTGAGTCGTAGACGAAGTAACCCTGAGCGTAATTTTCGGTCTCTTCGCCGATGATCTTGATGGAGTTCTTGTTGGCGCCCACGGTGCCGTCTGCGCCCAGCCCGAAGAAGATGCAGCGAACCGTATCCTCGGTCTCAGTCGAGAAGGATGAATCCACGGGCAGGCTGGTGTGCGACACGTCGTCATTGATGCCGACCGTGAAATGGTTCTTGGGGGTCGGTTTGCCAAGCTCATCCAATATGGCTTTGACCATCGCCGGCGTGAACTCCTTGGACGACAGGCCGTAGCGGCCGCCAATGACGCGAATCTCGGTCCGGCCGCCCTCGCTCAGGGCATTGACCACGTCGAGGTAAAGCGGCTCGCCCGAGGCTCCCGGCTCTTTCGTACGATCCAGGACCGCGAGGCTCTTCACGGACCGGGGTACCGCGGCCACGAACTGCTCGTTGGAGAGCGGGCGATAAAGCCTTACCCGCACCACGCCGACCCTCTCGCCCTTTTGCGCCAGGAATCCGACCGTGGCCTCGGCTGTTTCGCCGCCCGAGCCCATGATGACCAGCAAACGCTCGGGCTCTTTGTGGCCGGCATAGTCGAAGAGATGGTACTGCCGGCCAGTGACCTTGGCGAACTTGTCCATGGCCCCCTGCACGATACCCGGTGCGGCTGCATAGTACGGATTGACGCTCTCACGCGCCTGGAAGTACACGTCCGGATTCTGCGCCGAGCCCCGCAAGACAGGATGCTCGGGAGAGAGTGCACGCGCCCGGTGGGCGCGGATCAGGTCCTGATCGAGCAGGGCACGCAGTTCATCGTCAGTAAGCTTGAAGATCTTGGCGATCTCGTGGGATGTGCGGAATCCGTCGAAGAAGTGCACAAACGGCACGCGGGACTGCAGCGTGGCCGCCTGTGCAATGGCGGCGAAGTCATGCGCCTCCTGAACGGAACCGGATGAAAGCAGCCCGAACCCGGTCTGGCGGACGGCCATCACATCCTGGTGGTCACCAAAGATCGATAGCGCATGCGCCGCGATGGCGCGAGCGGCCACGTGGAACACCGTGCTCGTGAGCTCGCCGGCGATCTTGTACATGTTGGGAATCATGAGCAAGAGACCCTGCGACGACGTGAAGGTCGTTGTCAGAGCGCCTGTTTGCAGGGCGCCGTGCACGGCGCCGGAGGCGCCGCCCTCCGACTGCATCTCAATCACGGTCGGGACCGTCCCCCAAAGATTCTTCTGTCCCTTGGCGGACCACTCGTCCGAAAACTCGCCCATGTTGGAGGAGGGCGTGATCGGGTAGATGGCGATGACCTCGTTCATCCTATGTGCAACCGAGGCAGCAGCTTCGTTGCCGTCAATAGTAATGATCGGAGTTTCCATGTTCGCTTGACTCCTTGGGAAGCGGGCGCGCGCCCGCCGAAAATTTCACCAGCGGTGAAGTTTATCCCCCGTAACTTGGAGTCGTTAGTAATTTATGGCACCATTCCCCCCGCTGGTTGTCATATTTCGGACAAAGTTGGGTCGATTTCCGGATGACAGCGCGGAATGGACCAAACGCAAGCTGCCGTTCGGCGCGCTGCCGATCCAACTACAAGTATTCGGCGAGACTGGGCCGCGCCAAGAACAGTGCCGCGAGCGACTTCGCGTCCGGCACCTGCCCTCGCTCAGCCATGCGCATGGCTTCCTGCACAGGGATGCGCTCGATTTTCAGGAACTCGTCAGCGTCACTCGGGAGCGGATCGGCTTTCAGTTCCCAGGCCACAAATGCCGCCATGAATTCGGTGGAATACCCGGGCGCGAGGTGGAATTCGCCAACCTTCTCAAGCCTGCCCGCAGCCATCCCGGTTTCCTCGCGCATCTCGCGTGCGGCGCACGACTCGTAGGATTCACTGCCATCCCGTGTCCCGGCGGGGAGTTCGAGCAGTTCAGTGCCCGCCGCGTGCCGATACTGCCGCACGAAGAGCACATTCCCCATCTCGTCGATCGGCAGCATCACCACGGAACCGCCATGTTCCACAATGTCGAAGCTCGTCTTGCGCCCATCAGGAGTCCGCAGGTGATCCCGCCGAATCTTGAATGCCCGTCCCGCGAATAGAGATTCTGACTTCAAGAACTCAAATGAAGGCATGCTGTGCTCCTATCAAATAAGCCCAGGCGCGCAGCCGCCTGGGCTTCAACTATTACGACTATTCTTCACGGAATGGTGAGCAGCTGGCCCGCCGTCAGCGTACTTGATAGCGAGAGCGCGTTGCGGCTGGCGATATCCTGCGGCAGCACATCACCGTAGTAGCAGGCAACACCATATATCGTCGTGTCTGATGAGGCGACCGTGTACGTATCCGGATGATCGCGCAGGGAGCGGTCGCCGGGGAACGGACCAGCAGACTGCGGAATCGTAAGCGTCTTGCCCGGGTAGAAGATACTGCCGTCCGTGATGCCGTTGGCCGAGAGCAACTGATCGGGATTGATGTCGAAGCGCCGCGCGATGCAATAGGGGAATTCGCCCGCCTGGAGCGTGTACGAAGATGGAGCGCTCACTGCGCTTGTCGAAATGACCGCGGTAGTTTGCGGGGTCGCGGACTTCGTTGCGGGCACCACGGTGGACGCTCCCGACGCGGTTGCGCTGCCGAGTGTGGCCGTTGCAGATACGCCGCTGGCCGTGACGGGTGTGCCGGTTACCGCAACGGATGTTCCCGGCGTCGCTGCGCCGCCCGCCTCGGCGGTCTTTGCCACCGCCGTCTGCGTGCCGAGATCAGCGACGATCTGGAGTGGATCCTGACCGGAGGGGAACGGAGACACGAAGAGGCCGGTGGATATCAGCGTGGGCGTTGCCAGAGGCGCCTGCGAATACGTTTGTGTGCAGGCGGATGCCACCGTCACCCCTGTTACGAGGATGAAAAGCAGCCTTCCGTACGGGATGTTATGCATCACGTCTCCTCTTCAGCGCGCCCAAAAAAGTGATACTAGCATATACGCCTTGAGGCGTCAAGCCGCGCATAACAATCACTCCTTGCATCGCATCTCCGACAGCATGTCTTCGCCCGGATTTCGCGAGCCATCGAAGCTTGTGAGCTCGACCCGTCTCCACAGGGCGCACAAGCCGCGCTCCAACCTCGGTTCATCGTTCAGGGCCGCGCGCGTGGTCTGCATTGCCCAGGATACATCCCCGGCTCGCGCCTCAGCTTCAATAAATGGCAGCCATTCAAACGGATCCTGAGCCTCATGCCCTTCCTCCGCCGCCTGTGCGCGCAGGGCGACGATGTTGCCCCAGTTGCGAAGCTGGCGCGACAATTCCGCCCCCTCATAGAAGTAGCACCAGCTGCGCGCAGGCTCACGACTGAATGGGGGGGCAGGTAGATCGCGGGATGGTACCTCGACCTGGATGCGGCTGGGATCGGAAAGTGGGATCGCCGCCGTGAGTGCTTCGGGGAATCTGGAGTACGTCTCCGCGTCATCGTAGGCCGGATCGAACACTCGCAGGCAGCCGCTGGGGGGCACGTAGACCACGATGACTTGCGATGTGTTCCCGCTGAAGACCATCGTGCGGAATGGGAGCCTGATTGGCATTCCGCTCCTGAGTCCAGGCAGCGCGTCGCCCCCCAGCCGCTTCTCGGTGTAGACGACGGCGTAGGGAAGATAAGGCGGGTGAAGGTCCGGCGCATACATCCAATTGATGGCCGCGGTCATGGCCAGGTCGGTTTCGTAATCAAGCGGCATCTGTTGCGTGAGAATGGCTGTGTGCGGCTTGAGGGATGGAATGCGCCAGGCAAACTGCCAGTAAATCTCCTGTTGGCGCTGCCAATCCCGGCGGAAAATGTTGGCATTGAAGAACTGCTGACCGATGCCCAGTGCAAGCAGCGCGGCCAGCGCATACGTCCTGGCGCGCAGGCTCGAAATAGAAAGTTCAAGCAGGCCGGCCACGAACAGGCTCGCGCCCAACATCATTGAGATCGTCAGTCGATCAAAGCTGGACTGCAGCGTGAGCGGCAGCCCAGCGGCGAAGGAGGGCACGCGACCCAGGAGCATGCCGAGAGCGC
>JAZDHO010000071.1:0-11635 GCA_043805815.1 Chloroflexota bacterium
TCCCTGGGGCTCGATCCGCGCGGCATTCTCACGACCTTCCGCGCCCCTCTCTATCCGGCATTCCTGGCCGTCATATACATGGCCTTTGGCGCAGGTGAGGATCGATTCCTGGCCGCGCGATTCGTCCAGGCTGGCCTGGGAGCGATCCTCTCGCTGCTTACCTACGCCGCCGCACTCAGGCTCCTCGAAGGCCAGTTTCGAAGCAACGACGCGGTGCAGAAGGCAGCTCGCAGTGCCGGCGTGATGGTCGCCGCGTATCCAATGCTGGTGTTGTTTCCGCTGGGACTGGCAACTGAGAACCTCTTCTTTCCCCTGGTCTTGGCTTCAGTGCTCACCCTGCTCGCACTGGCGCGACGCCATTCATTGCCCACGGGCGCGGGTCGACCACCGGCGCCGCAGATCGCAGTGACAGTCGTTGCCGGAGTCCTGCTCGGCTTGTCGGCATTGACGCGCTCTGTGATCGTTCCTTTTGCATTGGCGGCCTTCCTGTGGATTTGGCTGGATCTGAGGCGCCCTCGGACTGCCGTGCTGGCAGCGCTGGCTTTCGGGTGCACGATTGCCCCGTGGGTCGCGCGCAATTCGGTGCTGTCCGGCCGGCCAACTGGGATTGAGACTTCGATGGGCTATAACCTGTACCTGGGTTACCATCCAGATTCCACGGGTACTTTCACATTTGGGCCATCGCTGGACCTGTTGCCAATCCTTGACGATGGGGTCCGTGACCAGGTCGGGATACAAGCGGCCCTGAAGTTCATGCGGGATGATCCGGCCCGCTTCCCGTACCTTGCGCTGCGTCGCCTGGGACACTTCTTTGACCTCGAGTGGCGGGCCTTCGCCTACTTCTATTCCAACGGGCTACTCGGCCCGCTGGCAACACCTGTCTTGTTTCTGGTTTTAGGAGCGTTGGGAGTGCCCTTTGCATTCCTGGCCGCTTCCGCCTTGTTCGGCGCCACGACTCTGGGGCGCAGCTCGCAAACCACTCTCCTGGTGCTGCTCTTCGCAGCCTATCTGGCCCCGCACATTCTGATTTTGTCGGAGGAGCGATTCCACGTGGCGCTGGTCCCATTCCTTGCGGTCCTCGCGGCGGCGGCATGGGTGAAACGCGGCGCTGCTCCAAGGGCCCAGCCGCTGTCCCTTTGGCTGGCCGCAGCCGGCGTGGCGCTGCTGGTGCTGAATTGGTGCTCCCAGCTCGTGCGGAACTGGCCGACTTTGGTTCGCCTGATGGGCGCAAGCGGGTATCGCCTATACCTGCCTTACTAGGAACGGAGACATGAGAAGCCTTCTCGGCGACCGATGGAACTTCGATTGGCGCATTGTTGTTCTCACCATACTCAGCACACTGTTGTTGATGGTGGACGCCTATCACCGTTTGACTCCGGTCAAGGTGTTTGACCGCCTGATCCTCTATCTCGCCATCCCGCTGGTTACCATCCTGGTGGTGTTCCGTGAGCATCCGGGTTCGTACGGTTTCAGCCTGGGTGACTGGAAAGTTGGCAGCTTATTGACCGGCGCGGCCATCGTGGCGATCGCCCCCATCCTTTGGCTGACCGCGCGGGGCGGCGCCATGCAGCAATACTATGAGTCGCAGCTTGCCGGCCTGCCCTGGACCACGGGCTTCGACCTACTGGGCTGGGAGTTCTTTTTCCGCGGGTTCATCCTTTTTGCATACACGCGGAGGTTTGGCCCGGACGGCCTGTGGTTGCAGGCTGTCCCTTTCGCGTTGGCGCACATTGGCAAGCCGGAGATTGAGGCGCTCTCCACGGTATTCGGAGGATTCGCATTCGGTTGGATCGCCTATCGGACTCGATCCTTCATCTATCCGTTCCTGGTGCACTGGTTCGTGGCCACCTTCACGATTCTGGTGGCTGCAGGCATTCTCGGCTGACCGCATGACGTTTGATTTCTCGTTGCGTCCTGCAACCGCGCATGACTCCGCGGCCATTCGGGCGCTCATACGGCGCGTACGCATCAATCCATCCAACTTGGACTGGCGGCACTTCCTCGTTGCCGTGGATGGTGCAGGGAGGCTTATCGGCTGCGGTCAGTTGAAGCCGCACCGCCCGGATATCATCGAACTTGCCTCGATTGCCGTCGAGGAAAGTTACCGCGGGCATGGAGTGGCGCGCACTGTCATTGACAGGCTAATTGCTGAGGCGCCACGCCCGCTCTACCTGACGTGCCGCTCGAGCCTGGGTCCGTTGTACGCGAAGTGGGGTTTTCGGGAACTTGCCGTGCCAGAAATGCCGGCGTACTTCCGGAGATTGGCGAGAGTCATGTCGCTGCTGATCGGCGCAGTTCGGGCTGATGAACGCCTGCTCGTCATGGTGTTGAAGTAGAATCGCGGTATGCGACAGGCCGGTTATGTGATCGTTGGACTGCTCTCGGGCTTCTTCCTGGCGGCGGTGCTGTATCTAGTCGCGCGGCCGCCGGCAGGAAAGCCCGTAACGCTCGAGGCGCCTCCCACGCAGGTGCCGCTCGAGGTGCACGTAATTGGGGCGGTGCTGCGCCCGGGTGTGTACGTGTTTGTCGAGGGCAGCCGCGTCCAGGATGCCATTACCGCCGCCGGGGGTCTGTCGTCGGCTGCTGACCCGGATGCCCTCAATCTTGCCGCAAGACTGGAGGACGGTCAGCAGTTGAACGTTCCTGCCCGCAGCGGCGCGGCGGCCGTTGGCGCGGAGCCCACCGTCGGCTTCCGAGTCGTTCCGGCCGCGGCTGCTACTTCCACTCCCTCAGCGGATCTCGTAAATATCAATACGGCCTCTGCCGAGGAACTGGCATCGCTTCCGGGCATCGGACCGACGACAGCCCAGAGGATAATTGAGTATCGAACGGAGAATGGTCCATTCGCGCGCATTGAAGATATCCTGGACGTTGCCGGCATCGGCCCTGCGACCTTTGACAACATTCAGGACCTGATCACAGTATAGCGGAGGCGTGCCGTGAGACACGAGAAAAATGGCTGCGCTGTCACTTGACAGGGCATCCTTATTGTTCTCAGACGGGAAGGATCAGGCCAGCGCCTTTCGCGCGATAACCAACCGCTGGACCTCACTCGTGCCCTCGCCGATCGTCATCAGGCGCGCGTCGCGATACAGGCGCTCCACGGGGTATTCGCTGCTGTAACCGTAGCCGCCGTGGATCTGGATGGCATTGCGGCAGACTCTTTCTGCCATCTCGGTGGCGAAGAGCTTGGCCATTGCCGCCTCTTTCGTGTAGGCACGTCCTTGCTCCTTCAGCCACGCGGCATGATACGTCATTAAGCGCGCCGCCGCGATCTCGGTGGCGGCGTCCGCGACCATCCATTGGATGGCCTCGAAACTCGAGATGCTCTGACCAAAGGCCTTCCGGTCCCTGGCATAGGACTTGGCGTGTTCGAACGCAGCCTGCGCCAAACCAACGCCGATGGCAGCGATGCTTATCCGACCGGCATCCAGGGTCGCCAGGGCCTGGCGCAGGCCATCCCCCTCCTGTCCGAGCAGGTGGTCAAGTGGCACGTGGACAGCGTCGTATGCTACCGCGCTGGTGGGAGAGCCGTGTAAGCCCATTTTTTTTTCTGGCTTGCCGATGCTGAGTCCCGGTGCGTCGCTTGGTACCAGTAGGAGACTCAGCGAGGCGCTGCCTCCCGCGGGATCCGTGCGAACGAGGGTCAAGATGTATTCTGCGATGGCCGCATTTGTGCACCACATCTTGGCTCCGTCTATCACCCACTCGTTGCCGGATCTTTCTGCCTTGGTCTTGATGCCGCCCTGCAAATCGCTCCCCGCGCCCGGCTCTGTTAACGCCAGGGCGCCAAGCCTGCCTTTGCCGCTGGCCACCAATGGCAGCCAGCGCTGTTTCAGTGCTTCGCTGGCGTATTGGACGATCGGCATCGAACCGAGGCCATTGTGGGCCGCGAGCGAGAGTGCCGTGGAGCCGCAGCCCCAACCCAGCTCCTCGATGGCGATCGCTGCGCTGATCGCGTCCACGCCGGCGCCGCCGTATGCTTCAGGGATGCCCAGGCCCATCAGGCCAAGCGCCGCGCCCTTGCGGACTGCATCCCAATTGAACTCACCCGTCTCATCGATCTCATGCGCCCGCGGTCGTACCTCATTCGAGACAAAACCGTGCACGGCCTTCTGCCAGGCGCGCTGTTCCTCCGTCAATTCAAAGTCCATTATTGGCCCTCCCCATGACCGCTGCTTGCATGAGCGCGCCGGGCGCACGACGCGTTTCGCGCTATGCCAGGCTCGTTCAGCTCGCGCTAGGACTCGTGCTCTGCAAGAATCTGCCGTGCTGTCGCAATCTGCAGCTTTGAAACGAAAACCTGGACGCGACCAAGGCCATCGACAGTGACCGGATAGGCATGCCGCCCCACGGCCTCCTGGAAGAGCTCAACCTCGATCCCCTCGGCTTCAAGGTGGCTCCTGAGCAGGTCCGCTTGCAGGCGGCCGCTCACTTCGGTCAAGAGCTCCCACTCGAGATCCTTCAATTGGCCTCAAGCCGCATTATAGCAAAGCGACGCACCCCGAGCCGGCGGTGCTAGCCGGATGAACTCCGTCCATGAGACAGCTGGCGCCGCCTTCGGACGCGTAACGAATGCCGACTGCTATCCCGTGTGATTGGCGATCGCCTGCTTGGCCCACGTGAGGGCCGCCATCATGCTGGAGAATCCCAGGGTGTTGATTCCGAGCATGACTGCATGCTCGATCCCGTGTTCGGTTGCACCGGCCTCCAGTGCCCGATGGGTATGCGATTCCACGCCCGTCTCGGAGCCGTTGGCGGCTGCCATCCCAAGCTTGATGAACTCGCGGGTCTTGGCGTCCAGCGGGCCCGCGTTCGACACGGCCGCGCCGAGCGCCTCATAGGCTGCATATACCGAGGGATAGTCGATGCGAAACGCCTGATACGGCTTTGGAGGTTTGCTCATCACATCCTCCTTAAGAATGGCTGGCAGCGCGGCTGGTCGCGTCGCCAACCTGCGACACGGTCCTCCTCGCCGTATAGTAACCCTGGCCCGCGCATGATCGGCAGATTGCCGCGCCGTCGCGCACCAGCTCGCGCTCGTTGATGATCTCCTCGTTGCACAGACAGCACGTCGCCCGGGCATCCGGGCTGCTCAACAGTGCTGCCAGCGGCGGATCAAGGGCGACGGCCTGGAGCTGAAACAGCTCACTATCCGGCATGGCCTGATAGCCCTCAAGCTGCGCGGCGTAGCGTTCATCCACGCGTGGAGCATATGCAGATGCGAGTGACCGCACGCCGTCTTGCGGCGCCAGCCGGATGGCCTTGCCGCCGCCCACATCGACGAACGTGGCGGCGATCTTGCCGAGGTCTGCGACACGCAGGGTGCGGTGCCCGATGGTCGCGCCGGTGGACACCTCAATACCGTCTACGAAACAGCCGTCGGTTTCAACGATGATTAGGCCGGTCGGCTTGCTCACGGGAGGGTGGATGCCCAACGCGGCCAGACCGGCAATTCCCATGCGCACACCCAGGACCTGGCGTGGACAGAGGTGCGAGTGCCGCGCGGCCGAGAGTTGCAGCATTTCTGAAAGGGAGTCCATGGATCCTTCTTCTCGTTACTCGGTATGCAAGACGAGCCGGGCGTCGGCTGTGACCTCCGTCCTCAGCTGTCGAAGGGGTTCTGTTGCTGGCCCGCGCTGCACTGTGCCCCGGACATCATAACGCGAGCCGTGACACGGGCAGACGAAGCCATCCGGCGACTCTTCGACGGTGCATCCAAGGTGCGTGCACAGGAGGCTCACGGCCACGAATCCGCCCTGGTTCCTGATCAGCAGGGCGGGCACCTCATTCACAGGCGTTCGGGTGTCGAGCGCGAAGTCCGATGCCAGCCCAAGATCATACTCGGTGGGTCGTCGCGGTTCAGACTCAAATGTCAGATAGCGCGCCACCCCGGCGATTCCCAGCGCGCCGGACAATCCGAGCAAGTACCCCGTGATTACCTTCATGAAATCCCGACGAGAGGGTCTGGACATGCTACCGTTCCACCGCGTGGCACTCATGGCAGTACTGCCACCCCTGCTCTTCAGGGTTCTGGGTGCAGCTGGAGCCCTTCACCGGTCGGAACTTGAACCTCTCGCCCGTCGCCTTGCCAACCAGCTCGTAGGAACCGTCAGGCAGGATCCGCGTATTCCACAGCGCCTCCCCCTGCTCTGTGGCCAGCACGCGGTCGCCAATGTTCAACTCGACGACCGGATTCAGTTGGGCGAGACGAAATGCCACGTCGTTGTTGTCAGTCAGCGTGATGGTTGCGGGAAGCTCCGTGAGCGTCCCGTGGCATGTCTTGCACTGAACATATTGGATTTCCTTCTTGCTCGAATGAAGATCCCCATCGCCCATCGCTTCGACGCGCGTGTGGCAGTCGATGCAGTCAAGCGTGTACTCGCATCTTACGAATTGGGCGATGGGTTGATAGTAGTCGTGCATGCGGTCCACTGGGTGGTCGCTGCGTGGAACAAAGGTCATCGTTCGCAGATCGTAATTGCCGCGGTTGTGGCATGCGTTGCACTGCGTGTAGGGAATGGCAGTTGTGAGCACGTGAGTTTCCCGGTCTTCCGCCGCGCTCTCCCCAGCGCCGGTGGGTGAGTGGCAGGCAGCGCAGCCGGTGAACCTCGCGTACGCAACCCCGTCGGCAGGCTGGGCATTGATGTGACAGGATGTGCAGTTGCGACTGAACTCCTCTATGAAAGGGTTGCCAAAGGAGGCGGCGTCAAAGTGCTCCAAAGCCGCAACGCCTGTCGACGTGCTCACCATCTCATCGGATACGGCTGAGACTCCATATCTGGCCGTCAGATCTGGCTGGGCGCCGAATGTGTACAGGATACTCGCGATCGCCCCCGCGTACGTGGATTGCACGCTCGTCGTCGCTCGCTGGATGTGGTCACGGCGGTCCGCCTCGCTGCCGGAATGGCACTGGCTCCCGCCGCAGGACTGTTCCACGACGGCAAAGTCCGAAGGATTGGCGCCGCCGCGCATGGTGCTGTGGGCGAGCTGCTCATCGAGCGCCAGCCGCTCGCCGCCATGACAAATGACGCAGCCAAAGGTGTGCACCGGATGCACGGCGCTGATCTCCGGCAGGTCACCGTGACAGGTGAGGCAGTACTCCGGTTGTTGGCTTAGCGAGGGGATCAACTCCACCGGCCGCGGCTTGGACATCTGCACGGCTGCCGCAGCCAGAAGCGATGCGAGCAGTACGATGGCACCGAGTGCCAGCCCCGAGCCTTTCATCGATCAGGGTGCCTGAAGGAGGGCCAGGGCCGTCAGAGAAGCCAGCGCGGCAGCGATCACACCAACCAGGACTTGGATCGCGCGACCGGACTTCGGAAACCAGCGCCCCAGTTCGGCGGGCGCCGGACCACGGAGAAGGTATGGTAATGCGCACAGCATCCCAAGCAGGACGAGAGGCACGAGCACGCCCAGGACGAACGCGTCACCCCACTTCAGCAACTCCTGCACCCAGAGGAAGAACCAGGGCGCGACGGCCTCTGCGGTCAACTCCCGGACGTCCGTGATCGGCGCGCCGATCGGCGCAGGGCGCGCCACGGCAAGGAGCATCAGGGCCGTTGCGGCCAAAAGGGCGGCAAGGGCCTCCCGGCGGACGAGCTCATGTCGGGAGATGCGCTGGTGATCGGTGCGCAGCGCCGGCGGGGGCACTGCGATGCCGCCGTCGCGGCGGACGCGGAAGATGTGCCAAACGGCCAGCACCACAAAAGGCAGCGTGAGGCCGAATACATGCCAGGAATAGAACCGGATGAGGGTCGCTGCACCTAGCTCAGCCCCGCCGGTGATGATGACGTACAGTGAATGACCGATAGCGGGGATTGTCTCGAGCAGGTTCGTTCCCACAACCAGCGCCCACTGGATGCCCTGGTCCCAGCGCAGCACATAGCCCGTGAAATCCAGCAGTACACCCACAACCAGAAGGGCCATTCCCAGAATGTTGTTGAAACGCCGTGGCCGAGAGTAAGCGCCCGTGAAGAAGACGCGCAGGAGATGAACGCCCATCACGACCAGCAGCAACTGCGCCGACCAGTAGTGCAGGTTGCGCACAAGGCCGCCGAACGGGACAAGGTATGTGATGGTCTGAACCGAAAGGGCCGCCCGTTCCGGGGTGTGGATGTAGTAATACATCTCCAGTATGCCGGTAGCTCCCACCACCAGGGCCAGGAACACGGCCATTCCACCTGCGCCCAGGGTGTAACGCCAGCGCGCCTGCGGAGCGGGTATGGTTGGTGGATGCAGGTGATGGAAGAACGACGGGCGCATCGAGGGATTATAACTGCGCACCCGGCGCGACCGCCCGCGAGCCTAATGCAAGTCAGCAGAAGGCAAGCCAACAAGGGACCGCACCGGGCCGCCTTGACGGCTGCGTGGACGCAGGCGCGCATGCCCATTGGTCAGGAATGCGCCCCAACGGTTTCGGCGTCTTCGAAGAGGGGCAGGTAACGCGCCGCCAGGCCAAATGCCAGAATCCCGAAAGAGAAGATCGCCGCCGAGATGGACACTTCCATCAGGCTCGGGACATAAGTGACATTCTCAAGTCTTTGTATGCCGAACCAACTGGCATTGAAGCGATTGAGGACCATTCCGAGAAGCAGAAGTATGGCGCCCGTAAGCAGCATCCGGGGGTTCAGACGGTTGCGCGGCACGGAAAAGAGCATCAGTGGGATCGCGACGCCGACGATGATCTCCGCCCAGAACAGCATGCTCAGCCGGCCGCTGGTAGAGAGATGCCGGAGATCTCCGCTGAAGGCCAGCTGCGCGAATTTCAGAGCTACGTAGAGTCCCAACGAAATCGGGATCGCGTGGGCCAGCTTCTCCAACAGTTGTGTCTCAAGCCCCCGGCGAAAATAGCGCGAGCTCACTGAAGATTCGAATATGATCATCGCCAGGCCGATTGAAATGGACGAGACGAAGAACATCACAGGCAGCAGAGGCGTCCACCACAACGGGTGAAGCTTTGCAGACTGGATCAGGAGCAACGAGCCCAGCGAGCCCTGATGGATGGTTGACACGACTACACCCAGGATTACGGCGGGCTTGATGAATCGCCGGGACATCACTGCCAGCTTCTCCTTCTTGACCCCCTTCAGGAGCACCGGTGCGAATTCGACCGCCAGGATCGCCAGATAGATCATCACGCACAGTCCCACCACCAGCATGTGTGAAGTGTAGTTCTGGAACAGGAGCAGGTTGAAGATGCGTTCTGGCCGCCCAAGGTCCACCATCAGTGCCAGGACCTCCATGAAGTATCCGATCAGCGCCGTAAGGATCGACGGCATGAGGAGCGGACGGAATTCCCTCAGGTCGAATATGTAGACCGCGGCCGCGAGCAGGAAGGCTCCGCTGCTGATGGCGATGCCGGTGTAGATGTCGAAGCTGATCCAGAACCCCCACGGATATGTGTTGCTGAGATTGCTGATGGCGCCGATCCCCGAGGCAAAACGGACCATTGCCACGATGAGGCCGATAGCCATCAAGGTTGCGAGCACCGAAACCAGGATGCTGGGGCGGAACCGGAACAGCCGCGGATGCATGGCAACTTGCACCTTCATTTCTCGCCTCCCGCGGTCGCATCCACCGGCTCAGTTTTCTTCTTGGCGGCGTCGTCTTGCCGCTTCTTGTTCAGCTGTACGCCGACCGTCACGCCAGTCAGCACCGCGCCCCAACCCAGGGCAAAGGGGATGGTTACGCCCATGGCAGCTTCACTCACGTTCTTTACCGGGACGGCGCCGATCTCGGGCAATCCAAGTTCGCTGAAGGGCACGTGGGAAAGTATCAGGTACGAGGTGCCACCATTCTCCTGCTCGCCGTATACGTGGTGGACATAGCGCTCGGGGTGGGCTTGGATGCGGGCATGCGCCTCGGCAATCAACTCCTGCCTTTCACCGAACTTAAGCGCGCCCGTGGGGCAGGTATGCACGCAGGCGGGCTCCTGCCCGACTTCCAGCCGGTGCTCGCACATCGTACACTTGTGCATCAGTGCGCCGCCCAGCAGCCCCTTATCCCAGTCAAAGTGCGGGACGCTGAATGGACAGGCATTCATGCAGTACCGGCAGCCGATGCACTTGTCTGCATCGTAGAGCACAGGGCCATCCTCGCGCTTGTACCAGGCGGCGACCGGGCAGGCCGAGACGCAATCCGGGGCCAGGCAGTGCATGCAGTGGTACGGCATGCTGGCCCGCTGCAGGGCTGGATACTCACCCATGACATTGCTTCCGGTTACCCAGATGTATGTGTCGTTCATTGGCACATTGTTCTCAACGCTGCAGGCGATCATGCAGGCGCGGCAGTCAATGCAGCGCGTGGCGTCGAACAAGTAGGCATGATGCTCAATGCTTGCCATATAGCTGCTCCGCTAAGCTTTCTTCACCGTAACGAATGTCTGGCTCAATGCCTGGCCGCCGCTGATGGGGTCCGTGTACGTCACGTGCAGGTCCGAGTCGCTGGATCCCAAGCCATACGCGGTGGTGAGCCCCAGCGACAGGTGGCCGAAGCCCGGCAGCATGTAGACGCAATCGGGGCGAATTGCCTCGGTTGCCAGCAACTTCACATGGATGCTCCCGACCGGACTGGTTACGTTCACGAGGTCGCCGTCGCGGAGTCCTTGAGCCCGCGCCGTCCTTGTGTTCATCCACAGGCGAGGCTCGTCTTCATACTTGTGCAGTAATTGATTGTTCTGTGTTGCGAACTGGGTTTGGCGCGCGCCCTTGCCCGTGAGCAGGTAGAACTGCCCCTGTTCGGGAGCGGCAGGCTCATCCCAGGTCGGCAGCGCCGGAAAGCCCGCCTTCGCCAGCGTCTCCGAATAGATCTCAACCTTGCCGCTTGGCGTGTTGAAGAGCTTTTCGCGGGGTTTCCGTGCACGATAGGGCTTGAGGACGCCGCTGGCGCGTATGTCCTCCAGGCTTGAGCCCAGCGGCGCGAGCTGCTGTCGAAGGTAATCCTCCTCGTCTGTGTACTGGAAGTACTCTCCGAGCCCGAGTCGTTCGCCGAGCTGCTTGTAAATCCAAAGGGCGGACTTGGCCTCTCCTTGCGGCTCAATTACCGGCTGGCGGATGTAGACCTGTCCGCTTAGGACCGCAAGGGGATCGTAGCGCTCCAGGTACGACGCCTCCGGCAGTACAACGTCGGAGAACCAGGCGGTGTCGTTCATGGAGATATCGGTGGTGACGACGAAGTCCATCTTGCCAAAGGCCTCCAGGGTCTTCCGTCGGTCGGGCAGCGATTGCACGGGGTTCTGCCGCGCAATGAACCAACCATGAGCCTGATAAGGCTGCCCGGCAAGTATCGAATCCCGTATCTCCTGGAACACACCGAGCTTCAGGGGCACGAGGGGATACTTCCACGGCACTCCGTCCAGGCGCAGGGCCGAGTTGCGCGGGTAGGGCGGTTGAGGTGGCTTTCCAAGCTGCACACCTGCCGCTTCCGGGCTCTCGGCCACAAGGCACCCATTCGGCTCGAATATGTTTCCCACAACCGCGTTGAGCGCAGCGATCGTCCTTTCGGTTTGAAAGGAGTTGACGAAATTCGAGGTGCGCCAGCCGGGGTGCGCCATGGCGTTCGGTTTGGCTGCTGCAAACTCCCGCGCAATGCGGTCAATTGTTGCCGCCGGCACGCCGGTCTTCTGCTCCGCCCA